>CAZAXA010000093.1:0-15486 GCA_964488965.1 uncultured Phaeodactylibacter sp. | reverse complement strand
TCAACCTGACGGTAGCCAGCGCCCTCATTGCCCTGGGCACCTCCTTCAAGCTGCCTCTGTCAACCACCTACGTTACCTTCATGGTGGCCATGGGCAGTTCTCTGGCCGACCGCGCCTGGGGGCGCGACAGCGCCGTGTACCGCGTGGCCGGGGTCGTCAACGTCATCGGGGGCTGGTTCGCCACGGCTTTTATTGCCTTCACGGTATCCGGCGCCTTTGCCTTTCTCCTTTACCAGTTCCGCCTGCCGGCCCTCATCGGGTTGGTTGTACTGGCGGCAGGGCTCATCACCCGAACCTTTATCCTGCATCACCGGCGCGAGGAGGTCAAGCGGAAACGCGAAGCTGCACAGGCGGCGAACAGCAAGATGACCACCGAGCAGGTGGCATCCTATACCGCCCGGCAGGTAGCCGAAAACCTGCACGCCATCGGCAGCGCCTTCAGCGACGCTCTGGAAGGCCTGCGCCGGGAAGACCTTCTTCTCCTTCAGCAGGCCAAAGCGGCTATTAAGGAAATCCGGCGGCAAAATGAGGAATTCCGCTACAGCTTTTATAATGATATCCGGCGCATCGAGGAAATACACGGCCACGGCAGCCGGGCCTATCTGCTGGTGTATGACCTGCGGCAGGACATCGTGCAGTCCATTGCCTTCATCGTCGAAGCCTGCAATAAACATGTGAAGAACAGCCACCGGCCACTGGAAAACTCCCAAAGCGAAGAACTGGAACGGGTGGTGGTGGAACTGGCCGGCTACTTCGGCCGCATCACCGAAATGATGAGCAGGCAGGACTTCGATCTGTACCAGGAGGTCAAAGCGAAAAAAAAGGCCCTCCTGCTGGACCTGGAAAGGCTGATGGCCCATCAGGTCGACGGCATCAAGCAGAAGGCATACAACGCCAGCAACAGCCTGCTCTACTTCAGCCTGCTGCTGGAAACCAAAGACATGGTGGCTGTGGCCGCCCGCTTTGCTAAACTTTATTACCGCCTCTATCAGAAACCACACCGGCCCGGCCTCACCCTGGTGACCGAGCCGGAGGGGCAGGAGGCTGGCTGAGCGCAGTGAGGACGGGCTGAGGTTCCTGAAAACGGCGGGTGGGTATGCCCTGTGGTATACTTAACGGGGCAAGAGGCATAAAAATCCTGTACATCCTGTTAATCCTGTCAAAAACTTATGGGCGGCCAGCCTGAAGACAGCTATTCTCGGTTTGAAATATGGTAGTGGGTTAAAACCGTTGAAGTTTCAGCCGCAAATGGAGAGCGGGCCTCCAGGCCCGCTGAATAGATCAACGGATTTAACCCACTACCTTGAAATATAATAGGGGAAGCGTGCCTTTAGGCACAGCAACACATGTTAAAAAAATAAATATAACTACCAGGCTGTATCCCAGTTGAATCTTATCGGACTTGAGACGATATTTGACCGTGATTTTCCAATTGCGCTCCTAACTCATTACACCTTATGCGTAAACCTTTATCCCTTGCATTGTGGATGGGCCTGTCGGCTATTGTCCACGGGCCTGCTTTTGGCCAGTCAGCTGATTCCCTGCATTTATGCGCTGCCGGAAATGCCGTCAGCCCGGCCCCTGCCGGAGTGTTGTACGATTCCGGCGGCCCCGACGGCAATTATACTGATGCCGAGTCCTGCAGCCTGCTGATCAACCCCGGTTGTGCGGTCACGCTGAATCTCTTCATCGACTATCTGTACACGGAAGCCTGCTGCGACCGGCTGGCCATTTACGACGGCGAGAATGAGCAGGCGCCTCTGCTGGCCACCCTGTCCGGCTATTATGAAGAGGTTTCTTACAGCAGCAGCAACGGAAAGTTCTTCCTGCAGTGGTTCACCGACGGTTCGGTTATCGAAAGGGGTTTCCGCCTGGAATGGTCGAGCGAACTGGCGCCGCCGGAACCGGTAGAGGCCAGCACATCGGCATCCAACCCGGCCCCTGCTCTGCGGGAAACTGTGCAATTTTCCGCTTCGGCTACTAATTTTCCTGTTTCCTGGCATTGGGATTTCGGAGACAACACTTTCTCCAGCCAGCAGAACCCGTCGCACGCCTACAGCCAACCGGGAGAATATACAGCTCAGTTGGTTGTATTCAACTGCCATGGCCTGAGCGATACGGCTACTATTGACATTCAGGTGCAGGGAGCGCCCGCTTTGAGTATCGATCCTCCGATGCTGGACTTGTCGGCCGGTTGCGGGGATACGGCCTTTGCTTCCTTGCAGCTCAGTAATGCGGGAGAAGGGCCGCTGCTCTTCCAGGCAGACGCTACGCTCGCCCACATACCAAGGGTAGTGGTATACACCCGCAACGCGCTCGGCGACCCGCTCAACGGCCTGTTGTCGGCGCTGGCCGCCAGCGGCACAGAACACGGCCTCCGGGCATCGGCAGCTCCGGACGCCGCCGGGCTGAGCGAAGATCTGAAAGATGCCGACGTGCTGATCCTGCCGGATATTTATCAGGACTTTGCGACAGCTCAGTCTATGGCGCCGGCGGTCCAGGCATTTGCTGCCCGGGGCGGCTCTGTGATCTTCCTGGCCCAGGGGTATTATCACTACTGGATGGAGGCCACCGGTTTGCTGGCGGCGCCGGACTATTACACCCAGCAGTACTCTTATTTCAACCTGGATTTTGCCGAAGGGAGCCCGCTCACCGAGGGCATGCCGGCCCTTTATTTTGCCCCCGTCTTTTGCGGCGGCCTCCGCATCAGCAATCCCGATTATACCAGCCTGTGTGATCAGAACGGATATTCCATCCTGGGATACCGGCAACAGGGCCCGGCGAAGATCATATACCTGGGTTTCAACTTTTTATCTTACGACGCTACTACCGCCCGGCTCCTGGGCAATGCCCTGGGCTGGAGCGGCAGCCGGGGCCGGTTATGGGTAAGCCCGGCATCAGGCCAGGTGGCGGTTGGCGGCGCCCAGCCCTTCAACCTGGGAATACAAACGAATTACCTGCCGGCCGGCGCTTACAATGGCCGGGTGATATTGAACACCAACGACCCGCTACAGCCGGAAGTATCTGTTCCTTTCCACTTGCAGGTGGAGGGCGCCCCGGCTGCGGAAACGGAGGCCACCAGCCTTACCTTTGGCATCGCACAGCAGTATGCTCAGACGGTACGGCAAATGGTGGTGCACAACCGGGGTTGCGATACCCTGCATATTCTCTCGGCACAAACGGATAACCCCTACTTCCTGTTGCTCTCCCCGCCCACCGTAGTGCTTCCCTGGCAGCAGGCCCTGCTGAAAGTGGCCTATGCCCCTCAGGAGCCGGGCGCCCATAACGGGCAGCTCGCCCTCGAAACCGACGGGGGCGCCATCGCCGTGCAGCTCAGCGGGCTGGCAGTAGCTGCGCCGGTATCGGCAGCCAGCCCCGCCAGCCTTGCCGGCAGCCTTGCCTGTGATCAAAGTTTCAGCCAAACCGTCACGCTGAGCAATAATGGCCAGGGGATATTGAATTTCCAGATGGGAGGCGCCCTGGCGCCCAAACGCATCCTGGGCCTCACCTATGGCGCCAACGCCTGGAAATGGAGCGTCCTGCGCAACCTGATAGAAACTTACCTCAGCAATGCGGAGATCAGAGAATATGGCAATGCCTCTGCCGAAGCCCTGGCCGATTCTCTGGATTGGGCCAGCGTACTGGTATTGCCGCCTTTCGACTTTTTTTCCGACCCGGCCTACGACAACTTCCGGCCCGTCATCCAGGAATTTCTGGACAGCGGAGGGATGGTCTTGGTAATGGGATGGTATAATACAGGCCCGGTGAGCCAGATGGGCATTCTGCCGCCTTACTTCGTCAACGCCTACTATGATGTGGAAGTGGCTGCGCGCATTCCCGCTCATGCCATACTGGACGGTTTTGACAGCAGGTTCCGGACCAGCGAAACCAGCTATTTCGCCAACTTCAATGCCAATGGCCTGGTGCGGCTGGCCGAATACAACAATGAGATTTTCCTGGCCTGCCTGCCTGCCGGGCTGGGAAATGTGGCATACTGGGGCGCCAGCCTCGATAATACCGTCCCCCAGAATGCCAGCCTGCTGGCCAACCTGTTCCACTGGATGGCCAACCCTCTTCCGCCCGGCCTCAGCGCCGGGACCCTGAGCGGCGCCCTCGCCACCGGCAACAGCCAGAGCCTGGCAGTGGAATTCAACGGGCAGGGTCTTTCTGCAGGGTTGTACGCCGGGCAACTGCGCCTGAACACCAACGACCCGGTGAATAACCCCCTGATCATCCCCATTCAGGTAGAAGCCCTCGGCCTGCCCTGTATCCGGATCAATTATGAAGTCCCTCCCTGCAGCGGCAGGGTAAGTTTTTCCGAAGAAACGACCAACGGCCTCAGCTCCTGGTACTGGTCTTTTGGCGACGGCTTCGACTCTTTCGCGGCCAGCCCGGCGCACACTTATGCCGGCGGAGGCGCCTATACCGTCACCCTGGCCGGCTGCAACAATTCCGGCTGCGATACGGCAAGCCTGGAAATAACCATTGACCCATTCTACGGCCCGGCCGACGCCAGCTGCACCCCTCAGACCCTCGACTACTGCTGTGAAGCGGGCATCTTCCAGGTGCAACTCGCCGGGCTCGGCCACAGCAGCGGCAACGCCTCGGAAGGATACCAGAATTTTTCCTGTACCTTTGGCGCCACCCTGATGGCAGGAAGCCAGTACCCCATCGCCGTCGTCACCGGCAACCAGGCGGATGAGCATGTGCGGGTTTGGGCCGACCTCAATAATAACGGTTCCTTCGGCGCCAACGAACTGTTGTTCAGCAGCCAGGCATACATCAACCACCAGGGCTTCGTGACCATCCCCTCCAGCGCGGTGCGCGATACGCCGCTGCGCCTGCGGGTTGCCTCCGAACCTTACTACTACGCCCCGCCGACTGCCTGCGGGCCGCTCAACCGCGGCCAGGCCGAGGATTATTATATCGTTGTGCGGGACATCGTCGCCACCCGTGAGCCGGCGGGCGGCCTTTCGGCCCGCCTGTTCCCCAACCCCTCTGCGGCCGAAGCCTGGCTGGAAGTGGAACTGGAAGAGGCCGGGCAGGTACAGCTCGACATCAGCGGCCAGGCGGGAACAATGGTGGGCCAGCCGGTGAAATATATGGCTATGC
The DNA here is from genome assembly GCA_964488965.1 of uncultured Phaeodactylibacter sp. GTDB lineage: Bacteria > Bacteroidota > Bacteroidia > Chitinophagales > Saprospiraceae > JACJXW01. Next base: position 10,374 of record CAZAXA010000093.1, on the reverse strand, counting down.
CTGGCGCCAGCCGCCGGCTGTTGCCTGACCTTCCGGATGGGATTTACTTCGTTACCGTCCGCACCGGCCAGGGCAGCGCCGTACTTCGTTGGGTGAAGATGGGGCGGCCTTGAATTTCGCAGGAGGCTTTCAATTGTTCCGGCAACCGGAGCGTTACTATTCGGCATCATGGCGATTTGACGCCTGGTGCTGAATAGTAAGAAAAAATTAATATCTTGACACCGCGAAAGTCCAGGCCATTATTCCGTTGCTTTTCCATGCGTTTGTTGAAGTTTTGCCATTTGGAGGCCGGCAGTGGAATTCTCAACACGCTCTAATACCCATTACAGATGCCGGGCCCCTCGTTCAGGCATATTTGCGTTCTTTTTCTCCTGCTCCGGAGCTGCTGCACTGCGGCAGGCCAGCCGATTCTTCGCGATACCCAGTTTTATCCGCCCTCTTACTTCAAGGTAATCCACCACGGCGTGGAAGACGGCCTGTCACAGGGAACGAATTACACCATGCTCAAAGACAGCCGGGGGTTCCTCTGGCTGACTTCCTATGAGGGGCTGAACCGCTATGACGGGCATCAGTTCAAAGTGTACCGATCCAATCCGGAAGACAGTTGCGCCTTTAAAGGGGGAGCTTCCATAGGGCTGGCAGAAGACCCCTACGGCAATATCTGGGCGGGCAGCCCGGCTGGCCTCAACGGATGGATGTTTGCAGAAGACTGCTTTCATTTCGTGCCCGCCCATAGCCCTGAAGGCAGAGAGATACATACCCGAACCTATCCTTTTCACGCCGATAGCCTGTACATCTGGTATATCAACGACGCCGAAGGCATCGTGCGCTACAGCCCGAAATTGAAAAAAAAGGAGATCGTCAGTTCCCGCTGGAAATACGGCCAGGCGGAATACCAGATTAACACGGTAACCTACCAGCCCGATGGCTGCATCTACATCAGGCAACCGTATGGGCTGGAACGCTTCCAACCTGAAACAGGCAGGATCGAGCGGTATTTCTCTCCTCATCCGGAAAATATACTGGGAGCTCCCCTCGAGTTCCATAGCCTGAAATACGTCGCCGACAGTGTCATTTATCTGGGCATCCGGCAGGGCTTAGTAGTATTGAACCCCGTTAAGAAAGTTTTCCGGAAGATCAGCCTGGCCTCTTTTTTGAAGGCCAGCGCCATAGGCGGCATTCAAATCCTGCCCGACGGCAAGCTGTGGCTGGGCAGCACGGAAGAGGGCTCCCTGATATACAGCCCCGCCACCGGCGGCGTTCAACGTATTACTGCCGAACACGGGCTGGCCAACAACGCCAATTCGATCCTGCTCTTCGACCGGGACGGGTTGATGTGGATCAATACCGACCCGGAAGGCATCGACCTGGTCATGGAGAACCTCACGCCCTTCCAAAAGTACGGCAGGGATTTTTTCCGGCAATACGGCATTCGCACTCCAGTTGTCCGGTCCTTTTACGAGACAAAGGAAGGCATGATCTGGATGGGAATGGAGTTTGACGGGGCCTGCCTTTTCAACCCCCGGAGCAACCGCATCGAACGGGTGCTGAACAGCAAAGCCCTGCCTTCCGGTTTCCCCAACCAGGCGCGCTGTTTTTTTGAAGGCGCCAGCGATGTGCTCTGGATAGGTTCAAATGAGTGCCTGTGCCGCTTCCACCTGAAGCAGGGCCGCCCTCTGCCTCCTGTCCTGTGGGATAATGCCGAGGCCAACTTTTACCGGGATTTCCAGGAAGCGCCCGGCGGCGCCTTGTTTATGAGCACAAATTACGGGCTTTATTACCTGCTCCCGGGGAGCAGCCGGCCGAAAGCCTTCCTTCCCCTTCGCGATGTCCGGACAGGCTACCTCTATCTCGATGAAACCGGCCATTTTTACGTTACGGAAGACAACAGGGGCTTTTACCGCTTCCGGCCGGATGAATGGCTGGATCACCTGGAAAAGGGAAGCCCGGAACCGCCTTTACAACACTTTCTCCCGGATATCGATGTAAAATGTTTCTATCACGACAGAGAAGCCCGCATGCTTTGGCTGGCAACGACGGAAGGCCTGCTGAAAGCCCGGCCGCTTGACGGCTGGCGGGAGGTGGTTGTTGAAAAAACATACAATGTAGCCGACGGCCTGCCAAGCGAATATCTTTACGCCGTGATAGCCGACAGCCTGGGGCGCCTCTGGCTGAGCAGCAACCGGGGTATTGCGCAGTTTGATCCCCGAAAAGAGCGGTTTATCATTTACGGCCCGAAAAACGGCATCCAGGGTTATGAGTTCAACACCAATGCCTTTTTGCAAACCCGTTCGGGTGAGATTTACTTCGGCGGCGTCAATGGCTTTAACCGTTTTTTTCCCCACCAGATCCGGCAGAACCCCTACCTCGCGCCCGTACCGCTGCTGACGAACCTGAAAATCAACGACCGTCCCTTTCGGGAAAAAGGCCATGTAGGGGCTATCCGGCGCCTGTCGCTGGATTACCGGCAGAATACCATTGAGATCGAATTTGTCAGCCCCGATTACTACAGCCTGGGCAACAACCAGTACCGATACCGGCTGAAGGGATACGAAGACGGATGGGTCAACGCCCGGCGGCGGAATTTTGCGCGATACACTAAGCTTCCTCCGGGCGCTTATCAGTTCGAGGTGATGGCGGCCAACAGCGACGGCCGATGGGGAGAGGCCATCCGGCCTCTGGAGATTGCCATTCACCCACCGTGGTGGCGCACAGAGTGGGCTTACGCCTTGTATTGCATCATTCTGGCAGGGGCCCTGTACGGCGCCTACCGCTTTCAAAAACGCCGCTGGGTATTGGCTGCCCAGTTGCAGATGGGGGAAAGGGAAGCAAAGCGGCTCAAAGATCTGGATGCTTTCAAGAGCCGCTTCTACACCAACATATCCCACGATTTCAGGACGCCCCTGGCCGCCATCACCGGCCTGGCCGGGCAGATGCTACGGCCTGGCGGCATCCCGCTGCCGGAAGGCGTACAGCGCATACAACAGAACAGCCGGCTCCTGCTGCACCTGGTCGACCAGTTGCTGGACGTATCTAAGCTGGAAAACGGGAAACTCAGCCTCCAACCGGTGCAAACGGATATCGTCCGGTTGTTGCGGCAATGGGTGGACGAACACCAGTTGCTCGCCGCCGACCGGTTGGTGAAACTGAGCCTGCAGGCCGAACCCAGGCGGATAATTGCCGATGTGGACATCCGCCTGCTGCACCACATCATCAGCAACCTGCTCAGCAACGCCCTGAAGTTTACCCCCCGTGGAGGAGAGGCGGCCCTGTCGGCCGTTTGTTCCGCCCTGCCGGCCGCCCAACCAACAACCAATAACGAACAACAAACAACCAACAACCAGCAACTAACCATCTCCGTCCGGGATACCGGCCCGGGCATTCCTCCGGAGCATATCCCCCACATCTTCGACCGTTTTTTCGGCATGGACAGGCGCACCGGCAGCGGCCTGGGGCTTTCGTTCGTAAAAGAACTGGCAGAGCTCATGGGCGCCACGCTGAGTGTGGAAAGCGAGCCGGGCAGCGGCAGTACGTTCTGCCTGAAACTGCCTCTGAGCCATCAGGCGCCGCTGGTGGAAAACCCGTTCCCGCTGAACAGCAACGGCTATTCCCCCGCCGCTCTGCTCCCGCCAGCCCTTCCTCTGTCGCCCGCCTCTCCCCGGGTGCTGATCGTAGAGGATAACCCCGACATGGCCCGCTACCTCAGCAACCTGCTGGGGAATTATTACCACGTCGCGGTGGCCAGAAACGGAGCAGAAGCCCTGCGTGTGGCCGCCAACCAGGCCGTCGGCCTGGTGGTCAGCGATATCATGATGGATGAAATGGACGAAGGGCTTACCCTTTGCCGGAAGCTGAAAAGCAACGAGGCCACCGCCCATCTGCCGGTCATCCTGCTGACCGCCCGCGCCGACGGGCCAAGCCGGCTGAAAGGGCTGGCGCTGGGCGCCGACGCCTACCTGTCGAAACCCTTCGATGAAAAAGAATTGCTGACCCGTATCAGCCAACTGATCCAATTGCGCCAGGTCCTGCTGCAAAAATACCAGAAGCAGGCCCTGCAAACCCTGGTCGGGCAGTTCCGCCTGGCGCCTGCCGACCAGGAACTGCTGGAACGGCTCAATACAGGCTGCCTGCAGCGCCTGGCCGACCGCTCCTTCGGGCTGGCCGGGATGGCGGCCCTCGTCGGCAAAAGCACGACTGCTTTTAATGAATGGCTGCAGGCACAGGCCGGTTGCACTCCTGCCGAATACCTCCGGCGCCTGCGCCTGGGCCTGGCCCACGAACTCATCCTCGGCACCAAAGAAACGATAGAATCCATAGCCCAACAGGCCGGCTTTACCGATGGCGCCTACCTGGCCAAAAAGTACAAACAAGAATACGGCAATACCCCCCGGGAAGTGCGGAAAAACCTCCATTAGAGATGTTTGGAGGGAAAAATTACCGGAATTCAGTTGGAATTTACTGGTTCGGACAGATGAGAAAACAACATCTTTCCGGCGAGAAAATACCATTTTGGTTGACCTAAAACCCACATTCAGAATGAGACCATCCTCTCCCTTTCTCGATGGGGAACCCATCGCCGGAAAACCAAATCGCCCGGCGCCGGGGGCAAGCCCGGCTCCTCTCCTGCAGGAAGCAGAAAGCCCTTTCCTCTCCGTTTTTGAAACCTCCGGGCAGGAAAACCATGACGACCCCAGGCGGGAAGCCCTGGTGGGACTAATAGATGAACTGTTCGACGAAGAATTCGAAGAAGGGCTCCTGGCCCTCGCCCAGGAGGCTGCGAGCTGGCAGGACGGCTATCCTTCCGGTAATACCGTGCGGATTTCCAACCAGCTTTTTGAAAGCCACTACGCGCCCCTGCTCCAGGAAGTGGAACGTTTCCTGGACTATGGCGCAGAACTGGGCGAACAATACAGCCGCGGCGAATTATCCGATGAGGCTTTCGAGGCGGCGACAGAGCATTTTCAGCCCCTGCACAGTTTCGAATCTCCGCAGTTCGACCATTTCTTCAGTAAGCTGAAAAAGTGGGGCAAGAACACATTCAATAAAGCAAAAAGCCTGGCAAAAAAGGGCTGGAACCTGGCCAAAAAGGTTGGGCTGGGGCCGGTTCTGAACAAACTGAAGGGCTATGTGATGAATTTCCTGAAGGGGTTCCTTCAAAAAGCCATGGACAAGGTGCCCGCCTCGCTGCGTCCTTATGCGGAAAAGCTGAAGGCCAAATATTTTGGCAATGGCGGCAAAGAAGAAGAACCTTCAACGGAAGAAGGGGCTGCCCAGGCCGAACTCAACCTGGCCGTCGCCGAATTTTTCCTGGCCTCTACACCCGAAGAAATTGAACTGAACTACGAAGCCTTTCTGATGGAAGGCGAAACGCAACCCGAGAGCACACCTGAAACACTCCACGCTGCCCGCGAGCGGCTGGCGCAACGGCTGGGCCAGATGGCGGAAGGCGAAAGCCCCGAACCCGCCATTGAAGAGTTTGTCACGGCCGCCCTTACCGGCCTGAAATGGGCCATTCGCATCATCGGCAGAAAAAGGGTGATGGGTTTCCTGACAAGGCAATTGTCCCGTATTACTTCCAAACTTATCGACGGCAATAATGCCCGCAGGCTGTCCCGCCTGGTCGTTGACCAGGGTTTCAAAATGCTCAACCTGGAGCTGAGCGAAGCGGAAGCGGCCGCCATGGGCAACCAGGCCGTTGCCGCCACCATCGAGGATACGTTGCTTCAGGCTTCTCAATTGCCGGCCCACGTGCTCGAGGATGAAGCGCTCTTCGAAGGCCACCTGCTCGAAGCCTTCGAACAGGCGGCCAAAGTCAACCTGCCTGACCTGCTCAGCGAGGAGGCCTACCGGCAGAACCCACACCTGCGCGAATCCAGCCGCCGCCAGCTGATGTGGATGCTGAAGCACGGCCGGAAACAGCCTAACGCCTACTACAAAAAACTCAACCGGGAGCTGGAGGCGGAACTCACGCCCTACCTTATGGAAGAGGTCAAAACGCACGACGGGCTGCCGCTGTCCACCTTTTTGCGCGACCGCCTCGGGGTCGACACCAGGGCAGGCCTGCGGGCGCGGGTGCACCTCTATGAATTGCTCCCGGGCGGCAAGCTCTTTCACATTGCCAACAATGAGCAGGCCGGCAGGCGGGGCCCCGGCGCCCGTTTTGCCTGGACACAGTTCCACCCCCTGACCTCCGTAGCGGCCGGCCTGCTGCTGGGCGAACCCAGGCTGGGCTGCCGGGCACGGGGCAAATGCCTTTCCACGGCGGCTTCGGGCCAGTACGGCCACCGGTATTACTACCTTGAAATTCCAGGCGCCAACCCTCAGGTGTACACCCAAAGCGATGGCAGCCTGGCCCTGCGCCGCCCCACCCAGGCCAGGATAAAGCTCAACTTCGTGCAGCCGCGCATCGAACTCACACAGTTCTTCAGCGAAGCGGACGCCCAGGCCATCGCCGTCCTGTTGCGGAAAAACCAGCTGGGGCGGGCCCAGCAAATGGCCCTGTCCATTGTGGAAAGAGGCATCGCCGGCGCCTTCAAATATCCGGCCAACTGGCAGTTCACCATTGTCCATCCCATGGTGATGCCGGGGCCGTCCTCCGGAACAGCGCTCAAAAGGGTGCCACCTCTGGTGCAACAAGCCCTGCATAGCCAACTGGCAGAGTGGGCCGGGCTACAGCTCGCCGACTACTTCAAAAACCACGGCAATGCCTTCATCGAGGCTGCCGTCAACGAAGCGGACGGCCTTACTATCCGGCTTTCTATAGCCGCGCCGGAAGGCTTCAGCCTGCTGCGCCGGTATATCGGCGGCCAGGCGGCTGAATTGCCCGGCCGCATTTTCGGGCCGGCCCGGCCGGAGATGGCCATCAGCCTGCAAGCCGATTATGTTTATGAATGAGGCCGCTCCCATCTGGCGGAGCAAACAGCAGGCCGCCCGCCAGGTAGCCCACTGGACGCAGGCAGCCTTCCGGCTGGAAAAACTGGACGAACTGGCCGCCCCCGAGGCATGGAAAGGCATGGAACAGTACCTCGATACCGCCCTGCGCAGCAGCCTGAGCGCCACGATTCAACGCCTGCGGCAGCACGCTTCTCATCTGCAGCGGCAGATGGATGCGGCCAACGGCCCGGAGCATCTGCGGGCGGTAAAAGAAGGGCTGGACAGGTTCCGCAGGCGATATTTGAAAGTAGAATCTACGCTCGACTTCTTTGCCGACGCCATCAATACGCGCACCAACCAGGACGTCGCCGCCCTGCTGCGCGCCTGTGACTGGATGGCGCTCCAAAGCATGGCAGCCATTCTGGGGCCCCTGGACAAGGCTGCGCCCCCGGTGCTGACCTACATAGATAAGGGGCTGGGCGCCTCCATTCTGAAGGCGGGGCTCCGGTTATGGGACAGGGACACCGTCAACCCGGTGGCGGCGATCAAGGTCGTGCGGCACAACCTGCTGCGCCCCACTTCGCTGATCCACGAATCGGGCCACCAGGTGGCGCACCTGCTCCACTGGAACGCAGAGCTGGCGCAACTGCTCGAAGGCAGGCTCAGGCCCTACGGCGCCGAAATGGCGGATACCTGGGGCAGTTGGGCCTCTGAAATAGCGGCCGACACCTTCGCCTTCGTGCATACCGGCTACGCCGCCGTCGCTTCCCTGCACGACGTGCTGTCCGGAAACAGCGACTGGGCCTTCCGGTTTACGCCGGGCGACCCCCACCCTATCAACTACCTGAGGGTGCGCCTCAATACAGCCATGTGCCGCCTGTGTTTTGGCCCTGGCCCCTGGGACGAGCTGGAAGCCGGCTGGAAGGAAGCTCACCCCCTGAGCCGGGCCCCGCAGGGACTCCGCTCCTTCCTGGGCCGGTCGGGCGAGGCGCTGCCCGATATTGCAGGATGGTGCCTGCAGCACCCCATGAGGGCCTTCCGGAACCGCCCCCTGAGCAGTTGGCTGCCACCGGCCCGCGTCGCGCCGCAGGCCCTGCTGCAACTGGAACGGCAGGCCGGGCCGGCATTGTACACCTCGCCCCACTGGCTCCGCAGGGAAGCCCTGCGGCTGCTCGCCCTCAACGGGTACCAACTGGCGGTGAAGCCGGAGCAGGGGCCGGAACTCATAGCCGCCCAGCGGCAGTGGATGCTGCGCCTGGGCAGGCAAACAACGGAACAAATCTATCCTCAAACCATAAAAAATTGAATGATGGACCAGAAGAAAAAGGAACCGGATAATACCTCCGCCGCCACACTGGCGTTGAGCGCTGATCAGGAAAAAACCCTGAGCAGCCTGCTGGATAACCTGAAAAAAGTGCAGTCCTCCAATGCTGATATCGCCAGGGCCGTCGCCGCCCTCAGCACCGCCGGATCGCCGGCGAGAACGCCGGCTGCCGAAGAGGCCATTAAAAACCACGAGGGCCTGCTGGCAAACCTGAAGGGGCCTGTTCCCCGGTGGTGCTACGGCAAAAACTGCTCCAGGCCGTTGAATCCGGACTAGTGCCGGGGCTGGGCAAAAAGCCTCCTGCGGTGATAGTACAATGATTTATTAAGATCAGTTAAGATTCGTTAAGATCGGCCTATCTGTGAATTGCGATCATAAAAAATCCTGATTTATCCTAAAAGATTCCTGGTTACCTATGGTAGCAGCGTACTATCCCTTTTGCACAACCTCAGCACCTGCAAACCCTAATAAAAATATTTTTCTAAAAAAAACCTGACCACCATGTTTCGAAGAATAAATGCCGACAGCACACAAAACATCAAAGAACGGGCTGAAGAATTGTTCCGCCTCCATCCTTCAGAGATCGCCGCCCTGATGGAAATGGCCTGGGACTTCCGGCAAACCGGGGGCGCCCCGGGAAGCCCGAAAAACCGGAGCCAGTTCTATCCTATGCCCGAGAACATTCTCAAACTCTTTGGCCTAACCTATGATAATAACCTCCGGAACATCAAGGCCGGGACCGTGCTGTGGGACCACCTCATCTACGCCTACCTCATCGAGAATACCCGCACCCTGGAGGTATTCCGGAAGGTCATTTCCGAATACCTGCACGGCGAGAAACTGGGCACGCCCAGCAATGCAGACGCCCAGGCCTGGCTGCGCAATACCGAGGCTCTGTTTTTCAGCGCTCCGGGCGCCTTTTCGATCTGCAATATTCAGAGCCGCCTGCGCCCGGACCCCGACGCCTACCGGCGCAACAACTACTACCGCATGTTCGGTATGGACCTCAACCACGGGCGCGACGACGGGCAGCCCTACCCCTACATCCGGGCAGAAGCCGCCAACCGGGAGTTCGTGGAAACCTTCGAGCAGTTCCTCTACGAAGTATGGGTGGGCATCTCCAATTTCGGCAACACCAGCGGCGTCAACCGGACGGACAACGCCGCCATCGCCAACCTGGCCCGCCAGCTGAACTTCATGCTGCTGACCCGCCGCCAGAACGGCAACCTGTCGCAGTCGGAATTCTGCTTCGTGGCCATGATGGCCTGGTTCCACCTTACGCTGGAGTTCGACAGCCCCATCGTCAACTCCCTGCGCGCGGAGGGTTCCAGCGAAGACCAGCGCCTGTACAAGATCGCCGAAAAGGTGGGCGTCAAGGCACACGGCAAGGCCTACGATTTCTTCCGCCTGGCCGACCCCATGTCCCGCCTGCTCATCCAGGTGGAAGAGGGCGTGTACAACGACCCTGCCGCCGTACCCGCCCTGTATGATGCCGCCAGCCCCGTACAGGCCGATATGCGCACCATCATCACACACTGGTCGATCGCCACGGGCAGAGACATGAAAGTGCAGCGCGGCAAGAACCTGACCACGGCCGCCGCCCCGGCGCCCGCCGCCCCGGCTTCGAACGGCGTTCCGCAGGAGAGTTACCTGTAGCTCGCAGTACGGATTTTTCCGGAACTGCTTTGAAAACGAAGCGGAAATGCTTTGCCCACCGGGTTCCGCTTTGATCGCTGGATGGTTTTATTGCTGGATTGTTACTGCGCAGCCCGGCAATTTAACCGTTCAGCGATCGAACCATGAATTGCCTTCATTCCATCATAAAACCTCAATAAAAAGTCCATGAAAGCCCACGATTTTCTTCATGAGGAACACGAACTCGACTCCCCTTTCCTGAATGAACTGCAATGGGAGGATGAAAGCCCTTTTCTGCACGCCTATTACGAAGTGGCGCCGGCCAGCCCTTTCCTGGAAAGGGAAGCCTTTGAGGCGGAGGAGGACGGCTATTATGGCCGAACGCCGTATGGGGAGGAAGAGTACGGCTGGGCGGATTATGAAGAGGAAGCGCCGGAAGAGGACTTTTTATTTGATGAGGAGGAAGCTTACCTTTTGGGCGGGATGAGCGGGGAGTGCGAGCAGGAAGATTGTGCCCCGGAGTTGGAGGTGGAGGAATGGGA
>CAZAXA010000092.1:3807-15601 GCA_964488965.1 uncultured Phaeodactylibacter sp. | reverse complement strand
CCCAGCGGATGTTGGATTTGTCGATGCCCATGCCGAAGGCCACCGTGGCGCAGATGACCAGGGTCTTGTCGTTAATAAAACCTTCCTGGGCCCGGGCGCGCTCATCGGCCTCCATGCCGGCATGGTAGTGGGCGGCGCCGATGCCGGCATCGCGCCGCTTTGCCGCCAGCTCTTCGGTGCTGCGGCGGCTCAGGCAGTAGATGATGCCCGGCTGGTTGGGCCGCTTCCGGATGAAGCGAATGGCCTGCTCGCGGCGCTGTTGCCCGGGGCGGACCTCCAGGCTCAGGTTGGGGCGGTCGAAGGAGGCGATGAAGGCCTTCGGCTCCTGCAGCCCGAGCTGGCCGATGATGTCCTTGCGGGTGAGCTTATCAGCCGTGGCGGTAAGGGCAATGACGGGGACGTTCTTAAACTCGCTTTTCAGAAAGCGCAGCTGCGTATATTCCGGCCGGAAATCGTGGCCCCAGGCGGAGATACAGTGCGCTTCATCAATGGCGAAGAGGTTGACGGGCGCCCGTTTCAGCAAGGGGATAAAGTTTTGGGAAACCAGCTTTTCCGGAGAAACGTAGAGCAGGTCCAGCTCTCCGTTGAAGAATTTGTCTTCAACCTGACGCTGTTCCGCTTCGCTCAGGCTGCTGTTCAGGAAGGCGGCGCGCACGCCGTTGGCGAGAAGCCCTTCCACCTGGTCTTTCATCAGCGAGATGAGCGGCGAGACGACCACGCCCGTACCGGGAAGCGTAATGGCCGGTATCTGGTAACAAATGGATTTGCCTCCTCCTGTGGGCATCAGCACCAGGGCGTCTTTTGCCTGGCAAATCCGCCCGATGATCTCTGCCTGCATGGGGCGGAAGCTGTCGTAGCCGAAGTATTTGCGTAGGGCCTCGCGGGCGGGAGAGAGAGGCATATGATTTAGGATTTAGGATTTAGGATTACCGTTGATCCTTCTTTATTTCTTTCCCTCATTTACAGGTTTTAAATTCAGGATTGATCCGTAGTATCGGGCTGGTAGCCCGGCAAATCAAAAATCAAAAATAGTCCTTTATCTTCACCAAAACCAGGACACTTGACCGGTTTCCGCCACCTCTTAAAACAGCAGCTGCGGCCATAAGGCTGCGCCTAAAAACCTGTAGTTGTAATGAATATACAATTAAGGCAAGGGGCTATTTGTCATTGTGCGCCACCTGTGCAGGAGAGGCCGGCCCGGCCGGAGCCGGGGCGCACGCTGCTTTGGCAGTGATTGAAAGTTTACCGGAGGAATAATGCTGAGAAAAAACGGAGCAGGGGGTTTTCCCGTAAAGGGCGTGATGAGTTAGGTAGCAAAAAAACCCCCTTCACTCCTGGCATCTGATTTGAATTGAGCTGTAGAACAAATTCTTCTGTGTTTAATTACTGAGGTTTGGCTTTCCAGCGGAGTGCCCCTTCCTAAAAAGGAGGGCTTTCCAGAGAGAGACAGTGGAAAGCCCTTCATTGTAAACACGCTTCTTGTTGATAGGTGAATAGGAAGGATGTAGATTTTATAACTAGGGTTTAGTTTTACAAAGTCCTTACTAACTCAAGCTTGCACAAAGGTAATGCGGAAAGTTTTTTGGCGAAACCCCATGTTCATGGGGTGGGTGGCTCTGGTTTTTTACCCGGCCGGGCGAGCGAGGGCGAGCTGGTTTTACAAGCCTGTATGCGCATCTCTTTTCCGGGTTTTCCCATCTCCTATCTCCCATCTCCTGCTTCCCATCTCCTGACGGGATACGGCCATCCTGTTCATTCAATGACCGGCTTGCCGATATACACCCTGATCTCCGGCGACAGGCGGATGCGGATTTTGACGATGAGCGGGTCGCTGAGGTTGGCGTAAGTGCGGCGGTGCAGGTTATAGGCGGTGCGTATGGTGGTGAACACCGAAGCCAGGGCGGCATTTTTCCGCGTTTCATTGACGATCTCGTCCAGGCGCTCTTTGGTGAATTTGGCGTGTTCTCCCTTAAGTTCCACTTCCAGCGCAGGGCTAATGGCGACCGACAGGGCAAAGCTCGTGATCTCCAGGCCGTAGACTTCCAGTTTGGGGAATACCTGCAGCCATTCCTCGATGAGCTGGTAGGTCTTTTCCCTGGCGCCTTCCCCAAGATTGGCCGCCTGCTCCCGGATGCTCTCGGAGGCATCCTGTAAAGCCTTCATGAACTTGTCGAGCATAAATCTCCTTATTTATTTTTAAACCGTATCTCGCCTTCCAGCCCCACTTTGCCTTCCAGCAGGTCGATCAGCGGGCGTTCCACAGTGACGGTATTGCCGTCTATCCCGGCTCCCTCTATGGTCGTTTTTTTAACCTTACCGGGCAGGTGGTAAATGGTAGTATGGGAACCGCCGCTGAAGAACATCTTCATGAACTCCCCGTCTTCTCCGGCGAAAAGCTCGTTTTCCGCTCCCGGTTCGGCTTTCAGCCGCTTGAGTTTTTTATTCTGGAACATGAACTTGCCGCCGGGCGTCAGCAGGCTTCCGAAACCGCCCATGGCCCCGGCCCCGGCCGCAGCGCCTTCTTCGTTCAGCTTTTTAAAGAACTCATCGATCTGGCCCACATTTTCAAAGGGGAAGCTCATATTGATCATGAATTTGCCCAGCGAGTCGCTCATCGTCATCCGCATAACGGCGTCTTTCATCACGCCTTCGGCCATGCCGCTCTCTCCCAGATAGATAATGGTGTCCGTTTCTCCCAGGTCGAAACCTCCTTCTTCGCCTTCTTCCTTGGCGGCCTCTTCGATCAGGCTTTTCATCATGGGGTTGCTGAAGAACTCGCTCATATCAAAGGTGACGTTGTATTTGCCGGAACCATCCTTGTTGAGGTAAATCTCTTCCAGCGTTTCTATGCAGCCGGACAGCAGGAAAGAACAGGCCAGTAACAGCAGAAAAATGTGCTTACTCATCAGTGAAGTTTTTTGGATATGGAATAAAAACCTAAATGTAAGCCTTAAGCCGTGGAATTCGGAGAAATATCGCCGGAATTTGGGCATTGGCAGGTGAAGTGGGCGAAGTTGGCCGGGTTGATGCCCCCCGGCCAAAAACTATCTCTCTCCTTATCTGTTTCATTCACTGTGATTTTCCAGGACAGCTGAATAAAACCTGATATGGAATGACTGACATACAGACGTTAGGAGAACTGAAAAAGAGCGGTTACAAACCCAGATCCATCAAGGAGGAACTGCGCAGCAACCTCATCCGCAAACTGCAGAAGCGGGAAAAAATATTCGGAGGCATCATCGGTTTTGACGATACGGTATTGCCGGATATCGAACGCGCCATCCTTTCCCGCCACAACATTCTGCTGCTGGGCCTGCGCGGCCAGGCCAAGACCCGCATCGCCCGGATGCTGGTGGCGCTGATGGATGAATACATGCCCATTGTCGCCGGCAGCGAGCTCAATGACGACCCGCTGAACCCGATCTCCCGATACGCTCATGACCTGATCGCCGAAAAGGGAGACGGCACGCCGGTAGAATGGATACGCCGCGATGCCCGCTACGTCGAGAAACTGGCCACTCCGGACGTCAGCGTGGCCGACCTCATCGGCGACGTGGACCCCATCAAGGCCGCCACCCTGAAACTGCCCTATTCCGACGAGCGGGTGATCCACTTCGGCCTGGTGCCCCGCGCCCACCGCAGCATCTTCGTGATCAATGAGCTGCCCGACCTGCAGCCCCGCATCCAGGTGTCCCTGTTCAACATCCTGCAGGAAGGGGATATACAAATCCGTGGTTTCAAGTTGCGGCTGCCCCTCGATATACAGTTCGTCTTCACGGCCAACCCCGAAGATTATACCAACCGCGGAAGCATCATCACGCCCCTGAAAGACAGGATCGAAAGCCAGATTCTGACCCACTACCCCAGGACGATCGATATTGCCCGGCAGATCACTATGCAGGAAGCCCGGCTGGCGGAAGAACAACGCTCGGCCATCGAAGTGCCGGGCCTGCTGGAGGTACTGCTGGAACAAATAGCCTTCGAGGCGCGGGAAAGCGAATTCATCGACGAGAAAAGCGGAGTTTCCGCCCGCCTTACCATCTCCGGTTACGAAAACCTGGTCAGCACGGCCGAGCGCCGCATGCTGATCAACCAGGAAAAAAAAGGCCGCGCCCGCATCATCGACTTCTGGGGCGTGGTGCCCTCCATCACCGGCAAGGTGGAACTGGTCTACGAAGGCGAGCAGGAGGGCCCTTACCAGGTGGCCATCACCCTGCTCAACAAGGCCGTCAAAAAGCTGTTCCTCGACCATTTTCCCCATCCCGATAAGCTCAAGAAAGGCGCCGAAAAAGACCCCTACGGGACCATCCGCGCCTGGTTCTCCGGCGGGAACGAGCTCGGCCTGCTCAACGATGCCGGCGAAAAGGACTTCCAAAAGGCCCTCGACGGGGTGGCCGGCCTGCGCAAACTGGTGGAGAGCAGCCTGAATGTCAAAGGCGATGAGGCCTATACCTTCATGGAACTCGCCCTGCACGGGCTGGCCGAATTCAACGTCATCAATAAAGAAGTGATGGAATCCAGCTTCTCCTTCCGCGACTTGCTCGCCAACATGCTGGACGACAACCTTTTTGATGATGATGATGACGATAATTGATAGAAGAACTTGTTTTTCTTATTTTTACGGGAAGCATCGGCAGGTGCTTCTTTTTTTTTGAAAACCCAACTTGAATGCTCCTACGTATCAATCCCGATAATCCGGAAGCGCGAAAAATACGCCAGGCGGTGGAAATACTGCAAAACGGCGGCGTCATCATTTACCCCACCGACACGGTTTACGGGCTGGGTTGCGATATCTACGACAATAAAGCGGTAGAGAAAATCTGCAAGCTCCGGGGACTGGACCCCGTAAAAGCCCATCTCTCTCTCATCTGCAGGGATATCAGCCAGGTTTCCGGCCTCACCCAGCAGATCGACAACCATGTCTTCCGCATCCTGAAGAAAAACCTGCCCGGCCCTTTCACTTTCGTGCTCAACTCCAATAACCAGGTGCCCAAAATGTTCAAAAACCGCAAACACACCATCGGCATCCGCATCCCCGACAACAACATCTGTATGGCCATTGTCGAAGAACTGGGCCGCCCGATCCTGACCGCCTCCCTCAAATCCGATGATGAAATCCTGGAGTACTTCACCGACCCCATCGATATTTACGAAGATTTTAAAAAACTGGTGGACCTGGTCATCGACGGCGGTATCGGAGGCAATGTGCCTTCCACGGTAGTGGATTGCACCGGCCCGGAACCGGTTATGCTGAGGGAAGGGGCGGGGGTGTTGAAGGAGTGAGGGGCAGTATGCCGTCTTGTTTCATGGTGATATTGTCAGATGGTTATATTGCCTGGCCCGTCGGCCGTCCCACCGTCCACCGTCTACCCTCCCTCCCACTCCATGGGATTTTTCCGCCATTCCTGCAGGCTGGCCAGTTCTTCTTCTCCAATATATTGTTGTTGCAGGGCCTCTTCCAGCAACACCGGGTAGGAGCTGAGGGTATCAAAGGGGCAGCCGGCCCTGTCGAAGGCGGCGGCGGCCTCTTCAAAGCCGTAGGTAAAAATGGCCAGTACGCCTGATACGCTGCAGCCGGCATCACGCAGGGCTTCTACCGCTTTCAGGCAGCTGCCGCCGGTCGAGATGAGGTCTTCGACCAGCAGTACGCGGGCGCCGGGCCGGGCTTCCCCTTCGATCTGGTTTTGGCGGCCATGGCCTTTGGGGGCGGGCCTTACGTAAATGAAAGGCAGCCCCAGCTTTTCCGCCAGGAGGGCGCCGTGGGCAATGCCGGCAGTGGCCACGCCGGCAATGGTGTCAAAAGGCTGAAAAGCCTCCGCCTTCCGGGCAAAGCTGTCGATGATGAAACGGCGGATGGCCGGATAGGAGAGCAGGACGCGGTTGTCGCAGTAAATGGGAGACTTCATCCCGCTGGCCCAGGTGAAGGGCCTTTGGGGGCTCAGTTTTATTGCCTTAATTTGCAGCAGCCTTTTTGCCACCTCGGAGGCGATATTCATGCGTTCAGGTTGGTTTTGGTAACCTTTGAAAAGAAAATTAAGCGATCGTAAATGTACAAAATCTACATCAATGGGACGCCTCTCCTGCTGGCCGCCACTGCCGAGGCTGCAGGCAAGGTTGCCGACGAGAGGAACATGATGGCCCGGTATATGGGCAACTCCAGGCTGTTGCTCAGCTATTTCGATATGCTGGAAAAAAATCCCCGGTTTGAGTCCGTGACCATCTTTGCGGATGATGTGGAAAAACTTTTCAGCGACTTTGCCGGCCAGTTCAGGGTTATCGAAGCGGCAGGAGGCGTGGTCTACAACCGCCAGGATGAGGTGCTGCTGATCCACCGGCGCGGCTACTGGGATCTGCCCAAAGGCAAGATTGATGACGGAGAGGGCCGCGAGGCCGCCGCCGCCCGGGAAGTAATGGAAGAAACCGGCCTGTCTGCAGTAGAAATGGGAGAATACCTCGGCCTGACTTACCATACCTACCGGGATAAGAAGAGCCGGCGCATCCTGAAAGCAACCTACTGGTACCGCATGAGGGCCGAAAGAGAAGCCCTCGCCCCTCAGCGTGAAGAGGATATCGAACATGCCGAATGGAGGGGCCTGAAAGATTTCTTCGGTTCCCGGCCAAGGGTGTACGGCAATATCCGGGACCTGCTGGCGAGGGAGTTGGAGGGAGCGTAACTGACCGGGCATGTGGCTGCCGGGGTGCGGTTTACCACCTTACCCCGGCTTGATAAGCAGCTTGGTTTGCGGCAATTTGAACTGGCAGTCTGATCTAAACGGCGCCAGAGAAAAATTTGGCGGCAGTTATGGCAAACTTCATTCTTGATATAAACTTATTCTGCATTTTCTTCCCCCTGGCCTTCCACGATCCCGCCGCCGGCCTTCTCTCCGTTCCGGTATTCATACTCGACGGCCACTTCTCCCTTGTCGTTATAGAAGCGGAGCATGCCGTGCTGCAGCCCATCCTTATAGCCGGCCTCCTTGAGCAGTTTGCCGTCGCTGTCATTGAACTCCTTATAGACGCCATCCAGTTTGCCGTTCTTGTAATTGGCTTCGGCTTCCGGCCGGCCAAAGCGGTACTTGCCCCAGGGGCCGTTGAGGATGTTATTCTGATAAGTAGCCCGGAGCGAAAGCTGGCCCCGCTCGTTAAATTCCATATAGGGCCCGTTGTACAGGCCTTCGGCATAATTGATGATCTTCTCGGGATAGACGCCGCCGGAATGATAGACGACCCAGGCGCCTTCCCTGAGGCCGCCGCGCAACATCCCTTCCTCCTGAAGAGAGCCGTCCGCTGCCGTTTTGACCACGCGCTGGCAGGAAGTGCCGGGAATTTTTTCAATTATAAACCCGGCGCCATCGAACTGCTCGGCGCCGCCGCCGTTACAGGAACAAAGGAAAAGCGTACTAACCGCCAGAAACAGAATTCTCATCATTTTTCCGGTATTTTATTCTGAGTTTGGACTTGCCGGACAAAATTAGAGGATTTGACAGGCAATCAAAAAAGCTCTTCTTCAAATTTCTGCCAAAAAAATTTAAATTTGCGCCCTGATCCTGCTTTTACCATTGTCAGCTGCACAAACAATAAAACATTGGCATTTATAAGAAAAGCCAAACCTGAATATGGATATCAAAATTGAAAACCTCAGCAAGAGCTACGGATTTCAGAAAGCTGTTGACAACATTTCCTTCGAAGTAAAGACTGGCGAGATCCTGGGGTTCCTGGGCCCCAACGGGGCGGGAAAGACCACTACCATGAAGATGATCACCAGTTATATCGAAATGGACAGCGGCGAAGTACTGATCGGCGGCAAGCCGGTGCGCAGTGGAGAGACCAAAAAACACATCGGTTATCTTCCCGAACACAATCCCCTGTACACGGACATGCCCGTCATCGACTACCTGGAGTTCTGCGCCGCCCTGCAGAGTGTGCCCAGGCCCCGGATTCCCCAGCGCATCCGGGAGATGGTGCGCGTATGCGGCCTGGATGTGGAAAAACACAAACGCATACGGGAACTTTCCAAAGGATACCGACAGCGGGTAGGCCTTGCCCAGGCCATGATCCATGACCCGGATATCCTCATCCTCGATGAGCCGACCACCGGCCTGGATCCTAACCAGATCGTGGAAATCCGGGAACTCATCCGCAAGCTGGGCAAGGAAAAGACCGTGATCCTCAGCACCCACATCCTGCCGGAAGTGGAAGCCACCTGCGACCGCATCCTGATCATCAACCAGGGCCGCATCGTGGCCGACGGCACCGCCGACACCCTGCGCAAACAGGCTCAGGGGCAGCAGGTGCTGCGCGTCCGCATCGCCGGCAGCGACAGCGACGCCATCCTCGGGAAACTGCAAAAATTGCCGACAGTCGCCGCCGTAGAAATCCTCGATGAAGGCGAGCGGCGCTTCGAACTGCAGAGCCGGCCCGAACAGAACTCCAACCAGGCGGTCTTCGAACTCTGTGTCCGCGAAAAATGGGTGCTCCACGAGATGATCCCCTTCGAGACCAGGCTGGAAGATATCTTCCGGGATTTGACATTAAAATGAATGATGAAGTAAAGGAATGAGTGGGCGAAGGCAATCCATCTATCCATCATTCCCCCATTCTATCATTCCTTAAAAAATAAGAGGTTATGCATGCAATTTGGGTTATCGCCAGAAAAGAATTAGGCTCCTTTTTTGACTCTCTGATCGCATACGTCATCCTTATCGCCTTTCTGGGCCTCAGCGGGTTGTTCACCTGGGACCCTCTGGAACTCATCGGGCAGGGCGACATCTTCTTCCGGCGGCAGGCCGACCTGCAGGTCTTCTTCAGTATTGCCTACTGGACGCTCTTTTTCTTCGTACCGGCCCTGACCATGCGGCAGATCGCCGAAGAGCGCAAGGCGGGCACCATCGAGCTGCTGCTCACCAAGGATGTGTCCAACCGGCAGCTCATCGTCGGGAAATTCCTGGCATGCCTGCTCATGGTCTGCATTGCCCTTGCATTTACCATCCCCTACTACATCACGGTGGCCCAGCTGGGCGATATCGACCATGGCGCTACCTTGTCCGGATACCTGGGGCTGCTGCTGATGAGCGCCGCCTATATCAGCATCGGCCTGTTCGCCAGCAGCGTGACCAGCAACCAGATCGTGGCCTTCCTGCTGGCCATCCTGATCGGCGTGTTCTTCCACATCCTGTTCGAGGTGATGGCCGGCAACACGCAGGGCGCCCTGGGCACCTTCTTCAGGAACCTGAGCCTGCAGTACCATTTCCAGTCTATCCAGCGCGGCGTTATCGACTCCAAGGACATCATCTACTTCGCTTCCCTTATCGTGCTGGGGCTGGGGCTTTCGGAACTCATCATTTCCAAAAGAAGCTAACGACACTATGAAAAACAAGACCATCGTATCCATACTGCTGATCACGGCCATCATCGTCCTGGCCAACCTGATCTCGCAACAATTGTTCTTCCGGCTCGACCTGACGGAGAACAAGCAGTACACCCTCAGCAGGGCCACCAAAGATATCCTCCGCAATCTGGAAGACCCGGTAACGGTAACGGCCTACTTTTCCGAGAATATGCCGCCGGATATCGAGAAGGCCCGCCGCGATTTCCAGGAAATGCTGGTGGAATATGCCAGCCTGTCCAAAGGCTATGTCGATTACCAGTTCATCAACCCGGACGAGGAGGAGGAGAAGCAGCAGGCCATGCAGGAAGGCATCCGCCCGGTAATGATCACGGTGCGGGAAAAAGACCAGGCCCAGCAGCAGCAGGCATTTCTGGGGGCCGTCGTACAGCTCGGCGGCCAGAAGGAGGCCATTCCGTTTATCCAGCCCGGAGCGCCCATAGAATACGAACTGTCGACCAGCATCAAAAAGCTGGCGGTGAAGGACAAGCCCTCTGTGGGTATCGTTCAGGGCCACGGCGAACCCTCTCTCCAGGAACTGGGGCAGGTATATGAGTCGCTGAGCATCCTGTACAGCGTCGAAAATGTTAACCTGGAAAGTGAAAGCGCCATCCCGGACCGCTTCCGGGCCCTGGCCATCGTCGCCCCTCACGATACCATCCCCCCTGCCCACCTGGCCAAACTCGATGACTACCTCAGCCGCGGCGGGCAGCTCTTTATCGCCCTGAATGCCGTGGAGGGCGACCTGCAGAACGCCCAGGGGACGGCCATCCATACCGGGCTGGAGGACTGGCTCCGGCAGAAGGGCGTAGAGGCCTCTCCCAGCTTCATCATCGACGCTCAGTGCGGTTCGGTGACGGTGCGGCAGCAACAGGGCTTTCTGACCTTCAACACCGCGCTGCAATTCCCCTACCTGCCCGTCATCAGCAACTTCCCGGAACACCCCATCACACGGGGGCTGGAGCAGGCCATACTCAGCTTTGCCAGCCCGCTGCGCTTCGTGGGCGACTCCACCGCCCGCTTTACTCCTATTGCGCTGACTTCCGTCAAATCCGGCATCGCCAACCCGCCCGTCTTTTTCGATATCAACAGGCAATGGACAGATGCGGACTTCCCCATGAGCAACCTCATCGTCGGCGGCATACTGGAAGGCAACCTGGCCGGCGGCGCTTTCTCCCGGATCATCGTGATCGGCGACGGCGACTTCCCGGTCTCCGGGCTGGGCGCCCAGAACGAGGATAACATCAGCCTCATGGCCAACAGCATCGACTGGCTTTCGGACGACACGGGCCTGATCGAACTGCGCACCAAGGCCGTCGCCTCCCGCCCCATCGAACAGGAGTACCTGAGCGATGATGCCAGCGGCAAACGCAACCGCATGAAATACCTGAACTTCGCCCTGCCGCTCCTCCTGGTGCTGGCCTATGGTTTTTTCCGCCTGCAGCGGCAGAAGGCAGTGCGGTTGAAGCGCATGCAGGAGAAGTATGTGTGATGGCTTCAGCTTAAAGGATGTAATATGACAGGGGTTATGTATACAACCAGCAACTGACAACGTCCAATTCAGCAAAAACAGCGGATATCATGAACAACAAGACACTTTTCCTCATCCTGCTGGCCTTTCTGGCCATATACGGCCTGTCCAGGCTTTTCTCCGGAAACAAGGAAACCACCTTCCGGGCTGAGCTGATAAAAGTGGATACGGCCGCCGTCAGTTCCATCACCATTGACCCACGGGGGGAGGAGCCGCCCTTTACGCTGAAAAAGGAGGCCGGCCAGTGGATCGCCACCCGGGATGCGCTCAACATCAAAGCCGCACAAGGCGCCGTTCAGTCCCTGCTGAACACTTTGTCGCTGATCAAGACCAAACACATCGCAGCAAAAAGCCAGGAGAAGTGGGCGGAGTATCAGGTGCTGGACAGCACAGGCGCCCGCATACAGGTGTTCGGCGAAGGCGGCAAGGCTATGGAAAACTTCCTCATCGGCAAGTTCGACTTTCAGCAGGCCCCCGGCCCGCAAGGCATGCCCATGCAGCAGCAGCAACCCATCATCACCTCCTTTGTGCGCCTGGAGGGAGAGAACGAAATCTACGCCATCGACGGCATGCAGATTTTCGGCCTGGGCCAGCGCTTCGACGATTACCGCAACAAGGACCTCATCCGCATGAAAAGGGAAATGGAGGTGACAGCCTTTACCTACCAGCTGGGCGACAGCCTCATACCGTTCGGGAAAAAGCCGGAAGGCTGGTTTGCCGGCAGCCAGCTGCTGGACTCGATGAAAGTGGAGAACTATCTCAACACCCTTCGCAATCTGCCCGGCAGTGAATTTGCCGACGATTTTGACGAACTCAAGGCCGGCCAGTACCCCCGGCAACAGCTCACCATTTCCGGTAATAATATGGAAGAGCCTTTT
>CAZAXA010000092.1:0-3797 GCA_964488965.1 uncultured Phaeodactylibacter sp. | reverse complement strand
TTTCTGATCACCGTCTACCAGGATACCACCCGCGGGAAACCCTTCGTGATCCGCTCCAGTTACAATACGGATACGTATTTCGCCAGCGACTCTTCGGGGATTTACAGTAAGTTGTTCCGCCCGGTGGAAGAGTTTCTGGTTGATTAGCTGATTGGGCCCGAACCCAATCAACTGCAAGCAACCAGCCTGCTCAGCACCTCCCTTCCCAGCAGCCGGTTGAGGCGGCCGTCGCGGATGATGTCGACGAAGAGGACGCGGCAATCGGGCTTCCGGCCCCCGGGAGCGGCCCTGGAGAAGGGCGCCGGCGGCAGGTCGTCCAGCCCGTAGGCCTGCGGATAGAGGAGCACCCCATGAGGAGCGTCAAAAAACTGCGTATAGGCGAACATTTGCCGGAGGTCTTCCATCCGGGGGCTGGCGCGTTGCAGGGCCTTCCACTTGGTGTCCAGCACGAAGCGCTGGCCGGCGTATTCCAGCATGATGTCCGGCCGGAGATAGCGCCGTTCCCAGAAAGGGCGGCTCATCTGCCGGTACACCTGCAGGCCTTGTATGTTCAGATTAGCCAGTTGCCGGAAGACATATTCTTCAAAAAGCAGGTTCATATCGAAGAGGACAGCGATCAGGGGGTGGCGGCCGGCGCGGATGTCAGGCCGGTAGTGCCGCAGCAGAAGGAAGGCTACCTCCACTGCCTTCTGATAACGCTCCGTTTTGCGGCCGAACGATAATTTCTCCCATTCCAGGCGCGTGGCATCTACAGGCGGCAGGTCCGGAAACTGGCGGGCCAGCCATTGCGATCTGGCATCCAGGCCGGGTGGAAGGCTAAAGGAGCGCAGGGCCTGCAGCGCACTTCCGATGATACGGTTGAATACGTGCTCATAGCCATACTGCTCGTGTTCGGTGAAGAAGCGCTCCCCGTGGGCCAGGTTTTTCTGCAGCTGCCTTCCGAAAAGCAGGCGGCCTTTCAGGACGGGCAGGTTGCCGGCATGCCGGGAGTACTCCCGAACCAGGCCCTGGCGCAGAAGGGCTTCGGTTTCCTCCAGAAAGACAGCGATATACAGGTTGAGGATAGAATTGGGCCGCAGGCTCAGGCTTGCCGACGAGAGGCTTTCCAGCCGGAGCAGCCGGCAGGCCCGGAGCATATCCAGCAGGGCCTGCTGCCACACCCTGGGGTTCTGCTCGCCGGGGCGGCTGGCCTTGGGCAGCACCTCGATCGTAAGGCCGCCGGCCTGCAAGGCCCCTACATAATGTGAAAACCGGATGCTGCGGTGCAGAACGGAATAATATTTCCCCTCCTCCATGCCGGCATGACGGGCCAGGGCCAGGAAGTGTTCTTCCGTAAAGGTTACCCCCTGCGCCTTTTCCCCAATGGCGAGCCGCTGGTGTTCGAATACCTGTATGAAAAGGCCGGCCTTTTGCATCATTGTTTTTTTAAGACATAAGCTTCGATCATTCTGGAAATCTCCGGGCTGGCAGAAAGGCTCACCAGCTCGTACAATCCCGTGCCGTCCCTGGATTTGATATAGGGGTTGGCGCCGTAGGAGATCAGCAGCTCTACCATTGCGGGATGGCGATAGGCCACCGCGTACATCAAAGCCGTAAAACCATCGATGGTTTCCTGGATATCCGGGTCGGCGCCCGCTTCCAGGAGGAGGCGGCCACAGGCAGGGTGGCCTCCCATGGCGGCGGCCATCAGGGGGGTAAGCCGGTAGCGCTCTCCGGCAGCATCGGTATCGGCGCCCGCTTCCAGCAACAGGCGCACTGTTCCTTCATGGCCAAAGCGGGCGGCGGCGGCCAGCGCCGTTTGTCCCGCCCGGTTAT
Organism: uncultured Phaeodactylibacter sp.; assembly: GCA_964488965.1. GTDB lineage: Bacteria > Bacteroidota > Bacteroidia > Chitinophagales > Saprospiraceae > JACJXW01. Next base: position 1,982 of record CAZAXA010000092.1, on the reverse strand, counting down.
ATTCATCCGGGCCGGCGCCGTACTGCAGCAGCAGGCCTGCCATTTCGGCGTCTCCACGGGCGGCGGCCCACAGCAGGGCCGGAGTCCCCAGTTCGTCCTTTTGCCCGGCAGAAGCTCCGGAGTACAACCACCGGCGGGCATCCTCGACATCGCCTTCCTGCACGGCCCGCAGCAGGCGGCGGCCGGCCTCCTCATCCAGAGGCTGCCCGGCGCCCTGTTCTATAAAAAAGGCCAGCAGCGGCAGGTTCCACTGCCTGGCGGCAATATCGGGAGCAGTGCCGTGGCGGCCGGGCACATCCCAACCGGCGCCCTGTTCCAGCAGAAACCGGGTGAAGGAAACATGGCCGTAATAAGCCGCCCAGTTGATGGCCGGGTCGCCGAAGGTATCCCGGCGGTTGATATCCGCCCCGTACTCCAGCAGCAGGCGCGCCATGGCGGTATCATTGTCAACAGCCACTTCCATAAGGGCCGTACTGCCGTAATAGCCTTCCCGGCGGGCCTGCACATCGGCGCCCCTTTCCAGCAACAGGCGGGCAATATCGGTGCGGCCGGCATTGGCGGCGGCGATCAGCGGCGTAGCGCCTTCCATGCCCCGCGCCTCCAGCCGGGCGCCGGCCCGCAGGCAGGAATCGGCCAGCGAGAGGTTCCCCTGCCGGATGCTCTCGAAGAGCCGCTCGTCCAGCCGGGATTGCCGGGCAGGTTCTTCGGGGCCGCAGGCCAGTATGCCCGAAGTGAAGACTATCAATATTATGATGCTTTTGACTGGCATAGGGAGGGGCTGGGTTGATTGGTTGATTGGTTGATTAAATCAATTGTGGGAGAACGTCATAGCGCATTCATTTTCCGAAGGTAATGAAAAGAAAAATAATACCAACAGGATAAGGACGAAGAGCGCCTGATATGTGTCAGCCGGATAACAATTGCCGTAGTGCCGGGAAGATAATATGCCCTGATGACAGATAAAAGAACTTATATTTGTGGGCCCTGAAAATTACCTGTCACACAGATTATTGCTAACTATCAAGATCATTTACACATCCCGTTATGAAAAAAACTCTTTTACTATTGCTCCTTGCTGCCTTTTGCCAGTATGGGAAAGCACAGCTGAATATGACCCTGCAATCGCAGGTTCAGTACGCTCAGGACCTCAGTGACGTATGGGGCTGGGCCGATCCGGAAACGGGCATTGAATACGCTATTGTCGGCCTGAGAAACGGCGTCTCCATCGTAAGCCTGGAGGATCCCACCGATGCGCAGGAGGTTGCCTTCGTTCCCGGGCCGAGTTCTACCTGGAGGGATATCAAAACCTGGGGCCATTTCGCCTATGTCACCAACGAGACCAGCAACGGCCTGCTGGTCATTGACATGTCCAACCTGCCGGATAACGTTTCCTATATCGAATGGACGCCCAGCCTTCCCGGCCTGGGTATGCTGTCTACCTGCCATAACCTGTACATCGACGAATACGGCTATTGCTACCTTGCCGGCTGCAACCTCAATGCCGGAGGCATGCTGATCCTCAATGTGGATACGCCGGACGGGACGCCGGAATTCGTCAATGCCGCTCCTGCTATCTATGCTCATGACGTCTATACGAAGAGCAATAAGATGTACGCCTCGGAACTTTACGTAGGCCAGATGGCCATATACGACGTTTCCGACAAACAGAACATACAGTTGCTGGCCACTCAGCCGACCCCCTTCCGCTTCACTCACAATATCTGGATCAATGAAGAGGAAGCGGTGGCCTTCACTACTGATGAACGGGCGGACGCTCCGGTAGCGGCCTACGATATTACCGACCTGGGCAATATTGTCGAGCTGGACCAATACCGGCCGGTCGGCACCCTTGGGCAGGGCGTAATTCCCCACAACGTGCACGTATGGGATAACTACCTGCTCATTTCCTATTACACCGACGGCGGCAGAGTGGTCGATGCTTCCCGCCCCTCCAACCTGATCGAGGTGGGCAACTACGACAC
>CAZAXA010000091.1:0-15708 GCA_964488965.1 uncultured Phaeodactylibacter sp. | reverse complement strand
TGGCACTTTCTGTTCCTGACTGCAAGCGTCAGGACCCACCCGTTAGGTGGCGTGGCGCTCTACGTTGTCCGGACTTTCCTCATTCCTGACTGTAAACGTCAGGACCGCGATAGAGCGGCCCGCAGCAGAAAGGGAAGATAGGCCTTTCTTCCGGATTGCCCAACGCGAAGCCGGGAATAAAAGTTTCCGGCGGCAAATTATGGAGCGGAAATGGAAACCTGACCGTACAACTGTACGTAAAGGAAGGATATGAAACTGGGCCAGTCAAACCTGAGAGCTGCGGGAGCAGGCTTATTCCTTTTGGGATTAGGGCTACAATGGTGGGCAACGCGGGCTTCATCAGCGGTAGCTTTGGGAGCAGGTTTTTTTTTGCTGGCAGTGGGCGTGATAACAACAGGGCTATTGGCCCGCCACCTCGTGCAGGCAGGCAGGCCGGCTGCCGGCTGGGGGTTGGCCCTGGCAGTGGCGCTCTTCCTCCATGTTTTTTACGGCAGCCTATCTTTTGAAAGCCCTTCCTTCCTGGCGGGCCTGTTTCGCAGCCCGGTATTATCGGGCAACCTGGGACAACTCCTGATCGGTTGCCTGTTGTTTTTCTGGCTGCTCAGCCTGGCTCAGCACAGCCTTCTTCCCGTTTCTTTCCAGCTCTGGAGCACCCGCAGAAAAATGGTTCTGGCAGTGTTTTCCTACCTGGCTATCGCCCTGGGCCTGCTGATGGCCATCCTCATCATTCGAAGCCTGGTGCTGGCCTCCGGCCTGTATTTTGACTTCAGGAATATTTTCAATCTGGGAGCGCTCAGCCTCACCGGGATGCTCTGTACCGTCCTCCTCCTCTTCGGCCTGTGGCTGCTGAGCCTCTGGCTGGGGCGCAGTCTGGTACAACTGGGCCTGGGCCGGCAGCAGCGCCTCGCCGCCATTGCCGCCTCTCTGTTCCTCTGTTTACCTGCTATAGGCGCACTGCCACTGAACATCGGCCTGCTGTCCGGAGCTCTTATCCTGTTTTTATACCTTGTCCTCTTGGATCTGTTCATCGAACTGGATGCAGGCAGCCCGGCATGGCTGATCACCTGGCTGGGCCTGCTGGCGGCTATTGGAGCCGGTTTTTTTTTCAAATACAAACTGGAAAAGGGCAGCCAGGAACGGCTGGCCTTCGCCCAAAGCCTGGCCTATCCCCGCGACAGCCTGGCGGAGGCAGGCCTGGCCAGCCTGGCAGCGACGGACACACTATTGAAATACATCCTGGCCGGAGATACTGCCTTCCAGGCGGGAGCGCCGGAGGAAGAACTCGTTGAACTGTACCTGCTGGAACAACAGCCCTATCTGGGCAAGAACTACGGCCTGAAGTGGGATACCACAGAAGCCCTTCCGGCAGGAAAGCAGCTTGCCCCGGGCCTGCTTTTCCTTGGGCCCAACCCCGCCTACCACACCTATGCTCTCGGCCCCTACCCGCTGGGCAATGGAACAAAGGCCCGCATCCTGTTCCGTCCGGCCGTACGCCCGGCAGAGCGCGTATTTCAGGAGATCATCCCCGGCAGCCCGGCCCGGCAGGCGCCTTATGATTTTATGGCCGCCTTTCGGAATGAAGCGGTAGCCCGGCGCGGGGCCATACCTGAATACGGCCTCCTCTCCGCCCGCTGGCCCCGCCGGGCGGGAGAATGGCTCGAACAGATCGATAGCCGTTACGCCATACTGCTTTATCAGGCGCCCAACGGCTATCAGGTTGCCGTTGGGGAGCACCTGGGAGGGTATCTTAAACCGCTTTCCCTGTTTTCATACCTCTTCGCACTGGGCCTGCTGGTGGCATTCCTGTTTTTTGTGCTCGCCCGCTACGGCCGGCCGTTCCCTGCAACGCCGCCGGCCCTGCTTATCGGAGAACCTTCCCTCCGGCACCGGATACAGCTGTCGGTCATCGGGCTGGCCCTGGCCGCCTTCCTCTTTATCGGCCTGGCGACGATCGCCTTCTTCCGGCGAACGGCCATCCAGCATCAGGAAAAGCAGCTCATCGAAAAGGTCAACGTGCTGGTGCGCAACATCGGCATGGGGGAAGGCCCGCCAACCGACGGCCTCCGCCTCAATCGCCTGGCAGATGCCCACCAGGTGGATATCAACCTCTACCGGCAGGATGGCCGCCTGCTGGCCTCTTCCGCCCCTTTTCTCTTTCTGAAAGGATGGAAAGAGCCCCAAATGGCGCCGGAAGCCATGCAGGCCCTGGCCGAACGGGAATTCCGCCCCCTGATACTCGATGAAACAGCAGCAGGAATGGCCTACAAATCTGCATATGTCGCCCTCCCGGACGATAAGGGCGATCCCGCCTTTTTCCTCCAGATTCCTTACACGGCCAACGACAAGGCCCTGCAGGATAGCGTGGTCGAATTTATCGGGGCGCTGCTCAATTTTTACGTCTTCCTGTTGCTCATGGGCGGCGCCCTGGCCATTGCCGTGGCTAATTCCATAACCCGCCCTCTGGCCGCCATCGGCGATAAGCTGCGCAACTTCAGCCTCGGCCGCAACGACCCCCTGGAATGGAATAGCCAGGATGAGATCGGCGACCTGGTTGAAGCCTACAACCAGATGGCAGCCAAACTGGAAGAAAGCACCGAAAAACTGAAACGGTCGGAAAGGGAAGGCGCCTGGCGCGAAATGGCCAAACAGGTGGCCCACGAGATCAAAAACCCCCTGACGCCCATGAAGCTGAGCATCCAGTACCTGCAACACGCCCGGCGCTCCGACCCGGAACGGGCCGCCGCCCTGATCGAAAGAGTAAGCAAAACCCTGATCGAACAAATCGAAGGGCTGGCTCGCATCGCCTCGGAGTTTTCCAACTTTGCCCAGATGCCCAAAGCCCGCAACGAACAACTGGTGCTGAACGAGATAGTAGCCTCCGTTTATCACTTGTTTACCGAACACCAGGAACCCGTGGAAGATATACGGCTTGCCCTGCCCGAATATCCCGTCCATGTCTTTGCCGACAAGGAACAACTCGCCCGGGTGCTCACCAACCTGGTCAAAAATGCCCAGCAGGCCATACCCGAAGGCCGGCAAGGGCGCATAGGTATTCAACTCTGCCGTCAGGAAAACACTGCCGTCATCAAAGTAACGGATAATGGCGGCGGCATCCCGGAGGCCATACAGCCCAAAGTGTTCCAACCGAACTTTACGACCAAGTCCTCCGGCATGGGACTAGGGCTTGCCATGTGCAAAAGCATAGTGGAGGCAGCAGGCGGCAGGATTTACTTCGAAACCCGGGAAAATGAAGGCGCCACCTTTTTTATAGAACTACCGGTGAGGGCAGCGCAGGAAATTTGATGAAAATTCCCAAATTCGCGCTTATTTTTGTCACTTGATTGTGATCAAAAAACAAGTTGTCGATCTGAATTTCGACAACTTGTTTTTTGAGATTTACTAAATAAAAAAAACGCTTCCTGTCATGAAGAATCCCATACTATTTATTGCCCTGCTGGCCGTCGCCGCTTTGTCCTGCCAGAATTCTCCGGATCAAAACGCTGAGAAGCTGCGCAGGAAGGTGGTTGCCAGCCCGGAATTCGCCGCCCTGGTCGAAGCCCGTAAGAACAAGGCCACAGACCTGGTCAGGGAAATGGAGGAGGAACGCCGGCGATTCCAGCAGGAACTGGAGGGCCTGACTCCCGAAGAGCAGCGGCAACGCCGGGAAGAAAGAGCAAAGGAACGCGAGGCCCAGCAGCAGGAACAGCAGAAAAAAAAGGAGCTGATGGAAGAACGCAACCGCCAGATCAGGGCCCTGATGAGATCAGAAGAAAAATTGTCAAAGGAAGTATTCGAAGAAGCCGTCAGGAAGATAGATGAATCCCTGGGCATCACTGCGGAGATAACCGCTCCTGCCGGAACGGCCAGCCTGAATGCCGCTATGAAGGCACTGATGGATAAATTCCCTGCGATCAGCGAGCAGGACGCCAACTTCATCCCGTCCTGCTTCGAGGCTTATGAAGCGCAGCACGATAAGGAAGAATAAGCCTCACCGCAAGAGGATTACATCCCCGCTGCGCGTCTCGGTATGGCCATCCCGAAAGACGATCTCAGCGAAGTAGGCATAGACGCCAGGGTTCATCGGGCGCCCCTTAAAGCCGCCGTCCCATCCGTTTTGGTGGTCATTGGCCAGGATGTTGGCGCGATGGTAGACCTGGTTGCCCCAGCGGTCGAAGATGCTGAAGATTCTGACCACTTCCACATCGCCCCCGTCGCAGAGGTAGAAACGGTCGTTGCGGCCGTCGTCATTGGGCGAGAAGGCGTTGGGGATGTACACCTCCCGGCAGCTTTCGACCAGCACATTTATATGGTCGCTGACGGTGGCGCATTCGTTGGAAACCGCCAGTTCATACCGCCCGGAGCGGGCAACCCGGAAGGTATCGGCCGTGGATCCGTCCTGCCAAACCCGTTCCCCTCCTGTGAAAGCAGCAGTGGAACGCAGCAGAATGCTCTGCCCTTCACAGAGGGTAGTGTCCGGCGCCAGTTCCACTCCGGGTAAAGGGATAAGGCCGACATCGACGAAATCTTCCGCCACGCAAACCGTATCGGTTTTGGTGACCGTGACGGCATAGCGCCCGGCAGCGGACACGGATAACTGCGCATCAGTGGCGCCCGTATTCCACTCATAAGTGGCGCTGGAACTGCCTGCGTCCAGCAACAGGCGCCGGCCTTCACAGATGCTGGTATCCGGCCCCAGGTCAAAGAAGACCGAATCGCCGGCCACTTCCACAGTCACTTCATCGTAGAAGGGAATACCGCAGGCATCGCGTACCTCCACCGTATAGGAGGTTGTCCGTTCGGGAGCAGCAATGGGGTTGGCCAGCCTGGGGTTGCTCAGGCCCTCCGCCGGCGACCAGAAGTAGGAAATGCCGCCGGTAGCGCGCAGTTGCACCTGCCCGCCCGGGCACAGCACTACGTCCGGAATGCGATCCAGAAAGCTGGTATAATTGAAGCAAACCTGGTGCACATTATTGAATCCTCCGGTAGCGGAAGTAAAGCCCCAGTACACTTCGGGGCCGCCGCCGAAAATCTCATTGACGATATCTCCCTCATAGGCCAGGCGGGGCTCGCAATCGAAATAGACCGTCAGGCTGCGCCCCATGGCGTCCCAGCTGACCCGCAGGCTGTGAAAGCTGCAATCCTCGATATTGGGATTGACGGCGCTGGCCTGAACAGGGCCGGCCAGCGTACCGGAAGAGCCATGGTTCAGGTTGCCGTCCCTGATGATGGCGATGTGGTCGAATTCCGGATCCGCCATGCCGGTATTCTGCCAGGTATCGAATTCAATGCCCAGGGAAGGCGCGATGCCATGAAAGCCGATCCCCCCGCCGAGGCCGCCGATAGAGGTGCTGAGCGGCTGAAAACCGAAGACGATGCCGTCGGCGCCGTCCGCATCTTTACACCCGAGGTAAATATCCATGACCACCTCGAAAGGTTCATTGAGGTTGATCTTTTCAGGCGCCCATATGGAACCGGCAGTCGAATTGGCATCCCTGGTCAGCCGGTAACAGGCGTCACCGGCCTGGATGGCTTCCCCGTTCAGAATGAACTGGCCCGGCAAGGTAGCAGCGAAAAGGAGAAAGGCGAAGAGGAGTGGAAATCGGAACACAGCTCGATGATTTTAGAAATAAAGTGAACTCGCACCTGAGGCGAAGCCTGTTGCGAATGAAACGAAGCGGGTTCAATTTAAGCGGCAATTTTCCATTGCCGCCTAAAATCTGCCGCACTAAAATAACGGAAAACCCAATACGAGGATCGTATATTTGCCCCGCCTTGGTTCTGCTTTGCTACTTTAACGGTTTCGGATATACGGGAACAAGGATATTCACAGGAGTTTTAAATCACGACAAAAGCCATGCCTGCAACTATCGAAACAGTCATCTTCGACCTGGGCGGGGTTCTGATCGACTGGAACCCCGAATATGTTTTTCGCGAAATATTTGAAGAGGAATCGCAAATGCGCTGGTTCTTCGATGAGGTCTGCACCCATGAATGGAATATCCGGCAGGATGCCGGCCGGCCGCTGAAGGAAGCTACCGAAGAAAAGGTGCGGGAATTCCCGGAATACGAAGAGGCGATCCGCGCCTTTTACGGCCGCTGGGAAGAGATGCTGGGCGGCCCCATAACAGGCAGCGTCGGCATACTGGAGCAGATTCATGCACGGGGCCGCCACCGCCTTTACGCGCTTACCAACTGGAGCCACGAAACCTTCCCCGTCGCCCGGCAGTACTTTGACTTCCTGCAGCTGTTCGAAGGCATCGTCGTCTCCGGCGAGGAGAAGCTCATCAAACCGGACCCGCGCATCTACCAAAGGCTGCTGGGCCGTTACGCCATAGCGCCCGAAACCGCTCTTTTCATCGACGACAATGCCCACAACGTGGAAAGCGCCCGCCGGCTGGGCCTGCATAGCATTCACTTTCAGGGAGCGGAGCGGCTGAAAGGGCAACTGAAGGAAATGGGGGTGTTGATTTAGGCCCGTCCGTCTAGTCAGCCGGATAAATCTTTACAAGCCAGGTGAATTTTTGGCCGGGGTTTCAGCTAGAACGGCACTGTTATCCCCAGCAGGGGAAAAGGGCTTACTACAACCGAGCCGTCGCCGGCGGCGCCGGCCAGAGCGATATCCCAGCTGTTGCCCCGCCTGCCGATCAGCCGGACGCCGGCGGAAAAGGCCCCTCCTTCCATGGGGCGGCCGAACCAGCTTTCCGTAGTGAAGGCCAGGCGCGATGATACGCGGTACTGGCCGCCGATAGAAAACACCGGGGTGGACAATAATCTGCCCTCGTCCATGACATAACCCAGGCCGACGGAAAAATGGCGCTCCCGGGGGCCATAGGTGACGGCGCCGTAGAAGATGTTGAGGTCGAAGGCGCCACGGGTATCAGGAGTGCTGAGCAGTATGGCGCCCAGGCCTATGTTGACCTTATCGGCAGTTACCGGAATGGTGTATTTGGGAAAGACGCCTATTACCGGGACGTCGATAAAAGGATCAAAGACAGAAACCAGTTCCACCCCTGCTCCCAGCGAAATTCGGTCGGTAATGCCATAGTACACCTCATTGACCACAAAGAGGTAGTTCTGATAATAGCCCCTGCCTTTGGGCAGGTTGTAACCCGTTCCGGGGCCGACGATATTGCGGGCGTCATCCAGAGTTTCCCGCCAGACCTTGCCTTCGAAGGCCCTTCCGTAGGCGATCCTGCTGACTTCGCTGTGCAGGATGTTCAGCTTGCCCAGGCTTTCGCTTTCCAGAACGAACTGCACATTGTTCTGCTGAATGATCTCCCCCCGTATTTCACTGCCATCTTTCAGCAGTACGGTGGCTACTCTTTTTTCCTTTTCCTGAGCGTGGAGAATGAGCGGCAATATCAGAAAGAGCAACAGGCTTGGTTTTTGTATCATATCTGGGTGTTTATTCCTTTAAGGACGGCCCGGCCCGGCCCTTTAGTTGGCAAACGATGTTTTTTAACAATGGCCATAACGACATTACCTGTTACGCACGAACGCCCTTCAAAAATGCCCTTTCCACCAGGTCGCTCCCAAAAGCGTACGGCAGGTACGCCGCCGAAGGCATGGGCCTGGAAATAAAAAAATTGGCCACTTTGCCCACTGCGATACTTCCATACTCTTCCTCCAGTTCCATCGCACGGGCGCCATTGAGAGTGGCGGCGTTGATGGCCTCTTCCGGCAGCATGCCGCACTTGATGCAGGCCAGTGACAGCACAAATTGCATCCTGCCCGACGGTGTGGAGCCAGGGTTGTAATCGGTGGCCAGGGCGACGGGCAGCCCGGCGCCGATCAGCCGGCGGGCGGGCTGATAATGGCCGTTCAGGAAGAAGGGCGCCGAAGGAAGCAGGGTGGCCATGGTGGCGCCGCCCTTCAGGCTGTCGATATCCTCATCGCTCACCACCTCCAGGTGGTCGACCGACAAGGCGCCGTGGCGCACGCAGGCCGCCACCGCCCCCAGGCTGTTAAACTGGTTGACGTGCACCTTGGCCTTCAGCCCGTAACGGGCGCCGGCCTCCATCAGTTGCTCCGTCTCGGCGACAGTAAAGAAGCCCTTCTCGCAAAAGGCATCAATATAGTCGGCCAGCCCTTCGCCGGCGATGCGCGGCAGCATCTCTTCGATGATCAGGCGCAGGTAGCCCTCCCGCTTGTCGCGGTACTCCGGCGGCAGGGCGTGCGCCCCGAGGAAAGTCGCTTTGACCGGCATACCCGCCATATCTTTCAGCCGGCGGATCACCCGCAGCATCTTCAGCTCGCTCTCCACTGTCAGGCCGTAGCCGCTTTTGATCTCCACCGCTCCCGTGCCGAAAGCCTGGATTTCGCGAAGGCGTTCATAGGCCGGGGCCAGCAGTTCCTCCTCCGGCGTTTCCCGCAGGCGCCGTGCGGAATTGAGAATGCCTCCGCCCCGCCGGGCGATCTCTTCATAACTCAGCCCCCTGATCCTGTCTACGAATTCCTCCTCCCGGCTGGCGGCAAAGACGAGGTGGGTATGGGAGTCGCACCAACTGGGAAAGACAAAACGCCCGCCGGCATCGATCACTTCGCCGGCCCGGCCCGGGCATTCCGCCATCGGCCCGAAAGCGCGAAATCGGCCGTTTTCGATAAGCAGGTAGGCATCGTCCACCTGAGGCAGGGCCTGCATGTCAGCGCCCGCCACGAAAAGGCGGGGCGTGGTTTCAGCCAGCACCAGGGTTTTGATATTCCGGAGGAGAAGGGAGGGCATACGGTATTGTTTAGAATCTACAGACAGGGGTAAAGATACGAAGCGGCCGGGAAAAGGTGGACGGCCGACGGCGGGCGCAGCCAGGGTGCGGTTTATTTCATCAGTCGCTACGCTCGTGTTCCTCCGTGCCCTGGCTCATATAGACAAAAAACCAGAAACATGGAACTGGCCCTACCCCTGGCCGGTTAAACCACCTACTCCTACTCCTCCAGCAGCTTCACAAAACCTTCGATGTTGTCCCGGCGCAGGTTGCTGAGATAGGCCGTTGCCTCTTCCTGTTGTTCAAAACGCCCCAGAAAGATTTTGTAGAGGTTCTGCCCGTTCTCCGGCGCGGGCATGATCTCTGCCCGGGCGCCCAGTTTTTGTTCCAGTGAAGAACACTGCCGCACGGCATTACTGTAGGACGCATAAACCCCTACCTGTATGGTAAAGTACGCCGGCTGTTGCCGCCCGGTATGGCTTGCCGGAAGGGCGGCGGGCAGTTCCGGGCCGGCGGGCACATCCGGAAACAGGGCCGGCCGGGATATTATGAAGACGGGCCGGGGGCTGGGCAGGATATCTTCCCCGGGAGCAGCGCCGGCGAGGGAAGCGCTGAGGGAAGGGCGCCGGTAGGCTTGCAGTTGTTCCAGCAATACTCCAGCTTCCAAAGCGCCTTCGAGGCGCCCCAGCAACTGGCCGCGGGAACTGAATACCAGCAGGCTGGGCAGAATACCGACTCTGTATTGCTCCTGCAACCGCCTGCCCTCCGGGCTGCCGACGTCGACGCGGAGGGCCAGATAGGCCTGGCCGACATAGGCTGCGAGTGTTTCATCGGCGAAGGTATATTGTTCCATCCACTGACAGGAGGCAGACCAATCGGCAGAAAAATGGAGGAAGTACAGTTTGCCCTCCCGGGCGGCCTGCCGCTGCACTTCGGGCAGGCCGTCTTCCAGAAAATGGATGGCAGGCGGAGAACCGGACAGCAGTTCAAGGGGCAGCAATGCAACTGCCAGGATGGCCAGGTATTTCATGGGATTATGGTTTTTGTGACCCTTTTATAATTTTTGTGGTATTGAGCTGCCTGAATACCGGAAAAATGCTCTGGCCCCGATAAATCAGCAGCTTTTACAAATGAACGCTGTGGGTTTGTACGATAAATTAGAGAAAAAGTTATATGGAGGGAAGGAATGTTTAGGCATTGCAGTTTTTTGCAGTGGCCGAAAGCCCGGAGGCACCCCTTAGGGGTAACGAATAGCGAATACCACAGCAATAATGCCGCAACGCCATATGCCCGAAGCTCAAAAGGCGCCTCAAAAAAAGTGGCCCCGGCCCAAACAGCAGTCTTAATGAACGAAAGAACAGCAGGAATATTCAGCCGCCCCCGCAGAAGGCGCGGCTATTTCCGGAAGCGGCACTTGACAAAGTCGATAAGAGCGTAATGGTTGCCCATCAGTTCTTCGCAGGCTTCGAACAATTCTTCGAACTTCATGGCAGCCATCTGCATCTCTTTGGAGTCCTTGATGTCGTCATCCATGGACCTGACTTTGAAGAGGAAACAGGTGTGAATGCTTTGAAATACATTCTGCAGTTCGTCGGCCTTGCGCAGGAACTGCTGCATGAGTTCGGCCTCGTTGGAGGAGAGGTTCTCGTAGGAACTACTGGCCTCTGCCAGCATCTTCTCATCGGAGAGGTCCCGCTGGGTAATATCGAGAATAGAGATGCCGAACAAGCTGGCGATCTTCAGCAAGTTACAAATCTTGGGTTCCGCGGTGCCGTTCTCATAGGAGGCTATGTTGCCACGGTTGAGGCCCACACGGCTGGCCAGTTCCTCCTGGCTCCATTTGAAGCGCTTCCGCAACAGGCGGATGTTTTGTTGTAAAAAAAATGTCGAGGTGTCCTGTTTTACCAAATCCATTTCCAATCCTGCTTTTCCTTCAAAAAAATCGATGAAATCGGACAAAAGTTCGATGAACCGGCATACAATAACTACAAATGAGTTTCAACTAAGTTTAGATATGTTAATTTTTTTAACGCTTATTTCGGAAGAGAATGCCACCATAGTGTCAAAATAGTTCCAGCGGCGACAATAATGAGTCCAAACAGGAAATTTTTTTTGCAAAAATGATGTTCAAACTGTAGATTTGTAAATAATAATTACAAAAGGAAATTCGGACATACTTTAAATCACCGGCTAATATGATATATGCAATTCAGAATCAAATTCAGGAACAACTGGACAATATCAGTGGTTCACTGAGAGCCTTTTCCCTCAAACTCACGGGCAACACCGTCGATGCCGAGGACCTCTATCAGGACACTGCCCTGAGGATCATCACCAACGCCGATAAATACCGGCAGGGCACCAATTTCAAAGCGTGGGCCGTCACGATCATGCGCAACATCTTCATCAACAACTACCGCAAGAAGGTGCGCAGGAACATGATCATCGACCAGACCCCTAACAACTATTATATCAACTCCAGCGACAAGCTCGTCGAAAACGACGGGGAGACCAACGTAGCTTACAACGAGTTGATGAAAATGGTCAACACGCTGCCCGAAGATTTTCGCCGGCCTTTTATCATGGCCTACCAGGGCTTTAAGTACGATGAGATTGCCGAGCAGCTGGGGTCTCCGCTGGGCACCATCAAGAGCCGCATCTTCTTCGCCCGCAAAAAACTCCAGAAAATGTACGAGGATGCACACAGAGAGAAAAGGGCTTAATTTTTTTTCTAAGCCATAATTTCAGCAGAAAAAGGCTGGATGGCATACGGCTGTCCAGCCTTTTTCGTTTTTTTTAAACCTATGCGGGCTTTTCGTATATTTAAGCCTGACTATCCACCTAAACCAGCTTTATGAGCAAATTAACCATTAAGAGCGGCAAAGGCGAACTGATCCTGAAGAAGAGCAAATCACTGGTTGGCCTGAAAACCACCTCTGAAAAACCAGTGGAAAAAGAGGACTACGTGGATTCGGAAATCCACAAAAACCTCGGCGGTTTCCAGGTGGTGAGCCTCAAAAAGGAAGAAGCAGATATCGACGCCAGGCTCGATGAAGTCCGGCAGCGGGAGGAAGTGGAAGTGGGCACCCACGTGTACTACGCGGAGGGCAGCAACAAGCCGCTGGTCGCCACCGGAGATATTTACATCACTTTCGAAGATGGCGTCAGTGAAGGGGAACAGGGTATCGTACTGGAAGAGTACAAACTGGAAGTGGTGGAAAGGCGGAGCAAGTCCCGCATCATTGCCCGGGTCACGCCCCAGTCGCCCAACCCCATCAAGGTGGCGCACCTGTTACAGCAGGTCTCCCTGGTAAAAGTGGCCGAACCCGACCTGGATACCATACTCGACGAATATGAATTCCGGGAACCCACCGATGACCTGATCGGCCAGCAGTGGCACCTGCGCAATTCCGGCAGTATCCCGGGAACGAACTACCGCATCCGGCAGGGTGCGGACGCCAAGGTGGCCGATGCCTGGCGCCGATTGGGCGCACTGGGCTCCGAAAGGGTGGTCATAGCCCTGATCGATAATGGTTTCGACATCAACCACCCCGACCTGAGGACTAAAGTCTTCCGGCCTTTCGACCTCTGGAACCAATCTCCCAACCTTTCCGTAGGCGACCCACGCTTTACCCACGGCACGCCCTGCGCCAGTGTAGCCCTGGCCATTTCCAACGGGCGCGGCATCGTCGGGGCGGCCCCCAACGCCATGTTCATGCCCATCAACGGCACTTCTTTCAGCAACCGCACCACGGAGCAGATGTTCGACTATTGTGTCGAGAATGGCGCGGATATCATCAGCTGCAGTTGGGGAACGACCGACCCGAACTTCAGCCTCGGTTCCGTCAAATCGGAGGCCATCACCCGGGCGGCTACCAAAGGGCGCAACGGCAAGGGCTGCGTCATCCTGTTCGCCGTCGGTAATGACGATTACGATTATGTCAATTTCTACGCAGCCCACCCCGATGTCATCGCCGTCGGCGCATCGACCAGCCAGGACATCTATGCCAGCTACTCCAACCGCGGGCGGGAGGTTTCCGTCGTGGCGCCTTCCAACGGCGACTGGCCCATACTGGCGGCCCGGGCATCCTGGGACGAGGGAATCTCCTGGGAGACAGGCGTCTTCAAGTTCTATCGCGATGGGCGCGACCTCGGGCCGCTCTACAAGCACTTCGGGGGTACGTCGAGTTCTACGCCTCTGGTTGCAGGCATTTGCGCGCTGATACTTTCCGCTAATCCTGAACTCACCGCCCGGGAAGTGAAGGAAATCCTTCAGTCGACCGCCGACAAGGCCGGCAGCCCCTCCGAATATGTGGGCGGGCACTCGCCGAAATACGGTTACGGCCGTGTCAATGCGGACCGGGCAGTGGCCGAGGCCCTGCGCCGCAAGGAAAAACAGCCGGAGCCGGCAGAAGTGGAACCCGCCATTTCCTCCGGCCAGGGCCTTTTCCGTTTTAATGTACAGCGGCAGCCGTCGCAGGGCTGGGGGGTGCAGATAGGTGTGTTTAAGGAATATGGCAACGTGCTGATCCAGGCCGAAAAGCTGCAAAGCCAGTTCGGCCAGCCCGTAATCGTCAACATCAGTGAGCTTGGCGGCCAGACCGTCTATAAGGTTATCGTCGGCGCCTTTGGCTCGCTGGCCGAGGCCAAACAATTGCACGAAAAGGCCAAGGCCGCCGGCATCAGCTCCTTCCCGGCCGACCTGTCGAAGCTGGGATGATGCACAAATTGTTATAGTGTTATATCGTCGGGGCGGGATTGATCAAGGTTTCCGGTTCCTGAATACGCATATCCTGCAAAGCCAGAACAATATATCCATACAGCAATGAAGCCACAGAACCATCCGGCCCCCTACCACGTCCCCGTCGAGAACCAGTCGTTATCTTTTTCGCGCCGCCGTTCCTCTTTGGTCTTTGCGAAAGTATCGCGGTCCAGAAAGTAATGGCCTTCCTGCTCAGGTTCCTGTTCCCAGGAATAAGCAGAGCTTTTTTCGTCCTCTTCGATCTTATTCTTGAACCAGAAGGAAGTAAAAATCCCTACTATTCCCCCCATCAGGTGGCTTTCCCAGGAAACGTTGGCTTCGCCGCTGGGCAGTATACCCATGAACATGGAGCCGTAGTAAAAGACCACGACCAGGGCCAGGACGATGGATTTGAGGTTGCGCCGGAAGATGCCGTTCCAGAAAACAAAGGCCACCAGGCCGTACACGACGCCGCTGGCGCCGATGTGAAAGGCGTTATCCCTGGCGAAGAGCCAGACGGCCACGCCTGTGAGCAGGTAGATCATGAGGAAGCTCGGCAGGGCGATACGCCGGTAGAAAAACAAGGTGATGGCGCTGAGCACAAACAAGGGCGGCGTGTTGGACAGCAGGTGAGGCCAGCCGGAGTGGATGAGGGGAGAAAAAAGAATGCCCCGCAGCCCGAAAGTTTCCCTGGGGAAAACCCCGTAGACGCCGAAGTCTGTTCCGGAAAGGGATTGGAAGAGCTGTATGCCCCACAGCAGGGCTATCAGCCAGAAAGGAAGCAGCAGGCTCTCCCTGAGTTTTTGTTTGGTGGTCATTGGCAATGGATATTACTGATACCGGCGCCTGACCAGCTTGATGAAGTCTCTGGCGACGGGTTGTCGTTCTTCGTGTGTCCAGTTGTATTGTTCGGCCAGGTTCATCAGCAGGCCGCGGGCATCGTTCATATTGCCGTATTTGTTCAGCAGGCTGAGGGTATCGTTCAGTGCGTTGAGGTCTTTTCCGAACAGTTCGTTCATATAGAGCAGGCGGTCATTGATGGCCAGGGCCTTGGTCAGGTCGTTGATGGGGCGTTCGCCCAGCTTCTCGGAAAGCTCGGTGGCGGTCTTAAATTCGAAGAGGGCGGCGACTCCCTGGTTGCTCTGAGCATCGGTTTCCGCTACCGGGGGTTGAGGCGGTTGCTGAGGCGGCGGGGGCGGCACCGGCTGCGGGCGGGGCGTCGGCGGCGCCGGCCGGGGTTCCGGCTCCCGCTTGGGTTCCGGCTCCGGCTCGTCCGGAATGGGGTCGGGGATGGGGTCGGGGGCAGAAACGGGGCGGGATAGCCGCTGCGCATCGGGGATCTCAATGATGCGCGGCGGCGTGTAGGCCCGTTTTACCGGAGGTTTTTCCTGCCGCATCGCTCCGGAATTATCCATCTCGGCCGGCCGGCCGGCCTGGCCATGCAGGAAGTGCTCATACAATTGTTTGATGTAGCTGAGCATCAGGTCGCGCTCGATCGAGGCGATATGGCCTTCGTCCATGCTCATGCTCTTATGAAGGGCGTTTATTTTTTCGAGGATTACCTTAGATTGTTTCAAATCCATGAGTTGCGTATTAATTTTCTTTTGGTTTTCAGCAAATTATCAACCACGGGCGGCCAGTGCAAATATAAGCAGTTGCCCTGTTCCATGCAGCAAAAGAGAAAGTAACTTTCAAAGTTTATCGCGTTCGCTCCATCCGGTACGAATGAAATTTCTAACTTTACTTTTAGTCGAACCTTTCAAACTCAGACATAAAAATCGCAATCTGCCGGTTATGTTTTTGGAACCACACTTTAAAGGGCAACGCAGTGGCTGGATCGAAGTGATCTGCGGCTCCATGTTTTCTGGAAAAACAGAAGAACTCATCCGAAGGTTGAAACGGGCGAAAATTGCCAATCAGCGGGTAGAGATTTTCAAACCCAGGCTGGACACCCGCTACGATGAGGCCAAGGTGGTATCTCACGACGCCAATTTCATCCTCTCCACCCCGATCGAGCATTCTTCCAGGCTGCTGGAACTGGCCGAGGGCGTCAATGTGATCGGCATTGACGAAGCCCAGTTTTTCGACGCCGACCTGCCGGACAACTGCCAGCGGCTGGCCCTGCGCGGCATCCGCGTCATCGTCGCCGGCCTGGATATGGACTTCCGCGGCAAGCCCTTCGGCCCGATGCCCAACCTGCTGGCCGTCGCCGAGTATATAACCAAGGTACATGCCATATGCCAGCATTGCGGCAACCTGGCCACC
>CAZAXA010000090.1:0-15744 GCA_964488965.1 uncultured Phaeodactylibacter sp. | reverse complement strand
GTTTGCCGCCGAACATTTCGCTCTCCAGGGTGAGCAGTATCTTTTCCGCCTGCTCCTGGGTGGGCACGTCGCCGCACAGGGGCATCAGGCCGGAGGAAGTGTGCACCGGGATAAGCTCTTCATTGCGCAGGTCGTAGGCGTTGTAGATGCCGCGTTCTTCGTCCCAGAGCTTTTCGTTCATACTGTACTTCGTCAGTTCATCCCATTGAACGATCTCGGAGACGTCTTCCCCCAACAGCCCGCCGATCTCGATGAGGCACTCATTCGACCAGGCCAGCAGGCCGTTGAAGAGGGGATCCTGAATGAGGAAAGGGCACTGTTCGTAGATAAGCTCGTCATCATAGTTGTTGCGCCGGAAGAGATCTGCCAGATAGGCGTAGCGGCCGTAGTCCTCATTGGTGAGGCGGCTTTCGGCGGCCCTGGAGTTTTGCAGGCCTTTGCGTTCGTAGGGTGGGATTTCCAGTTTGGAAATATCCATGCGCCGCAGGGCGCCGTCCCAGATGGGCGAGTTGTCAGTCCCGCCTTCCCAGGGGTGGCGGATGTACACCAGGCCCTCTTCATGAGGGTCGCGGTACTGGTAGAGGTAGCGGTGCAGCTTTACCACTTTCGGGAACATCTCCTGTAGAAATGCCCGTGCCCGCTGCTTGTCCTCCGCGGCCTGATAGATGCGCCAGAGGACAAAGCCGTGGACCGGCGGCATGGTGATGCCCGAGGTACGGGGCGGCTTCGGGGCATGGGGCGGCCGATCGGCCTGCCAGAAATCGGGGCCGGGGAAGTAAGGGGCGCCGGGGCCTTCGCCGAAGACGATATGTGGCAGCAGCCCATTGGCCCATTGGGCGCTGAAGAGGTGGCGCAGACCGGCCTCCGCCCTGTCCATGTTGTAGTGAGCGTTGCCGATGGCAATGAAGCCGGCGTCCCAGTTCCACTGGCGAGCGTACAGGCCGGAAGCGGGTTGGGTAAAGGTTCCGTTCCAGTTGCCCTCCAGGACGTCCTGCGCGGCTTTTAAAAGTGTTTCATACATAGGGAAAGTGATTGTTATTAGCTAAGCGGCTTTGCTTTTGCCTTCCTAAAGTTACAAAATGAAGGAATAACCCATAACCTGCTTAACCCAGGATCACAGCAGCTTCTCCTTCCTGAAATGTTCGAAGGTTTCCATCTGTATCAACCCCTTCCCGGCGGCATCCCTGGCGGCTTCAGCGTATCCCTGCACCAGCCGGATATCGGCGCCGGTCTTTGTCACAAAGCGGGCGATGCGGCGGGCGCGGCGGCCCGAGCGCACATCGCGGATGTAGGTGGCGGCAATGCGGCCCGGGAATTCCTGGGCCACAGCCCAGTAGATATAGGGGTCCTTTTCTCCGCTGTCGCCAATGAGGACAAAAGGCAGCTCGGGGTAGGTTTCCAGAATGCGGACAATGCTGTGGTGTTTGTGCCCCTTGTACCCCTGAGGCCGCTCCTGGTAGGGAATGCCAAAGTCCCGCAGAAGGATGGGGCCGTCGGGCAGGCCATTGAGGCTGAGAAATTCTTCCAGCAGGTCGTAGAGGTTCCAGGGGCTGTTGGAAACATAGAAAACAGGATTGCAAAGCCCCTCCTGGCTCCCGCGGCACAAAGCCTGGAAGAAGGCCGCCGCCTGGCTGAAAGACTGGCGCAAAGCGGCGCTTTTCAGGAGGGTATGGTACAGCACTCTCAATTTGAGCAGGGAGGTGACATCGGTCTGCAGCACCGTATCGTCGATGTCGCTGATAATGCCGAAAGCGGCGCGGGGCGCAGGTACCAGCAGGCTGCCCCTGGCCCGCACTTCCACCTGGCGGTAGGGTGTGGCGAAAACATTGATATGCGCTTCCCGCCATTGCTGTTCACTGTCCGGCAGCGGGATGGGTAATTTGCCATCGAACTGGAAATAGCCTTCCTCGTCGGTAATAAGCGGGATTTCATTGTCACCGATGCGGACCGACAGGCTGGCCCCGCCGACCTCCCGGCTGCTGAACCGCTTGTAGTTGTTGATAAGGGCCCGCCAGCGGGAGTTGACATTCCTGGCGATGATGCGGCGGTCTTTCAGCACCCTGCCTTTGAGAAAGGCCCGCTCCCGCCGCCCGTACCCGCGATAGATGGCTACCATCACCGGCCAGTTGGGTTTGAACCCGAGCAGGCCTTTCAGCCGGCGAAATACACGGCTGAAAAAACGATCCACATTCCTGATCTGGCTGAGGAAGAAGCGCTTCACGGTTTTTTTTGCTCTAAAATAAGGCTTTCTTTTCTTTCAGGTTTAAGAACCTGTCTGGCAGAGCGGCCAGGCTTTGAGAAACTTCCGGCCGGCCATCCGGCTGATGGTTTCTTAAAGCTACGGCCGGCATCCCCTGCAGGTTTAAGAACCTATCCCGCAGAGCGTGGCGGTAAGGTTCTCAAACCTTCACTCCTTTCCAAAAGCCGGATTCGCAATAAACGCCTCATCGGTGAGCGCCCTCAGGAAGGCGGCCAGATCCTCCTTCTCCGCTTCAGTGAGCAGCAGAGGGTGGATGAGGGTGTCCTTATTCGGGTGGGAGTAGCCGCCTCCGTTGTAGTGTTCGATCACGGCTTCGAGGGTGGGCAGGCTGCCGTCGTGCATATAGGGGGCGGTGAGGGCTATGTTGCGCAGGGTGGGCACGCGGAACCGCCCGTCGTCTTCCGCCTTCTGGGTCACCCTCCGGCGGCCCGGGTCGGCGTAGGATGCATACAGGCCGTTGTTGCGAAAGCTGTCGCCGGTTAAGTTAAAACCCGAATGGCAATGGCCGCAGGCCAGCCGCTCGCTGAAGAAAAGCGCCATTCCCTGCTGTTCGGATGCATTCAGGGCGCTCTCTTCTCCCCTGTTGTAGTGGTCGTAGGGGGAGTCTCCGCTGATGAGGATGCTCATAAAAGAGGCCAGCGCCCGCGTAAGCGTAAAGGGGGAAGCCTCTTCGCCGTAGGCCCGCAGGAAAGCCTCCGGATAGCCCGGATGGGCATTGAGGCGCCGGATGGCCTCCTGCAGCGGCAGGTTCATCTCGTTGTGGTCTTCGATGGGGACTACCGGCTGCAGCGCCAGTTTAGCCACTCCGCCATCCTTGTTGAGCCGTTCCAGGTAAGCCACATTGGCCAGCGTGGGCGCATTGCGAAAGCCCAGCCGCCCCCGTACGCCGGGGCTCACCGGCACGTCATCGGCAAAGGCCAGGGCCTGCTTATGACAACCGGCGCAGGAAATGGTGGAATCTTCGGAAAGAATGGGGTCGTAGAACAGCCGCTTGCCCAGCGCCACCCGGGCGGCCGTCAGGGCATTGTCCTCAGGTATGGACGGATAGGGAAAGCCGGCGGGAATTTCCAGTTCGTAGGGCGTTTCATCCATAGGGCTGCCCCCCTCCTGCCTGCAGGCGGCAAGCGCAAAGAGGAGCAGGAAAAGAGAAAATTTGGAGAAAGGAATGAATTTCATTATGCCAGGGAGTGAGTTGCAAGGCATCTCAGGGCGGCCCCGGTTGAGATGCCTTGCAACTAAAACTTACGGGTGCTTATATGCAAACGCGCCGCTCAGATTGTCCCGGAATTTGATGGCCAGCGGTATCTCCTGAGCACCCAGGGCATGGGTAAAATGCTCCTGGGCCAGGCCGATGCCCTCCAGGGCTTTGGCCAGGTCAAACTCGAAGTGCATATGGCCGTCGTGGCCTGCCTCGACGTCCTTGTGCGTGACGAACTCCAGGTTTTTCAACATATCGGCGGTACCCAGGTGGAAGCTCATGGCGTCGTCGGGCTGGCCGTCGCCATCGGTATCCACCTTGCCGTCGACACGGATGAATTTATAACCCGTATTCCAGTTCCTGTGCTTGGTAGGGTTTTGCTGGCTGTGGGGGTCATTGGGTTCTTCACTGCGGGTAGTGAAGTCTTCTTCCGTCTGGCTGTTGGTCACCGGGTCCACGCCGATAAAGAACTGGGCCATGTGGTAGTGCCCTTTAGCCAGTTCGCCCACCTCCTGCATGCCGGATTCCGGCGTAACGAGCAGGTACTTGTCCTTCATTTCGGTAGGCACGCCTTCTTCCGACATGAAAGTGATGCCGCCGACGTAGAAGTTGGCAATGCTGAACTGCACCGCCGTGCCGTTGATGGTGTACACTTTGGAGGTATCATAGGCTTCGCCGTTAACGACATAGTCGAACTCAAAGCCCATCATTACATTTTCTTCGGGCTGAGGCTGCTCGTCATTCTTGCAGGCCGAAAAAGCGATAGCGATCAGGCTGAAAAGAGCCAGGAAAAGGATTTTGTTCGATCTCATATTTTTGAACTTATAAATTTGAGGATGTGATATGACAGAGGACTGCCGCCGGGCCGGCAGGCCACAGCTTTACCTGAATTTCCTGCCGGCATTTTTCTTCTTCGGGCTGATCTTTCCGGGGCCCTACAGTAAGGACAGTACACTGATCATTCAGGATGCATTAGGATTTGTTATGATCGTAATTCACAGCCAGTTGATCTTATAGTGTTTCTTCCAACTTTCTGAGTTTATGCCCGAGAAGGGGGAATATAGATTCCCGCGTGGCAGCGCAGGAATTTATATTCCTGCTGCTCTGCCTAAGCTCAATTTGTGAAGAGATTCACTATAATAGGCCAGGGCACTATCCCGCAAGGGTTTTTTTCACCACCCCGCTTCAGCTCCACATCAGGCGGGGAGGGCGGAAGATGTTATGAATGAAAGAGAAAGTGCAGGCTGAATGCTGCGTATAGGGCCGGGGGTTGTAAATGTCGGAAGGAGCAGGCCTGATAAGCAGGCTTCCCGGCAGGTAAGCCCCCAAAGCTCCCATTTCCTTCTGCGAGGCGGCCGGAGGTATTTTATCAGAAGGAGCATCCCCTATGGCTTCGGCTACTGCACGGTTGATGAAGCAGCTGCCCTGGCACATCAACTCCGGCTCATTGCGGTTGATACACCTTTCCCGTGCGATCGCCTCCCGTTGCCCTTCCAGCCAAAGCACTGTCACGGGCAGGTAAAATGCCTGGCCGAGAAGGAGCAGGATCAGTATGGCTGGAAATAAGGTTTTCACTCCGACGCTAAAATATGCTGGCTGTAAAACTAAGGACTTCGCCGGTGAAATAACGTGATTCCCGTCACATTGTCCGGCAGGAGGCAAAAAGGGGATGGTGGACGGTGGACGGCCCAGGCAATATAAGCATTTGACAATATAGCCATGCAGCCAGACGGTGGACGGCCGACGGCAGGCCAGGAATTACTCCAGAAGGCCTTCCGCCTTCCCGATCAGCCATTGCTTGCCGTAAAACATGGGAGTGCTTCTGACCTGTTTCAACAAGCGTTTCAGGCTGTCCCTGCCTGCCGGATCCCTCACCGGCCTGTTTTTCTCATAGGCCTCGTGGATGCCTGCATCCACGACGATCAGCTTTAGTACTTTGCGAAGGTAATTGACAAAATTGCGGTAGGAGTCGACCTTCTCCCCGGATATTTTATCTTTCTGATAGAACACGAAACGGGTGAAAGCATTGAGAAAGTTCTCCAGCAAAGTGATCTCCTTTAACTCATAATAAATCCGGGCCTGCAGGCTTTTAAAGCTGAGCTTATAATAAATATCTTTCGGATGAGCCTTGTTCAGCCAGTCCAGGGCCTCGCCGAAAGCATCCTGAAAAACGAGCAGGGTGGCCATATTCAGGGCGTAGGCGTCTTCGGCATATTCCCGGGGAATGATCTTGTTCCGGTTCTCCTCCATAAAGCGCAGGGCCCAGTCGTACTTTTTAATGGCAATAGCGGCTCCTGTGACGTTGCGGAACAGGCTGTGCGGGATACAACCATTCTGGAACAGCAGGCCCCTCTCGATCTGGGCCTGATAGAGCTGAAAATGCTCCTGAAAATACTCCTCCACGGAGAAGATATCTTTCACGTTGTTTTGCAGGTAAGTATAAAAAGCAAAGGCTTCCCCGGGAGGAAGCTGCTGCCAGTATTGTTCCAGCAGTTGCCTTACGGCCAGGTAGTGCCGTTTCTTCTCCGCTTTCGGTTTGCTCTGGAGGTAATATACCTGGAGATATAAACGGATCAGCGGGTGGTTGAGGGCATCGGCGCTTTCCAGATAGGCCAGCATGGCCTCCTTTCCCGTCACCCGATAGTCGACCCGGGTGATCTTCTGGCGGTTGGCCATGCGGCCGAGCACCATGAGTTTGTTAAAAAAGTAGTACTGGTCCAGCGCATCGTTCACTGCCTGCAGGTTGACGTCGCCGGTGCGGTCATCTTGTTGGGACAGGTTCTCGTAGGCCGCCATTTCCAGGGCCAGCCGGCGGCGAAAATAGACGGCCTCCTGTTGCCGGGGCTTATCCATCTGAAGGCGGAGTTTGCGTTCAAGGCCCTGAAAATGCTTAAACAGCTGCCGGGACTGAAAATAGTCCAGCTTGTTCAAACCCTGCTGGAAAGGGTCTTCCTGCAAATGATAATGGGCCAGAAAAGAGCCGCTCAGCTTGAAAAGGGCGGAAGCCAGCTTGTTGAACTGGTTTTTATCGAAGCCGCCGCCTCCGAACACGGTTAGATAAGCTTCTTCCGGCGACATGTCCTCCGCCCGGAAATGCGGTTCGAACTTCAACAGGTAAAGGTACAGTTCAAGGGCCTGGCCGTTTTCATTAAAAAAAGGAGAGTTCAGGAAACGGAGGAACTGAACCCGCTCGTGCTGGCTGAAAGAACGAAGAAGAGCTAATAACTTCTTATGCATAAGCGCAACTTTAGGGGCTGAACTTATACAATCTGCAAAATTAAACCGCACTGTTCAACTTTTTGCCTGAGTTTTAGCTCTTCCTGTTCCTTTTTAGCCGGTTTTGCGGCTTTATGGTTTTATGGCCAGCCAAAGGCTGTTCGGGTCTACGTCGCCGGGGGCAGGGCCGTCCATATCCAGAACCATGTATTCCATTTCACCGGGATCCGGCAGGCCCAGCGCGGCGGCCGACTGTTGGCCGACGGGAAGCGCCTGTACCCTTGCCGCCATAAATTCCTGAGTGAATACGGGGTCGTTGATCAGGGCAAAATCGGTTTCGCGGGTACTCGCCGGAGGAAGGAACGTGTGCGCCCGGCCGGTAAGGGGGTCCGTATAGATCAC
Source organism: uncultured Phaeodactylibacter sp. (assembly GCA_964488965.1). Classification (GTDB taxonomy): domain Bacteria; phylum Bacteroidota; class Bacteroidia; order Chitinophagales; family Saprospiraceae; genus JACJXW01. Next base: position 8,668 of record CAZAXA010000090.1, on the reverse strand, counting down.
TTCGGCAGCGAATATGGCCTTGACGAGGCGGGGGCCGGTGCGCCTGAAGTTCCATTCCAGGTTAATATCGTACAAATCGACCGGCGTGCCCACCGGGAAGCCGATGACTACCAGTTTGTGGCCCGGCTCCGGGCGGTAATAATTGCTCTCCAGCCCGGCCGGAGGATTATAGGCCTGCACGACCAGATCCGCAGGCTGCTGGCCGGCTTTGCCGAAAGTAGCCCTGGCAACAGACCAGTCTTCAGGAATCTGAACGATCAGGGGATCCTCGCAGTCAAGTTCGATCTTTGTCCCCGGAAAACAGGGCACGGTAACGCCAACCTCGTAATCGTTTTCAAAGGATTGGGGAACCATCGCGCCGGAGGGCTGCTGCACCAGCTTGGTCACGCTGGCCTTGATGCTGCAGCTGTAGCTGATTGGTTCTCCGTAGCCATGCTGCTCGCAATCCCTCTCGGTCAGCACGTGTTTGACGCTCCCCTTGCCGGAAATGATCTTCACCGAAATGGCGCCCTGGCCCGCCATACCCATAATGCGGGCTTCCGCTTCCGATTTGAAATCGCAGGCCTCCGCGATGAGCAGGGCGGAAATGAGGATGAGCGCCGCTCCTTTTTTGATGCCGCTGGAACTGATACGAAATATGCTTTTCATAATCGTTTGTTTTTGTTGGTGTTATAATGCTTTAAAATACCAAAGCCTTAGCGGCTCACGGCAAATTCGTCTGTTTCAAAAGACGTGGCGGCGGTAGAAAACCGGCCCTTCAGAACCACTTCCTTCCGCGACAGGCGGTTCAGGTCGGCCTTTTTGAAGCCGATCACGAGTTCGGATATGCCGTCATTGTCAATGTCCATGATCACGGTATAGGCGGCCTTGGCCTGCTCTATACGGCTGTCCTCTGTGGAAGTGTCCGCACAACCGGCCAGGAACAGGCCAAGGCAGGCGGGCAGTAAGAAATGCCGAAAAGAAATGCTGCTGATCTTCATGTTTACTGATTTTGAATGATGGAGAAACATTTGTTTTATACCTGCAATATTAGCGGCGCAAAATCAGAAGCTCCATTACGTTTTCAGCGGCAAATCCAAGGAAGAGAAAAGTGATTGACAATTGATTATCAACAACTTATGCCGATAGCAGGCAAAAAAGGCAGGCATGTGATTACGAAATCCGGCAAAAATTCCGCGGAAAGGAGGAACGAAGCCTACTGCAGGATCAATTTTTGGGTAAAAATTCTCCGGGAAGACCGCACCACGACCCAATACAGGCCCGCGGGAAGTTCCGGCAATGGGAGGGAAAAGCCGGAATGGCCCTGATCCGGGCCAATGCGGTAAGAAGCCAGGCCAATGCGTTTTCCCTGCTGGCTGTAGAGCAGCACTTCACAATCTCCGGCAGGGGCCGGCTCGAATTGAAGGAAGATGTGGCCGGTTGCCGGATTGGGAAAGGCCTTGAAAAAGGGCGCCCCTCCGCCCGGCCCTTCCAAAGCCGTCGTACAACCGGGCGGTTCATAGGCTTTCAGCTTGGCTATGAATTCTTCTTTACTCACCGTGACGGAAGAATCCGGGCAGATCAGGCGATAAGCATGGAGGATTTCTTCTTCTATCTCCCTCACACAAATCTGCCGCAGCTTGATATCGTCGATGGTGATGAAGGAAAACTTCAGCTCGGGGCCAAGGACTTCCGCGGAGTTTTCCGACTCCGGCCCTTCACAGACGGCCCGTATTTTGAAAGTATGGAGAATGGAATCTTCCACCAGCGCCTGTTCAAAGAACGGCTCGAAGGTATCCATAAACGGAAATTCATCGGAACCTGCCAGGTAAGTGACCCGGTAGCGGAGGGCCCCGGCGGCAAAATTCCACCTGAAACTGATAAAGTCATCGGTAAGTATGTCAATAAGCAGGCCGGTGATGGCCGGGCAATTGAGATCAGCTCCGGAGTAATCTACCGAAAAGCTGGCGCCGGTATGAGCCGTTCCATCCAGGCAGTTGTTGATGATCGTGAACCGGTGGCTGCTGTCCGTCAGGGGATAGATGAATTCGATCGCCTGCACATTAGGAGGAAAGTCCCGTGTCTCGGTAGAATCGCCGCCGGAGTAGAATTCGTGTTTCAGGGTATATCCGGCAATATCGTCCCGGATGCTGTCGATGCGGAGAATGGCCGTTGCGGAATTGGCGGAAATGTCGATAAAGTTCTCCGCCAGGATGATGCTGCTGGCCTTGCAGGAAGGGATGTCCTGGGCGTAAAGGCAGGCCGTTGCCAGGATGGCGGAACAAAGAACGGGAATGGACAGCTTGTTTTCGGGCATGGGCAGGTAATTGTGACGCCTAAAGATACCAAATTACCCTGTGATGCGAGAATATTGTCGTCGGTTGTTTGTTGCCGGTTGTCCGGAAAGCCCCTGAACAAACAACAGACAACAGACAACAGACAACAAACAACAAACAACAAACAACAAACAACAAGGCTAAACCCCCTCCTCATCTACAGATCATCGGCCTTCTGCACCAGCCCCAGGAACCCCTGCCGGAAGCCGAAGGGGTCGAAGCCGGTTGCTCCGCCGGCCCACTGCCGGATTTTTTCGTAAGAGGTTTCTCCCTTGTATTCCGAATCGCGCAGCAGCAGGCCGAAGCTGGCCACCGAGGCGGCGAAGCGCATATTTTCGGAAGCCTGCCCGAAGGTGTGGCCCTCGTCCAGGATTTCCATATTGAGGGGGATGCTGGTATCTTCATCCGGAAGCTTGTAGCGGAAGTCGATGGAAAAGGTGGGCACGTTCAGCGTGCCGCCCCCGGTGGCCGGGATGATCTCGTAGAGGGCGGTGATCGTCTGCCCGGAGCCGATCTCGCCGGCATCCTTCTGGTCGTTCTCAAAGTCCTCATTTTCCAGCAGGCGGTTCTCATAACCGATCAGGCGGTAGGCGTGGACTACGCTGGGGTTGAAATCCACCTGCACCTTGACGTCCTTGGCGACAGTGTAGAATTTTCCGAATTCATAGATGAATACTTTTCTGGCCTGCTCCAGGTTGTCGATGTATTCATAGGCGCCGTTGCCGTTGTCGGCCACCTGCTCCAGCATGGCGTCATTCAGGTTGCCCGTACCGACGCCCAGTACGGTGAGGAAGATGCCCAGTTCGCGCTTCTCTTCGATGAGGCCGACCAGTTCTTCCTGGCTGGACGGACCCACGTTGAAGTCGCCGTCAGTACCCAGGATCACCCGGTTGTTGCCGCCCTGTATGAAGTTGGCCTGGGCGATCTCATAGGCCGTGATGATGCCCTGGGCGCCGGCGGTAGAGCCTCCCGCCCCCAGCTTGTCGATAGCGCTTTTGATCTCTGCCTTCCGGCTGCCCGGCGTGGAGGGCAGCAATACTCCGGCCTGGCCCGCATAGGTGACGATGGCCAGGCGGTCTTCGGCGGACAGCTCGTCCACAAAAAGCTTGAAGCTCTCCCTGAGCAGGGGCAGCTTATCGTCGGCGCTCATCGAGCCCGACACGTCGATCAGCAGCACCATGTTGGAAGGCGGCAGTTGCTGTATGTCCTTGCCTTTGATACCTATGCGCACCAGGCGGCGCTCCGGAGCCCAGGGGCAGCCGCTCACCTCGCCGTTCAGGGCGATCGGGTCCGCCCCGGTGGGCGACGCATAATCGTAATTGAAATAATTGACCAGCTCTTCGGTGCGGATCGCGTCTTTGGGCGGCAACTGGTTTTTGTTCAGAAAGCGGCGCACATTGCTGAAGGACGCCCCGTCGGCATCGATGGAAAAGGTGGAAGTGGGCTCCTCCTCCACCAGGATGAAGGGGTTCTCGATGATCTCGTTGTAATTCTCGCCGGCGGCGGATGGAACGTAAACCCCGTCGGTGAAAAAGGCGCCGTTGCCGGAAAACGAGAGATCCGAACTATCTTCTTCCGGGGTACAGCTCAGGGCTGAAAGGGCCAGGGCAAAAGCATAGAGCAGCAGTTTTTTCATGGTTCTACGTATTAATGGTCCAGGAAATCAGGGGTTGTCAGAGGCAGGACGAAGGGAAAGGGCAGAACGTTGGGATATTACACTTCCCGGCAAGTATCCGGCAGTGGAGGCATTTCCTTCCATCGAATGAGGCAGGCAAGTTATCCAAAAAATTAGACAGATGAGCCGGTATGCTTAACTTTGCCAGGCAAAACCAACCGCATCCCCGATATGAAGAAAAAACTCGACCTCAAGGAATACGGCGAACAATTCCGCTACACCCTTTTCAAAATGCCGGCCGCCTGGCGTTTCATCCGGGATCACCGGCTGTGGGAAGGCTTCTGGCAATACGGCTGGGTTTCCCGCTTTCTCATCGTTGTGGCGCTGCTCGTGGGCCTCAAATTCCTGTCTATTGCCGTCCATTGGTTTCAGGATGTTTTCGCCGGCAAGCCCGGGCAGGCCTTCCAGAGCATGGGCATGCTGGCCGAAGAGTTCTTCACCGAAGGTTTCGGCTTTATGTTCAGCGGCGGGATGAAATACGCCATGCTCATCCTGCTGGAGGTGCTGGTCTTTCACTTTTGCCGCAAGGCCATGGAAATCCTTTCGGGAGTAGCCGCCAAAGCCACTTTCGACGACTTCGTCAAAGCGCAGGTGCGCATGTTCCAGGTAGGGATTTATGCCTGGGTGATGGAACTGCTCTTTACCATCGCCTTCAAGGTATTCTTTGGCATCTTTGGCTTTCTGGACTTCCTGCAACCCGCTTTTGTCTTTGCCATACAGTGTTACTTCCTGGGCTTCGCCATCCTGGACAACTACCACGAGCAGTTCCAACTGTCGATCAAAGAAAGCCAGCGGTATGCCCTGAAATACATCGGCGTAGCGGGCGCCGCCGGCCTGGTGGCCTACCTGCTTATGCTGGCGCCGGTGGCAGGCGTCATTGCCGCTCCTATCCTTACCTCAGTGGCGGTATCATTGGCCATGTTCGAATTGTCGGACCTTCATATTCTGGGCAGGGAAGCTCTGGAGCAAACGGAAGAAGTGGTGTGATCAGAGCAATAATCTCCCCCTGAAAAGCCAGGCATTTTTCGTAATTTTGCCGCGCTTTAACAAAACACAAACGATATGTGGCCAAAAAATATGCTTCTGGGCCTGGCGCTGTTGCTGGCCGGGCCTTCCTTCACACAAGTAGACCTGATCAATAAGGTCAAAGACAACAAAAGTGAAAACGCCAAAGAAGGTTTCCAGTGGGAAACCATAGTGGATGTGGAACGCCTGGCGGTGGAAAACCAGGGCGCCTCCGGCACCTGCTGGAGCTACAGTACCAATTCCTTCCTGGAATCGGAGATGGCCCGCATGGGCAAAGAACCCGTCGACCTTTCCGAGATGTTCATCGTCCGCACCACTTATGAAGACAAGGCCGACCGCTACGTGCGCATGCACGGCAACCTCAACTTCGGCCAGGGCGGAGCGCTGCCCGACGTATTCGACATGTATAAAAAGTACGGCATGGTGCCGGAAGCCGTGTATGCCGGCCTCAACTACGGGCTGGACTACAACCGCCACGGCGAAATGGAGGCCGTTCTCAAAGGCATGCTCGACGCGGTGGTGGCCAACAAGAACAAAACGCTGACGCCGGCCTGGAAAGAAGCCTTCAAAAGAGTGCTGGATGTCTACCTCGGCGCATACCCCCATGAATTCGAATATATGGGAAAGAAGTACACGCCGAAATCCTTCGCCAAAGAGGTCGTCGGTATTCAGGCCGACGACTATGTTCAGTTCACCTCCTGGACCCACCACGAACTGTACAAACCCTGCATCATCATGGTGCCGGACAACTGGGCCTACGCCACCTCCTACAATGTGCAGATGAATGATATGGCCGAGATCATCGACTACGCCCTGCGCAAGGGATACTCGATCGCCTGGGCCGGCGATGTGAGTGAAAAATACTTCTCCTGGAAGAACGGCGTCGCCTACGTTCCTCAGAAAGACTATAACGACATGACTGCCGAAGAACGGGAGGATATGTTCAATGGCCCAAAACCGGAGATGGAGATCACCGTCGAGGCCCGGCAGGAAGCCTACGACAACTATTCCACCACCGACGACCACGGCATGCAGATCGTGGGCATCTCCAAAGACCAGAACGGCACGGAGTGGTACCTGGTGAAAAACTCCTGGGGCGCCGATAACGACCACGAGGGCTACCTCTATATGAGCAAGAACTATGTGAAATACAAAACGCTCTCCTTCATGGCCCATAAGGATGCCGTTCCGGCAGCCATCAGGAAGAAGCTGGGATGGTGATGCAGGCCAAAAAAGAAGGGCGCCGCTTTTCGCCGGCGCCCGGGGTGGCGGTAAGAAATATTAAAAGCACTAGGTGTCAGAGTGTTTGCCGGGAGATTGATGCCAACCTCCACATTTATGGTTACCGCCGCTGTATTCCTGATGCCGTGCTTCGCCCAGCCACTTTGAAAAAATAAGGAGTGGAACCAGGGAAAAGGCGAACAACCGCAACCCGGGTTCCGGCTCCAACAATGATCTTAGGTGCTCTTCTGGAGTTACATAAAAGAAAAAGAAAATATTAGCACAGGGTTTGTATGCTAACTGTTTGTCCCAAAGGACATTGACAATTGTTCTGGCCCATGAAGGGCCAAAAGAAAAACCAGAGGGGAATCAGATGAAAAAGGGGGACGCTAATTTGTCGAAATACCGGAATGTATCCGGACGGGTATCTTCAGCCGGTAAAATAAATAAAACTTTTTCAAATAAAGAAGCGCGGCCGGAAGTAAATTTGTGATTACATGCTTGTCCTCTTCATTCGCATCACGTTTTTTTCATAAAAAATTTCCCGGAAGTGAAAGTAATCCAATTTTCCGATGAGCACCGCCGGAAGCACTTCGAGTTCTTCAGCAAAATGAGCCAGCCCCATTTCAATATCTGTTCCAGGGTGGACATCAGCCGGCTGCTTCCCGCTCTGCGTGCCGCCGCCTGCCGGTTCACCCCGGCCATTGTCTATTGCATAGCCCGGACGGCCAACGAAATCCCGGCCTTCCGGCAGCGCATCCGGGGAGAGCAGGTGGTAGAACACGGCCTGGCCCACCCTTCTTTTACAGTATTGACCGAAGCCTCTGATGTATTCAGCTTTTGCACCGTATCCTACCAAAGCGATTATCAGGCCTTCAACCGGCGCGTCCTGGAGCGCATGGAAGCCATGCAGCAGAATCCTTCCCTGGAAGATGAAGCCGGGCGCGACGACTACCTCTACCTCTCGTCTATACCCTGGGTGAGCTTCACCAGCCTGCAGCACGCCATGCATTACCACCCGGCGGACTCCGTACCGCGCATCGCCTGGGGAAAGTTCTTTGAAGAAGGAGATAAAGTATGGCTGCCCTTGTCGGTACAGGCTCATCATGCATTGGTAGATGGCCGGCATGCGGGCTTGTATTTCGAAAAAATTCAGTCTCTGCTGTCTTTTCCCGAACAATTTTTGTAGGCTAATGAAACTTTTTTTTCCGGAGTTATATTTCGCAGAAACCCGCTCTGCAAAAATCCGGTTTGGCGGCCTTATTTTTTGTCTTATATTATTCCGGATCCATTCTTTAAGACCAATATAATACCAATCTCCACCAGGCCCTGCCTGCTGTCTTTTTTCATTTTTTATGTTGAAAATCAATTGACTGTATAATAACTTTGCTATAACTTTGCACTTAGTGTTTTAAATACACTAAGCTTTTTTTAAAAAAACTCGTAACATGCTCAAAAAACAGTATCTCAAGGACAAGCCTGTCTGTAAAGTAACTTTCACCCTTCCCAGGGAAGCCGCTGAAGGCGCCGGCGAAGTAAAGGTTCTCGGCGATTTCAACGACTGGAGCTGGGACAAGGGCGCTGTGATGAAAGCCGACAAAAAAGAATACAAGGCCGTAATCGAACTGGGCGTTGGCCGCAGCTACCAGTTCAGGTATATGATCGATGGCGGCCGGTGGGAAAACGACCACCAGGCCGACGCCTACGTACCCAATGAATTTGGCGGAGACAATTCCGTACTGGTATTGGAAGCCAGCCCAGCCCCGGAGAAAAAAGCGACGACTACCAAAAAGGCGGCGGCCCCGGAGAAAAAGGCAGCGAAGGCGCCCGCAATAAAAGCGGCTTCTGCGCCTAAAAAGACGGCTGCCAGCAAAGCCGTGCCCGCCCCGGCTGCCGATGACCTGAAAAAGATCGAAGGCATCGGCCCCAGGATCGAAAAGCTCTTCCACGAAGCCGGCATTACTACTTTCGACGCTTTAGCCAAGGCCGGGAAGAAAACGCTTACGGACATCCTGGCCGCTGCCGGCCCGCGCTTCAAAATGCACGATCCCGCGACCTGGGCCCAACAGGCCAAACTGGCCGCCAAGGGCGACTGGGAGAAGCTGGGCAAGCTGCAGGCCGAACTGAAGGGGGGGAGGAAGTAAGGAATGATTTCCCTTGAACGAGCTACCATTTTTCACCATTTAATAAAACGAAAATTCTCATGATCAAGAAGCAATTTCTCAAGAGCAAGCCGGTATGCAAGGCTACTTTCACCCTGCCGGCAGAAGCGGCCCCGGAAGCCAGGACCGTTGAGATCGTAGGTGATTTCAACAACTGGGATGCCGGGCAGGCCATCACCATGAAAAAGCAGAAAGACGTTTTCAAGGCGGTTGTTGAGCTGGAAACCGGCAAAGAGTACCAGTTCCGCTACCTGATCGACGGCCAGGCC
>CAZAXA010000089.1:0-15882 GCA_964488965.1 uncultured Phaeodactylibacter sp. | reverse complement strand
CTTCAAGGGTAGCATGGAAGGGGTAGGGGATCGTTGTCCAGAAGGGATGCCTCCTGGCATTTGTTGTTCGTTATTCGTTGTTGGGGCAACCGGCGAGTGAAAACCCAACTGTCGCTCAATTTTTTTTTTACTTTAGCAGATCACTTTTCCCGGTCAACGAAAACATATGAAACTTTTCAACAGCTTTTTATTTATCCTGCTCTTCCTTTCTGCATCTGCTCAGGATGATCCCATCCGTCAGATGAAGCAGGGGGCAGGGGAGCCGGCCGCCGTCCTTTCCAGGCAGATCGATGCCGATTATGCCTATCTGGAAGGCCTGTATATTCATTATCATCAGCACCCGGAGCTTTCTTTTTACGAAAAGGAAACTTCCCGGCGCATGGCGGAAGAGCTCCGCAAGATCGGTTTTGAGGTTACCGAAAGGGTGGGCGGTTATGGCGTTGTGGGCGTCCTGAAAAATGGCGAAGGGCCTACCGTGCTGGTAAGAGCAGATATGGATGCCCTGCCCATTACAGAAGATACGGGCAAGCCCTACGCCAGTACGGCCATTACTGAGGATGAGTCTGGCAACACTGTTGGGGTTATGCACGCCTGTGGCCACGATATCCACATGACTGTCTGGACGGGCGCGGCGCGGCGCCTGGCCGAAATGAAAGACAAATGGAAAGGAACGCTGGTCTTCATCGGGCAGCCCGCCGAGGAGCGCTCCGGAGGCGCCAATGCCATGCTGGCCGACGGCCTGTACCAGCGCTTTCCGGCGCCGGATTACGCTCTGGCCCTGCACGCCAGTCCCGACATACCGGCGGGTATGGTGGGTTACTGTTCCGGCTACAGCCTGGCAAATGTAGATATGATGGATATCATAGTTTACGGGGAGGGTGGCCATGGCGCCTATCCGCAGGATACCAGGGATCCGGTGCTGCTGGCCGCCCGCATAGTCGTAGCCCTGCAGACGATCGTCAGCCGGGAGATCTCCCCTCTCGACCCGGCAGTGGTCACGGTGGGCTCCATTCACGGCGGTACCAAGGGCAACGTCATTCCCAATGAGGTGAAACTGGAACTGACCATGCGCTCTTATTCCGACGAGGTGCGGGTGGCCCTCATCGAAAAGATCAAAAGAATATGCAATGGAGTGGCCATGTCGGCCGGTATTCCCGAAGAGAAATACCCCCAATACGTACTCAGAAAGGAATATACCCCTTCCGTTTACAACGACCCTCAGCTGACGGAGCGCATCCGGCAGGTTTTCATCCGTATCCTGGGCGAAGAGAACGTGCGGCAGTCCCCTCCCGGTATGGCCGGCGAAGACTTCGCCCGCTACGGCCGTACGGAGGAGAAAGTGCCCATTTTCATGTTTTGGCTGGGCACTGTAGACCCCGAATTGTACGCGGCTGCTCAGCGTGGAGAACGGGCCCTGCCTTCGCTGCATAATTCTAAATTTGCGCCTCTGCCTGAACCGACGATCAAGGCCGGCGTGCTGGCCATGACGTCCGCGGCGCTGGAATTGCTGGGAGAGTGAGGGGGGCGTATGTTTTTATCCGGCTGAACAGGCGGGCGTGTATTCCTGGCTGATTATACAAACAGCATATAATGACTATGAATTACTCCGCCATCCTTCGGGAAGTGGCCGAAGCGGCACGGCCTGAGTTCCGCAAGGGGAAGGTGGCGGATTACATCCCCGCCCTGGCGAAGGCGCCGCCGGATAAGTTCGGCATCGCCATCGAAACGGTTCGGGGAGAGCAATACGGGTTGGGAGACGCTGCGGAGCGTTTTTCCATACAGAGCATTTCCAAGGTGTTCACCCTGGCTATGGCCTTTCGGCTGGAGGGGGAGAACCTCTGGAAGCGGGTCGGCCTGGAACCGTCGGGCAACCCTTTTAATTCTCTGGTGCAGCTGGAATATGAGCGGGGCATACCGCGCAATCCTTTTATCAATGCCGGCGCCCTGGTAGTTACGGATGTATTGCTGGAACACTATGGACAGCCCCAGGCGGCTATCCTGGAATTCATCCACAAACTTGCTGGCCAGGAAGATATACAGTATGATCCGGAGGTGGCCCGGTCGGAAAGAGAAACCGGCTACACCAATGCCGCGCTGGTAAACTTCATGAAGAGCCACGGCAATATCCGCCATTCGGTGGAGGCAGTGCTGGACGTGTATTTCCACCAGTGTTCCATCTCCATGTCCTGCCGGGAACTGGCGCGGGCCTTTCTGCTCTTTGCCAACCACGGGGCCATCCCCGCCACCGGGGAGCGTATCCTGACGAAGAGCCAGGCCAAGCGGCTCAATGCCATCATGCTGACCTGTGGCTTCTACGACGAGGCCGGCGAGTTTGCCTTTGCCGTAGGGCTGCCCGGCAAGAGCGGAGTAGGAGGGGGCATCGTGGCCATCATCCCCGGCGAACTGGCCATTGCCGTCTGGAGCCCTGCCCTGAACGAGCACGGCAATTCCGTGGCCGGCATCAAGGCCCTGGAATTGTTCACGACAGTGACGGGCATGTCGATTTTTTAGGTGTATCAGTGCATTCGTGTATAAGTGTATACGGATGCCCGGCCGGCCTTCACTGATACACCAATACACCAATACACTGATACACAATAACCATGGCCAAAACCTACAACTGGGGCATCATCGGCCCCGGCAAGATCGCGCACAAATTTGCGAAAGACCTTGACAAGCTTCCCAATGCCCGCCTGCATGCGGTGGCCTCCCGCTCGGAAGAGCGGGCGCGGGCCTTTGCGCTGCAGTACGGCGCGCCGTACGCTTACGGCTCCTATGAGGAGATAACCGCCTGCCCGGATTTGGATGTGGTATATATTGCTACTCCTCATACCGGCCATTGTGGCGATACCCTGATGTGCCTTCAGGCCGGCATACCGGTGCTTTGCGAAAAACCACTGGCCATAAACAGCGCTCAGGTAAAGGAAATGGTGGATGCCGCCCGCGCCGGTGAAACCTTTCTCATGGAGGCTATATGGACGCGTTTTACGCCTTCTACCGTCAAGGCCCTGGAACTTATCGGCCATGGTGCGATCGGGGACGTGTTGTCGGTGAAGGCCGACTTTGGCTTCCGGCCGGCCTTTAATCCGGAAGGCCGGCTGTTCAACCCCGCCCTGGGGGGAGGCTCCCTGCTCGATATCGGCATTTATCCCGTTTTCCTGGCCCTCCTGGCGCTGGGCCGGCCTGCTGAGATAGAGGCTCTGGCTTACATCGGCCCCACCGGGGTGGATGAGGAGGTAGGCATGCTTTTTAAATACAAGGACGGGCAACTGGCTCACCTGCATTCCACTATCCGCTCCTTTACCAAGACCGAGGCTTTTATCTATGGCGAACGGGGCGCCATACACTTGCATACCCGCTGGCACGAACCCACCACGCTCAGCCTCATCCTGGAGGACCGCCGCCCGCAGGACTTCCGCTTCGACTATCACACCAACGGTTACTCCTATGAGGCGGAGGAGGTGATGCACTGCCTGGACCACGGCCTGAAGGAAAGCCCCCTGCTGCCCCTGAGCTTCAGCCAGGGCCTGATGGCAACGCTGGACGCAGTACGGGAGAAGATCGGGCTGAGGTATCCTGAGGATGAACGATAAAAATGGGGGGCTTTGATAAAGGCGCCCGGCCAATCTTTACCTTTCAAACCCCTGGTATTACAACTTCCTCAAACTTCGCGCCGCTTCTACCTTTTCTTCTCCCTTCTCCCGCCAGCGGAAGCGGCAGGCATAGGGGTTGTCTTTTCCTTCCGTTACATCGGCAATGATCCTGCCGAGCACCGGCGCGAACTTGAAGCCGTGCCCGCTGCCGCCGGCGGCAACCACCAGTCCGGGCCTGTCCGGATGATGGCAGATATAGAAGTCGCCGTCCCAGGTATCGCAGTAGAAGCAAAGGCGGGCGCCGGTTACAGGAGCCTCCATCAGGCCGGGCAGGTGGGTGGCGATGAAATCCTGGAATCCGGGGAAACAGGTTTCCGGGACTTCGCCTTCCTCCCGGGGGTCTGCTTCCAGCCCTTTGCCGTGATTGGCCACCTTGACGATGCCGCCGGCCTGGGCGGGGAAGCCGTACCAGCCGGTCCTGGATATGTCGGAAGCCCAGCCGGGGAACACTTCGCCGCGGTAGGGCGAAGGGTCTTCAGGTTGAAAGAAATACACCGGATGGCCGCTGACGCGTATGCGATCCTGCAATTCAGGCAGGAAGGCGGGCGTCCAGGCGCCGGCGGCCAGGATGACGCAGTCGCCGTTGTGGACTTCCCCGCCGGTGGTGAAGATGCCCTTTACCCTGTTGCCGTTCTCCAGGAATTGCTTCAGGCCTTTTCCCTCGTGGACGTGAACCCCTTCCTCCCGGGCAATTTTTACCAGTTGGGCTACCACATTGCCACTCTCCGCCCAGCCGCCGCGTGGGTTATAGTAGCCGTCGGCATAGCGTTCGGCATTCCACTGCGGGAAGCGGAGGCGCAGTTGTTCCGGGCTGAGCCGTTCCACTTCTATGCCTTTGCGGCGCAGTACTTTAAGGCTTTCCAGTTCCAGGCTGCCGGCCTCCATGGGCTGGTGGGTGAGCAGCAGGAAGCCCGTTTGGTGGTACAGCGGCCGGGGCCATTCCCGGTTCCACTGATCCCATCCATGAAAGGCTTCGAGCATCAGATTCGTATAGAATTCATCGGCGCCATAATCGGCGCGAACCATCTTGGTGATGTCGGTGGAGGAAGCCCTTGGGTGGGGAATCTCTCCCTGGTCAAAGAGGTGAACCTGGCGCCCCCGGCGGTTGAGCTCTACAGCGGCCGTAATACCAAAGATGCCGCCGCCGATGATAAGAATCTTCTGTGTTGCTGCCATATCATTACAAACATAATCATTATTTTTATAACCGTTATAAAAATAATGATTATGTTTGTAACAGCTTCTTATTCCGCCTTCCGCTCCTGACGAATGCTTCGCATTGTCAGGGCCCTGGCCGCAAGCGTCAGGGCTTCCACCTTCCGACTTCCGATTTCTGCCTTCCGCCTTCCGATTTCCCCCCGCAAAGCGTACCTTCGCACCTGATCATTACCAACCAAATCCTACCGAATTGGAAGCTACGAAACAGATCGCCAGCCACATCCTCATGGTTCGCCCCGCCCATTTCGGGTTTAATGAGGAAACCGCCGCCAACAATGCTTTTCAAACCGATGACGGATCCCTCAGCCCGCGGGAGATACATCAACGCGCCCTTCGGGAGTTCGACGCTTTTGTGGAGAAACTGCGCTCGGTGGGTGTTGATGTCATCGTGGCAGAGGATACCGATGTTCCGGTAAAACCGGATGCGGCCTTCCCCAACAACTGGGTGACTTTCCACGAGGACGGGCGGGTGGCTACCTATCCGATGAATGCTCCTACCCGCCGGCTCGAGCGCCGCGAAGACATACTAAAGCAACTGGAGGCGCGCTTTGAAACGGGGCCTCGCCTCCGTTTCGAACACTATGAGGAGATGGGCATGTACCTGGAAGGCACGGGCAGCCTCATCCTGGACCGCCCCAACCGCATCGCCTACGCCTGCCTCAGCCCCCGCACCAGCGAACACCTGCTCGATGATTTTTGCACCAAATTCGGCTATGAGAAACTCGTTTTCGTAGCCGTAGATGGCGAAGGCCAGGAGATTTACCATACCAATGTCATGATGGCCCTGGGCGAAACCTTCGTAGTGATCTGCCTGGACACTGTCCGGGACAAGGATGAACGCCGGCGCCTGCTGAAGAAATTTGCCGAAACCGGAAAAGAGGCCGTGGAGATCTCTCTTGGGCAAATGATGGCCTTTGCCGGTAATATGCTGCAGGTGCGCAGCCAGGATGGCGCGCCCTACCTGGTGATGTCGGAACAGGCCTTCCGGTCTCTGCGCCGGGAACAGGTGGAGCAGCTCGAAAAACATACCCGTTTACTGCATAGCCCCCTGTACACTATAGAAAAATATGGCGGAGGCAGTGCCCGTTGTATGATGGCGGAGGTGTTTTTGCCGGAGAAGTAAAGAGAAACCAATCAAAGCAAGGCCTGCGGCCGGAATGTTATTTCCGGGCCGCAGGCCTGCATTTCGGGGCGTTTCAGAAACAGGGGATGATTCCTGTTTGCTGGCGCTCCTCAGAAAAACAGTTCAAAAGATCAGTTGAACAGGTAACGAACGCCAAGGCGCATACGCCAGCGGGAAGCAGTGCCGAGGATGTCAAACCGGTCGTCGCCCAGGTCGCTGTCGCGATAGGTAAACTTCGGCGTTGTTCCATCCGCTTCGTAACCTTCAAACTGGTACAGGAAGTAGTTGTTGAAGTCGCCGGGAATGCTGTAAGCCACGCCCCATTTGTTGTTGAGCAGGTTGGCGAAGTTGAAAATGTCCAGCGACAACTGCAGGCGGTGCGCATTGCCCCCCAGGACGGCGCCCAGGTCCTGGCGGATGGCGAGGTCGAAGACGCTGGTGAACGGAGCGCGGGCGCCGTTCTTTTCGGCATAACCGCCCCGGCTGTCCTTCAGGCTGGGGTCGTCCTCGATCAGCGCATTGAGGTTGGCCCACTGTTCTGCAGCGGTCACTACGGCGCCGCTGCTGAGCGTATAATCCACCAGGTTAATCTGGTCCGGGGAGGCCGGCACGAAGATCAGGCTGCGGTTACGGGCCGTGCTGCCGGTTTCGTTGTTGATGTTGCGGCCGTTGTTTCCTCCGATCACATAGGAGAAAGCCTCGCCGGACTGGCCATTGTAGAACAGGGAGAACGTGGTGGCGGTATTCCCGTCTGCAGTCCATTTCAGCTTATAGCTCAGGGCAGAAACGACGCGGTGGCCAAGGGAGAAATCAGAGCGGCCCAACACCGGCGTGTTCCGGCCGTCGATGCTGACCTGTCCCCTCCATTGAGAGGAGTTCTGGGAAGAAGTGCCTTCGCTTACTGCCTCGGCGTCGCCGTAGGTATAGGCGAGCGTTGCGCTCAGGCCGAAGGGGAAGTCCTTGGCCAGGCTGGCCGTGACAGTGTAGGTATAACCTTCATTGGTGTTGGAGCCAACGTAGACGCCTGCGCCGTAGGTGTTATCAATGTTTTGCCTGCTGAACACCGGGCGGTCATCCGGCGAGCCGGTCCAGTTGAAGGATGGGGTCGGGTTGGAGTTGATATTGGTGTACAGGACGTTGTTCAGGGTTTTGGTGTAAACCCCTTCCAGAGAAGCCTGAATACCTCCGGGTAGCTTATGATCTATCCCCAGGTTGGTGCGGAATACCTGTGGGTATTTGAAATCCTTGGTGAAGATGTCAATTTGCCCGGAGGGGATGGCAAAGTCGGGGTTGGTGTACTGCTTGCGGACATCCGCGATGAAATCCACCTGGCTGATGTTGCGTTCATCCACCCGGCCCAGGGTCAGGCCATTATTGTTGAACATGGCGCCCGGCCATACGAACGGAATGCGGCTGGTAAAGATACCCAGTCCGCCGCGGAGTATGCTGGAACGTTTGCCGGACAGGTCATACTCAAAGCCGAGGCGCGGGGAGAACATCAACTGCCCGTCCGGCGACTTGCCGGCTTCAATATTTTTGGCCACATCATAGAACTCCTGCATTTTAGGCAGCGCAACAGTGTTGAAGTTGGTATCTTCTTCCGGATCTGAGGTGATGATCGGAAGGTCTACCCGCAAGCCGGCGGTAAGGGTGAAATTGCGGCTTACCGCCCATTCGTCCTGAGCGTACAGGCCCAACTGCATGGCGTTGAAGTCGGCGGCGGCGGCAGATCCGTCGCCTGTGATGTCATCTACCAGCGAATAGGCCCGGTCATACTCGATGGCCGGCGCCCCGGCAAGGAAGTCAGCCAGGTTGGCAAAGCGGTAAGTACCGTAGTTCTGCCCGATAAAAAGGTTGTAAATGCTGTATAACTCGTTGTGAGTGCCAACGGTAATAGTATGGTTGCCCTTGTAAATCTTGAAGTTGTCCGTGATAGTGAAGATATTCTGGTCCAGGTCGTTGGCCGTGGAGAATTCTTCCGAACCGAAAGTGATCTGCCCGTTATTGCCATCATTGATGAAGACGTAAGGGAAATCGCCGCCCAGCGGGTCGCGGTCATCGCGGACAATAGTGAAGCCGAGGATGAGGTTGTTGGAAAACTTGTCCCCAAAGCGGGAGTTGAGTTCCAGTGCGGAAGAGTTGGTGATGCTGGGGAAGAAGACGCCGTTGTTGGAATAGTTGATCCGGGTGCTGCTTCCGCCGAAGCGGTCAAATTGCTCGGCCTTGGTGTACTGGTGGCGCAGCGTCAGGCGGTGGTTCTGGTTCAGGTTGATGTCGATCTTGCCGAACAGCTTCAGGCCCTGAAGTTCATCGGCGGTGGAGCGGAACCCTCCGGGGTCATAGCCATAGGTATTGATCAGATGGCTGCGCAGGTTTTCCAGGTCTGAAACACTTGCCCTCCCGTCAATGCTGGTATAGTCCTCCACTTCAAAAGGAATAGGCGTCTGGTCGTCCTGGATTTCCGCATTGACGAAGAAGAACACCTTGTCTTTTACGATGGGGCCGCCCAGAGAAGCGCCGTACAGGTTCTGCGTGAATTCCGCCAGCTTGCTGCGCTCGATGCCAAGGCGGTCGGCCAGCGTCCCGTTGGTCTTGCCGGCCAGGTTCTCATTCTGCATGAAGTAATATGCGGTGCCGGCAAACTGGTTGGTCCCCGACTTGGTAACGGCGTTGATCCCGCCGCCGGCGAAACCGCCCAGCGTCACATCGTAAGGCGAGAGGACGACCTGGAACTGGTCAATGATGTCAATACTGAAAGGAGAAATCCCCGTCTGGCCGCCGTTCGTGCCGGAAGAAGCCAGGCCGAAAACGTCGTTATTGACGGCGCCGTCGATGTAAATGGCATTGTAGCGGTTGTTGACGCCGGCAAAGGTGATCCCCCCCGAGTACAGCCTGGCCTGAGGGGTAAGGCGCAGGTAATCCGTGATGTCCCGGTTCAGGGTCGGCATCGCGTCTATCTTTTCAGCCGTGATCTGTGTGCTGGCGCCCACGCTCTGGCCGCTTACCCCGGCAGTGGCAAGCACTTGAATAGCCTGAAGCTCTACGGCGGATTCCTCCATGAGGATGTCGAGCTTTTGGGCTTCACCCAGGCGAAGGAAAACGCCTTCAAAGGTTTTTTCTGAAAAACCCGTATAGGTCGCGGTAATCTTGTAAGGGCCGCCTACCCGCATCCCGGGGATGCGGAAGTTCCCCTCTATATCTGTAGCTGTCCCGTAAAACGTCCCTGAAGGTTGGTGAACCGCCAGGACGTTGGCGCCGATCAGGGCCTCTCCACTGGCATCAGTGATCTTGCCCTGAATGGATGAGGTGGTTACCCCCTGAGCCAGGCCCCATCCTTGTATCAGGCAAAGGAGGAGCAATGTGCCCAGTAATCTGGTAAGCATAGTCAATCTCATAAACGAGTGAGTTTAATGAAAGAAATAATGAGTGCTTTCTGATGGCGAAATTAAACAGGATGTTGTTAAGGGAGTATTAATTTTTCATTTTTTTACTCTACAGAGCAGGGCGTTATCCCCTCAGGCTTGAAGGGCCATGTAAATAAGCCTGTCTTATTCAAGAAAAATAACGTTTGAAGAATTTCCTGAAAAAAAACCTTCCGGGCCTCAGTTTACTCCTTTTTCCTTATCGGGCAAGGCAACCTGCCTGGGCCATTTATACTGTTCCTTCCACTTCAGGCCCCTGGCCTCGATCCACTTCCAGATGGTACCCTTTGCCAGGTAGATGCCGCTCTGCCGTATAAATGCCTGTTGTAAACGTTCCAGCGTCCAGGATTCGAAAAGATACCCCAGATTGCCGGGCTTGCTGGCAGCAAGGGCAAGCAGAGCAGCTTTGACTTCCGGAGGGTGAGCGGCCGGCCTGCCGCTTCGGGCCTGATCCTGAAGGCCTTCCAGCCCGTATCGGTTGAACCGTTCGACCCAACGCCTGCCTGCCTCAAAGGAAGTGAACCCCACGGTGTAACCTGCCTGCGCAGGCGTGATGTCCGGGTTTTCTATCAGGTACACCAGAAGTTTTGCCCGCCAAACCATTTCTGCCGGCGCCTTTCGGCTCCTGGCGAGGCTGCGCAGGTTTTTCTCTTCCTGTGTAGTTAACGGCCTTAATTTTACTTTTGAACGCATCGGCATTATTTTTTCTACGACTGGAAAATTTGTACAGGCCACTATGGAAAACTACTCTTTTTTTGACGGTTTCCCGGCCTTCCCCTCAGCCTCAGCCTCAACCTCAGCCTCAACCTCAATTACACAAAATTTATCCGAAGCCCCTATCCATTTCTTTTCAATCCGCTATTTTTGTCAAATATGGGTTACCTTTATACCGCTCCTTCTTCCATAGGATTTCTAAACCAAAATATCCAGCATGAGGTTATTTGCCTGTCTTACCCTGATCGTACTTTTCACTTTCTTCGATGTGGCGCAGGCCCAACAAAGCCACGAAGTAACAGTGCAGAGTAACTTTTTCTCCCCACAGGAACTGGCCATCACCGTTGGCGATATGGTCACCTGGAACAATACCGACGGCATTCACAATGTCAATGGCACTACGGCCACTTATCCTGCCAACCCGGAAGGCTTTGGGAACGGGGCGGCGGCGGCGCCCTGGTCTTATTCCTTTACCTTCACTCAGCCCGGCACATATGAGTATCGTTGCGACCCTCACTTCAGCCTTGGCATGACGGGAACCATAATTGTGGAAGAAAACGTCGTCCAGGAAACTGACTTATTGCTCACCGGCGTCTATGACGGCCCGCTTACCGGCGGAACCCCTAAAGGGGTAGAGCTCTATGTCCTGAACGATATCCCCGACCTGAGCGAATACGGCGTCGGCTCTGCCAATAACGGCGGCGGTACGGATGGGGTGGAATATACCTTCCCGGCCGTGTCCGCCACAGCAGGCGCCTTCCTTTACCTGACCAATGCCGGCGTGGAGTTTGAGGCTTTCTTCGGTTTTGCAGCTGATTTTGTAGACGACGCCAGCAACTCCTCCGTATCCGTCAACGGAGATGATGCCATCGAACTGTTCCGCAATGGCGAAGTAGTCGATGTGTTCGGCGAGATCGATGTCGACGGCACCGGACAGCCCTGGGAGTACCTCGACGGCTGGGTGTACCGGGTGAACGGCACCGGCCCCGATGGCAGCACTTTCATGCCGGGCAACTGGATTTACGGCGGCCTTGACGCCCTGGAAGGCGGAATGACCAACTCTACAGCGACAACTCCTTTTCCTCTGGAGGCCTATGACCCTACCGGCGCCGGCGGCCTGCTGGCCAACGATGACGTGGCCACTACCGAGGTGAACACTCCTGTCATCATCAGTGTACTGGGTAATGACTTCCTGCCGGCGGCAGTGGAAAGCCTTACCGTTACCCAGGCTCCGGAAGACGGCCAGGCGCAGGCCAACGCGGATAATACCATAACCTACACTCCCGATCAGGATTTTTGCGGCAATGACGACTTCGTTTACGAAGTCTGCGTAGGCGGGCTGTGCCGTACCGCTACTGTTTCGGTCACAGTAAACTGTCCGGTATTTTTCCCGGAATACGCTATAGGGCAGGTGACAACCATAAACAGCGAGGGAGTTGCCGATTCCCTGGGCGTGTCCTGCCAGCTGCGGGGCATCGTGTACGGAGTGAACCTCCGGCCCGCCGGCCTGCAGTTTACCATCATCGATGGCAGCAACGACGGCATTGGCGTTTTCAGCAACAGCGAAAACTTTGGCTATACCGTCCGGGAAGGTGATGAGGTAGTGGTCAGAGGCTTAATCGGCCAGTTCAGCGGCCTGACGCAGATCGAGGCCGTTCGCGTCGACCTGGCCAGCAGCGGCAACAGCCTGGTCGCGCCCACGGTAGTGGCGGCCCTGGGCGAGGCCTCCGAATCCCAGCTGGTCCGGCTGGAAGATGTGATGCTGGCAGATCCCGGCCAGTGGAACCCCACCGGTCCGGGTTTCAACGTTAGCGTGACCAATGGGGCGGATACTTTTACCGTCCGCATTGATAATAATGTCGACCTGTTCAACCTTCCCGCCCCCACCGGCACGTTTAACGTGACCGGCATCGGGGGGCAGTTCGACAGCAGCTCTCCTTATGATGAAGGCTACCAACTGTTCCCCCGGTATATGGAGGATATCGACCCCTACAGCGATGTGCTGGACCCGGCCCTGGGCAGGGAAGTGGCCATTTTCCCCAACCCCGCCCGGGGGCGGCTGTATCTGCTGAGCACCGAACCGCTGGATGCCGTCCGGATCAGCAATATGGCCGGCCAGTTGATGATGGAATGGAAGCGGCCGGAAACCACGGCCAGCTTCGATGTTTCCGGGCTGGAAGCAGGGGTGTATATCGCCACTTTTGTAAAAGACGGCAAAATCTGGGCGCAGGAAGTGGTGAAACAGTAATTTGTGGGATGGTTGGGTTGTTTTATTGATGAATGGCTGTGGTGGCCGTTGAAAACGATGGAACAATTTAACCATTTGGTAGTGGGTTAAATCCGTTGAAATTTCGGTGCAAATGGAGAGCGGGCCTCCAGGCCCGCTGGATAGATCAACGGATTTAACCCACTGCCTAATTATTTAACAATGATCCACTGATGATACCAGTGAAGCGCATCGGCCTGGCACTCTCCGGCGGAGGGGCACGGGGCATCGCCCACATTGGCGTGCTGCAGGCATTGGAGGAAAATGGCATCTTTCCGGAAGTGCTGTCCGGAGCAAGTGCGGGCGCCATCGTGGGGGCGCTGTATGCAGCGGGCAAAAAACCTGAAGAGATCATGGCTTTTGTCCGGAAAGCCAGCTTTTTCAAACTATTCAAGGTCGGGTTGCCTTATTCGGGCCTCACTAAGCTGACCTACCTGCGGGAACGGCTGGCAGATACTATTGCCGAAGACAGTTTCGAGGCGTTGAGAAGGAAACTCTTCATCGCCGTAGCCAACCTCAATACCGGAGAGTGTGAATTGCGCGGCAGCGGGCCGCTGTTTGATGTGGTCACGGCCTCTTCTTCCATTCCGCTCCTCTTTCAGCCGGTGGAGATCGGCGGCCAGCTATACGTCGATGGCGGCTTGCTGAACAACATGCCCGTGGAGCCCATCCAACCGCTTTGCGATGTCACTATTGCCGTGAATGTAATGCCCCACGTGCAGGTTGCCAATAAGGCAGTGCAGAACGTTTTCGGCATTGCTCAGCGCTGTTTCGACCTGTCGGTGCTCGCCAATACCCGCCCGAGCATAGCGCTTTGCGACCTGCTCATCGAGCCCAAGGAAGTTCACGGTTACAATATTTTTCAGATCAACCAGTATGAGCCTTTGTTCGATATCGGCTACAAGGCGGCTATGGAGCAGATGGGTGTTTTAAAGGAGTTGATTCGCTGACCGCCTCTGCGCGCCGGTTAAAATTCGTTGATTTGTTTATTCGTTTGACCCAATCAACCAATCAAGCGACCCCTTAATTCAAAAACACCGCCCACTCCTCTGCATCCGTGATCTGTACGTCGATATTATTCATCAGGGTAGTGGCCAGCGACAGGCCGTAGTAATCGACCTTTACCGGGAAGGACTTATGGGTACGGTCGACCAGTACGGCCACCTCCACTTTTTTGGGCAGCACAGTGAGGATGGGTTTCATGGCGTAGAACAAAGTCCGCCCCGTATTGGCCACATCGTCGATCACGATGACGGCCTTTCCGGCGAGTTGCCCTGCCGGCATTTCGATCTGTATATCCCGGCTCAGGGGAGCGGCGGGGTTGAGGCGTATGCGGGTAGGGGTGATGGCAATATCCGTAATTTGCCGCAACTCCTCCAGCAGCAGGCGGGCAAAGCCCATGCCGGTATTGTTGATGCCGGCGAGGATGATCTCCTTTTCTTCATAATTATTTTCCAGGATCTCGATGGCCAGCCGTTTGATCTTTTGCTGTATCTGCTCTTGGTTGAGTATCTTCATGGACTGAATTTTTCCCTGGCTAAAATTATGGATTTGTGGGCCAAATTCTGCCCACTTGCGCGAAATGATTATATTTTAGCGAAAAAATAACTTTCGGATCACAGGATTTGTCAAAGAACCAAAAATAAGGGCAATTCAATCGTCACATCCATGATACAACAGATCGTTTTCATCGCAGTTACGGTTCTGGCTTTCGGCCTGGCCTGGAGGGGCTTCTCCCGGGTCGGACGCAACATCCACCTGGGGCAGGACGAGCGGATTTCCGGCGATAGCGGGCAGCGCTGGCGCAATGTGTTGCTGGTCGCTTTCGGGCAGCAGAAGATGTTCTCGCGTTGGATACCGGCCGTTTTCCACCTTTTTATCTACCTCGCCTTTCTCCTCACCCAGGTGGAGCTCATCGAGATTTTCGTGGATGGAATCTTCGGGCAGCACCGCTTCTTTGCAGACAAGTTGGGCGGCTTTTACACCTTCGCCATCAGTTTCATCGAAGTCCTCTCGGTGCTGGCCTTTGTGGCCACCATCATTTTCCTGTCCCGCCGCAACCTGCTGAAGACCCCTCGTTTCTGGAAGCCGGAAATGAAGGGCTGGCCGCGGCTGGATGGCAACCTCATCCTCATCTTCGAGATCATACTGCTCATCGGCATCTTCAGCATGAACGGGGCGGATATCCTGCTCCAGGGCATTGACCCGCAGCATTATCCGGAAACGGGGACGCTGGCCGTGAGCAGTTGGCTGGGGCCTGCCCTGTTCGGCGGCCTGAGTGAAGGCGCCCTGCAGGTGGTGGAACGCTTCGGCTGGTGGCTGCACCTGCTCATGGTCTTCGTCTTTCTCAACTACCTGCCTTACTCCAAGCACCTGCATATCTTTCTCTCCTTTCCCAATACCTACTTCGCCCGCCTGAAACCGCGCGGCGAAATGGACAACATGCCCGAGGTGATGAAGGAAGTGAAAAGCATGATGGGGTTGTCGGAAGGAAATGGGGAAGAGGCTGCAGATATGGATAGGGAACTGCCGGAATTCGGGGCCAGCGATGTGTTCTCCCTCAGTTGGAAGAACATTATGGACGCATACAGCTGTACCGAATGCGGCCGCTGCACTTCGGTATGCCCGGCCAACATCACGGGTAAGAAACTATCGCCCCGGAAAGTGCTGATGGATATCCGCGACCGCGCCGAAGAAGTGGGCCGCAATATTAAAAACGGCAATGAGCAGTTCGCCAAAGACAAATCTCTGCCGGTGAGTAAAAGCAATTATGAAGACGGCAAATCGCTTTTCGACTACATCACGCCGGAGGAACTGCACGCCTGTACGACCTGCAATGCCTGCGTGGAGGCCTGCCCCGTGCTGATCAGCCCCCTGGAGCCCATCCTCAAGATGCGCCGCTACGAGATACTGACCCTCTCCCAGGGGCCGCCGGACTGGATGCCGATGTTCAACAGCATGGAAAACAGCGGTTCCGCCTGGGCTATTCCGGATGACAGGGACAAATGGGCGCAGGAGGCAGTCAGGAAGGAGTGAATGAGTGACGGAAAGGGGAGTAGGTGGTAAATATTAAAAAAGTGACGATGATTTTTATAATGATTATAAAAATAATGATTCCTTTTGTAACGAACAACTGAGGCCGTCCGCCAGATAAAACGAAAAGATAAAAGTCAATGACCAAACTCAAAATACCTGCCATGGCCGAGCTGGCCGCCGAAGGTAAAGAACCTGAAATCCTCTTCTGGGTAGGCTGCGCCGGCAGTTATGACAGCCGCGCACAGAAAGTGACGGTGGCCTTCTGCCGCATCCTCAATGCCGCCGGCATGGATTTCGCCATACTGGGCAACGAAGAGCAGTGTACCGGCGACCCCGCCCGCCGGGCCGGCAATGAGTTCATCTTCCAGATGCTGGCCCTGCAGAACATCGAGACGCTGAAAATGTACAACGTCAAAAAGATCGTTACTGCCTGTCCGCATTGTTTCAACA
>CAZAXA010000088.1:14261-16120 GCA_964488965.1 uncultured Phaeodactylibacter sp. | reverse complement strand
CGTCGAGATCATCCTGAACCTGAAGCAGGTGCGCCTGAAGCAACTGCTGACGGAAGAAGACATCACGAACGAAATGGTCTACCTGACCATCAGCGGCAAGGAGGCGTTTCGCGCCGGGGATATTGAAGAGCACACCAATGTATTCAAGATCATGAACCCCGACCTGCTGATCTGCCAGATGGAGCCCTTCGTAAACCTGGAAATGGAACTGACCATTACCAAGGGCCGCGGCTACGTCCCGGCAGATGAAAACCTGCCGAAAGACGCCCCCATCGGCGTCATTCCGGTCGATGCCATCTATACGCCGATCAAAAATGTGGCCTACCGCGTGGAAAATACCCGGGTAGGGCAGCGGACGGACTACGAGAAGCTGACCATCGATGTAAAAACAGACGGCACCATCCACCCGGAAGATGCCATCAAAGAGGCCTCCCGCATCCTGATCCACCACCTGATGCTGATAACTGATGAGAACTTCAAGTTCGAAGATGAGACCAGCCGTGAGGACAATATCGTGGACGAGCATATCCTCCACATGCGCAAGCTGCTGAAAACTTCGCTGGAAGACCTCGACCTGTCGGTCCGCGCCTACAACTGCCTCAAGGCCGCCAAGATCAACACGCTGGCGGAACTGGTGCGCTACGATACGCACGAACTGCTGAAGTTCCGCAACTTCGGTAAGAAGTCGCTGGTCGAGATCGAAGAGCTGCTTCAGGACAAGGGGCTGACCTTCGGCATGGACCTGTCGAAGTATAAACTGGAGGAAGACTGATTATTCGGGCAGGCACGTCTGTTAATCCTGCAATAACCGCTCGCTGAGCCGGAACCGGCCTGCGGTTCGGCGCCTTCGAGGCTGCGCCGGCGAGCTGGTGTTGCGAAGAAAACGAAATTAAAAATGAGACACGGAAAGAAGCTCAACCACCTCGGCCGCAAAGCGGCGCACCGCAAGGCCCTGATGCGCAACCTGGCTATTGCGCTCATCCAGCACAAGCGCATCAACACGACGCTTGCCAAGGCGAAAGCGCTGCGCACCTACATCGAGCCGCTGGTCACCAAGTCGAAGGACAATACCACCCACTCCCGGCGCGTGGTGTTCAGTTACCTGCAGAACAAGGAGGCCATTACGGAACTTTTCAATACCGTCGGCCCTAAAGTGGCAAGCCGCCCGGGCGGATACGTTCGCGTGATCAAGACCGGCTTCCGCCGCAGCGACGCCTCCGAAATGGCCATGATCGAGTTTGTTGACTTCAACGAAGTATATACCGCCGGCAAGAGCGAGAGCACCGGTAGCCGCCGCCGCCGCCGCCGCCGTGGCGGCTCGGGAGGGGCCGGTAAAACGACGGCCGCCGCCGCTACGGCCGCTACGGCTGCTACGGCTGCCGCAGCAGCCGAAGAAGAAGAATAGGCTTTGTTTGCCTCCGGGCAGCCATAAGAAAGAAGGGCGCAACCGGATTTCCGATTGCGCCCTTCGCCTTTCTTGCTGGTACGACAGTAGGATATTAAAATTCTATTTCGGTATCCAGCATGGTTTTAAGATCCTGCTGGATAATCCTGCTGAAACTATCCCCGTCAACGCTATCCTTCCCCGCTTCACACCGGAACCAGATATTCCGCTTGTAATCATAGACAAAGCCCTCCGGAACTTCATAATCTGCCATCAATTCCCTGAGCTTTTTCAGGTCTTTTTTGACCCCCTGGGTATGGGTCACCTCAATGATCATTTTGGTTAAGCCGCTGGATGGTTCGACTATCATCACATCGGGAACAGGGCTGGTCTGGCTCTCATCGATCATGGTTTCCGGAAGGGGGAAAAAAGATGTTTTCCCTTCCTTAAAGAGTTTGGCAAGTTCGTAAATAAG
>CAZAXA010000088.1:0-14251 GCA_964488965.1 uncultured Phaeodactylibacter sp. | reverse complement strand
GCTGGGTAATAACAGCCTGGTGCTGCCGGGGCGCGTTAATTCCCACTATGATCAAGTTGTCGTTCATGTTGATTATTGATCTTTTTTCAAATGTACAGGGAATTCATTCAACGTGCAAGTTCAACTCCCGGGAATAGAACGGCCCTTCCCCTTCAGGCCTTCTCACCTTTGCCATCCTGCAACCTGGCTGTATTTTCCTTCACCTTGCGGTTCGCCTTTTCCAGCCCGGTTTCCAGTTTTCCGGCGGCTTCGTCCACAGCATGTTCGGCCGTCTCGGCCAGGTCGTGGAGGGTGCTCTTGAGTTTGCCCCTCGCGCCGGCCACCCACTTCTGCCCATCCTCCATGGCGGCGCTCAGGTTGCCGGAGAGCCTCAGGGCGTTTTCCTTGGCCAGGACGGATAATTCATCGCTGTATTCGCCGACCTTTTTGGCGACATCGCTTCTGAAAGCCTTACCTTTTTCGGTGTTCAGCCAGTATCCGAGGGCCGCGCCGGCAATCAGCCCCAATCCGAAAATTCTTCTTTGCTTGCTCATGATCCTGATTTGTGGTTTAAGAATGTTGAGGAGAAGAAGCAAACCACTTCTTCATACTAATAAAACCTTTTAAGAGGGGCCTATTGTTCGATGGGCGGCTGAAAAGCCTCTGCCTTTATCCCCATGTCATTCTGCGGAAACATTGATCCCGGGGATCAGGGGCAGCGATCTTCCGGATGCGTTTTACCTTTATCACCCCATCGTACTCCGAGGCGTACCCCAGGTTCGAGCGGGGCGTCTTCAGCGCATCGATCTCCAGCAGCACGGGCTGGTATTCCTGCCCTCCGGTAGCGGCGTGGTAGAGGCTGTCCAGGGTGTGGGTTTCATCCTCCAGCCAGAAGACGACGGTGGTGTCGGCACAGTCCCGGAAGATGCTTACCTCGTTGCCGGCCATGAAATAACCGGAAAGGAACTGCCGGGAGGGCGCCGTCGGGGCGCCGTCGGGCCGGGTGGGCGCAAAGGCCAGAAAGCCGGCGGGCCCGCTCAGTTGCAGGAGGGTATCATTGACGATGAAGGTCGAAACCTGCGAGAGAATATTGAGGTAAAGGGCCTCCTGTTTCATATACCCGTCGCAGTGCATCTCCGTCGTGCCGATCTGGCCCGACACCGCTATATAGTCATGGCCGCGGTATTCCCAGCTGGCGAAGTAGTCGTTGCAGCCGGCATTGCCCACCAGGGTGTCCCCCTGGAAGCGAAGCGTGATGCGGCTGCCCTCGATGGGGTTGGCCTGGCCGATGCCGGAGGCGTAGCGGATCAGTTCCCACTGATGGCGGGCCAGGTTTTCCGGGTGGAAAGGGGTGGGTTTTTTCTCCCTGCATCCCAGAGTGTACAGGATGAGCAGGGTGATGACAAACAGGTAAGATCTCATGATATTGATATTGCGGTATTGCTGCGTTGTGGTATTGCGGCTTTATGGCTTCCCGTGCCGGCCATTTTCAGAGCAAAAGAGCGCCGGCATTCCTGGGCCGGCGCTCTCTATGGTCATCAATAAAACTCCATGGAGTAGTGAGTAAAAAATAACTTCACTATACACAACTGGAAGTCCTTTTCCTGTTCGATGCAAGATTTGGCGGCCGTTTTTGAATCAGTTCACGGTAACAGATGTCAAGTCTGCCTCCAACTGGATGTAGGCGGAGGCCGGCAGCACTTCCCTGGCCACGCCCAGCGCCTGCCGGAAGAAGGGCGCCGGCGCATTGGCCTGCAGGCCGCCAAGCAGTTGCGCGCGTTCGGCAGGCGTTTGGGCCGGCAGGATGTATTTCATCCAGGTGAGCATAACGGGAGGCGCAATGCTGCGGATGACCTGCCCGTGGATCTGCATCATTTCTTCGTCGGTGAAATGCTGCCACATCAGCGCCTGGGTTCCGGTTTCCTCTTCCAGCATGTGCTCCAGATGGCCGGCGTGCAGGCGGCTCAGGCCCTGGTAGAAGGCGTATCCCAACTGCCGGGCTTCCTGGGCGGCGGCGCCGGAATCGAGAATGTGGTTTAGCTGGGCAAGCAGGCTATCCTGAAGGCGGTGCAACTCCTCGTGATCCGCCTCGTCATGGGCGGTGCTGCCGGGCGCGCGGGCCTCCAGGGCCGGCAGGATGAAGTTGTTCTCCGAAGCGGCGTGCTCTTCCAGCAGCAGGCCGATCTCTTCGAAGCGTTTTTTCAGTTCTTCCACCGCTCCCCGATCGGCATAATCAATGGCCCCGGCCTGCAGGGATAGCTGCGCAAGGAAGTTGCGGATGCCCTTATGCGGGGTAGTGATGAGGGATACTCTGGGTGAATGGCTCATATTTTTCGGATTTTTTTTAGAAACTGTTTTAAAATCGTACCTCAAAAGTCCCGGAACTACTTCTTGCCATAGCTCAGGCTGAAGGTGTAAGTAATGCCATCCTCTATGACGACATACTCGGCTACCAGTTCCGCAGCGGCCAGTTTGGAGACTTCCCATTTTTCCGTCTCCCCGGCCTCCGTCACAGCGATGACGGTTTCATTTTCCTGCCAGCCCCAGGCGCCGCTGCGGGTGTCCGGGTCTCCGGCGAAGCACTTCCTGGCGCCTTCGTTGAAGGTTACCTTGCCGTCTCTCTGGAAAATTCGTAGCGATAGGTTTCAGATTTTTTCCCATTGGACAAAGGGCAGGGGAGGAGGGTGGCAGTTTTTTTATGATTTTTGCAAATTATTCAGGTTATGGTGTCTTCTTGCCACGAAGGCACGAAAACACCAACTACACGCATCATTTTATGAAGACACCTTCCTCAACCTCAACCTCAACCTCAACCTTAACCTCAACCTCAACCTTAACCTCAACCTCAACCTTAACCTCAACCTTAACCTTTATTGTCATAAGCACAGCCTCCCTGCTTTCGGCCCAGGTCCCGTCCAACATCATCGGCGCCAATCCGCTGTCGCTCCGATGGAGGCAGATTCATACCGATCGGGTGCAGGTAGTCTTTCCGGAAGGGCTCGAACCGGCGGGGCAGCGGGTGGCCAACATGGTGCACTATCTGTGGGACAACCATACGGCCTCCGTCGGAGAGAGCCGGCAGAAAGTGACGATCCTGCTTCAAAACCAGACGATCGCCCCCAACGGCTTTGTCACCGTCGGGCCCTTCCGGTCGGAATTTTATACGACCCCGCCCCAGTTCAATTATACCAACGACTGGCTGGACGGGCTGGCCATTCACGAGTACCGGCATGTCCAGCAATTCGGCAATTCAAACGCCGGCCTGGCCAGGGTGGCCAGGGCGATCTTCGGCTCCTGGGCCTGGGGCGGCATGTTCGGGCTGGCCCTGCCGCGCTGGTACTTCGAAGGGGACGCCACGGTGATGGAAACGGCCCTCACCGCTTCGGGCAGGGGGCGCCTGCCGGCCTTCACCATGGAATACCATTCCCTGATCCGCAACGGCCTTCAGTATTCCTATGAGAAGGCCGCCGCCGGCTCCCTGAAGGACTTTGTGCCCGACTGGTACAACCTCGGCTATTACATGACGGCCTACGCCCGCAGGGAGTTCGGAAGGGATGTCTGGGCGGGCGTCCTGGACGACGCCACCCGCTTCCGGGGGCTCTTTTACCCCTTCGGCAAAAGCCTGAAAAAGAGGACGGGGCTGAGCACAAAAGAATTGTATCAAAAAACGATGGAAGGCCTCGAAAGGGAATGGAAGGCGGAGGAAAAGGCCGCGGCCTATACGGCCGGGGAGCAGATCAATAGCCGCCCCAAAAAGACGGTCACCCATTATACCAACCCTCAGTATGTGGACGAGGAAGCGCTCATCGTGGCCAAAAGCGGCTATGATCAGATACCGGCATACATCAGTATCGGCGCCGGAGGGCAGGAGGAAAAGCTCACTGAACCAGGGATCATTACAGATCCTTTGAATTCCACCTTGTCGCTGGCGGCCGGCCAGATATGCTGGGCGGAGATCAGCTATGACCCCCGCTGGCGGAACAAGAACTTCTCCATTGTCCGCTCTTATGATATTGCCGGAAAACAAAAGAGAAAACTATCCTCCCGTACCAAATACTTTTCTCCGGCCCTTTCTCCCCGGGCGCAGTGGATCGTTGCGGTGGAAGCAGACGAAAATATGCAGTACAGCCTGCTTATCCTGGATGCGGAAAGCGGGGCCCTCCTTCGCAAACTCCCCAACCCGGACAATTACTTTTACACTTTCCCCCGCTGGGCGGAGGACGGCCGGCACATCGTAGCGGTGGCCCAGAAAGGCGAAACCAATGCCCTGCAGATGATCCACTGGGAAAGCGGGGCGGTGGAATGGCTGACGGAGCCTTCTCCCCATCAGATCAGCCATCCTTTCCCCAGGGGGGCATACGTCTATTTTTCCGGGGCTTATACCGGGGTCAACAACATCTTTGCCCTGAACCTGGAAGACAAAACCCTTTTTCAGTTGACCTCATCCCCCCTGGGCGCCTTCCAGCCGGCGGTTTCTCCGGCAGGCCGGAAGCTGGCTTACAGTGAATTTCATCCACAAGGGTATAATGTCGTTGAAGTGGAACTGGATCAGGCCCTGTGGCAGGCTTTCGATCCCGGAAGCAAGGGCGCCTTCCCCTATGCCGGCATAATGGCGGAACAGGAAGGCGGCAGCATTGTGGAAAAAGCGGGGAAGGAGGAGTTTGAGGTGAAAAAATTCAGCAAGTGGAGCGGGATCATCAACCCGCACAGCTGGCTGCCTTACCTCGACCCTCCCGTCTATGGGGCCCGCATCCTTTCCGACAACAAATTCGGCACCCTCTCCATGGAAGCAGGCTCCTATTACAATGTCAATGAAAGGGAATGGACATTTGCGGCGGGCGCTACCTATGCGGAGCTCTATCCTTTCATCAACGCCGGCTTCATCAGCGCCAACCGCTCGGCGGTGATCTACAATTTTTCACCGGCGAATGACAGCACGATCTACTCCAATGCCTATGTGGAAGGCTGGCGGGAAAACCGGGCTTCCGGCGGCCTTGCCCTCCCTTTGAACCTGACGAAGGGCAATTTTTTCAACAGCCTCAGCCTGCGGGCCGATTATCAGAACATCGGCCTGAACGTGGACGGCAATTTCGACGATCCGGATAATTCCCGGGATACCCTTGTCGTCGGGCCGGGCAGGCTGGAGGAACTGGGCTTCCTCTTCCGGGCGCCCCTGCGGAGCGCCACCCTGAACGCGATGAGCCTGCGGCTGATCTTCCGCAGCTTTCGCCGGGCAGCCCTGCAGCACCTCAACCCCCGCCTGGGGCTCAACCTCGACCTGCACTACCGGACGGCTTTTGGCGGCGGCGCCTACCGGCCGGATGTCTTCCTGGGCAGGGCGGATGTCTTCCTGCCCGGCCTGGGGCGCAACCACAGCCTGGTGGCCAACGGCATGTACCAGCGGCAGGATGTGCTCGACAATTACCGCTTTCCCAACCTGTTCGTCTATCCGCGGGGTTACGGCACGGTTTTCGGGGATGAGGTGTACAAGCTGGGGATCAACTACTACCTGCCCCTTTTCTACCCCGACCGGGCTCTGGGCGGCCTGGCCTTCCTGAAGCGGGTAAAGGCCAATGCCTTTTATGACCATGCCTGGCTGAGCGCCGGCCCGCCCTTTACCAACACCTGGATACAGCAGTCTGCCGGCCTGGAGCTGGCCTTTGACGTGCGCTTTCTGCGCCTGCTGGAGGTGGGCTTCGGCCTGCGCTACAGTTATGTGCTGGGGGATGACTTCCTGCCGGCGGGCGGGCGGCATCAGTTCGATTTTCTGCTGTTGAGTATTACGGAGTGATTGTTCTCCGAAGCTTTTTTGGCAATATTTCCCCCGATTTTATCTTTTATAGTAAGTACCTTTCTTCGAAAAATCACAAAACCAAGGTCATGAAGAACCGAATGATACTCTGGATGACGGCGCTGCTGCCGGGCTCTCTGGCCTTCGGGCAGGGCGGCCTGCAGTTGCCGTACCAGATACACACCCTGCCCAACGGGCTGACGGTCATCCTGCATGAAGACCATAGCGTGCCCATGGTGGCCGTCAATATGTGGTACCATGTAGGCTCGGGCCACGAGAAGCCGGGGCGCACCGGCTTTGCCCACCTCTTCGAGCACATCATGTTCGAAGGGTCGGGCCATGTGGCGGAGGGAGATTTCGACAACCTCCTGGAGTCCGTCGGCGGGAGCAACAACGGTTCCACCAATACGGACCGCACCAACTACTACGAGGTGCTGCCATCCAGCGCGCTGGACATGGCGCTGTTCCTGGAATCCGACCGCATGGGCTACCTGCTGGGCGCCATGTCGCCGGAAAAGGTGGACGGCCAGCGCGACGTGGTGAAGAACGAGCGGCGGCAGTCTTATGAGAACCGCCCCTATGGCATGGCCTGGATCCGCCTGGTGGAGAGCCTCTACCCGAAGGGGCACCCTTACAACTGGCCGACCATCGGGTATATGGAAGACCTGACCGCCGCATCCTATGAAGATGTGGTGGATTTCTTCAAACGGTACTACAGCCCCGGCAACGCCTCGCTGGTCATTGCCGGAGACATAGACCCTGCAAAGGCCCTGGAGCGGGTGAAGTACTGGTTTGCCGAGATTCCGGCAGGAGAGGAAGTGCTTCCGCCCCCATCGCAGCCCTTCGCCATGGCCGGGCCGGAACACCTGACGCTGGAGGACAAGGTGCAACTCCCGCGCCTGTACCTGGCCTATCCGACGCCCTCTTACTATGCTCCCGGCGATGCAGAGCTGGACGTCATCGCCGATATCCTGACGGACGGAAAAAATTCGCGGCTTTATAAGAAGCTGGTTTATGAACTGGGTATCGCCCAGGACGTCTCGGCCTTTCAGGCTTCCCGGGCGATGGAGTCCATGTTCATCCTGTCCGCTACCGCCCGCCCCGGCCATTCCCTGGAGGAACTGCTGGCCGTCATCGACGCCGAGATAGAGCAACTGAAGGAGGCGCCGCCTGCGGAGCGGGAACTGCAGCGCTGCGTCAACCAGCGGGAGGTGAGCATGCTGCGCTCTTTCCAGAGCCTGCTCGGCAAGGCCGACGCGATGAATGAGTACTACTACTATACCGGCAACCCCGATTACGCCAACGAAGACCTCGGCCGCTATAAGTCCTTGTCGGTGGGCGACATTTCCATGGCGGCCCGGCGCCACCTCGATCCTCAGAATCGGGTGTTGCTGAGCATCGTGCCGGAAGGACAAACCCAATTAGCAGTTTCCCGGAAAATCGTCAAACCATGAGATCGATCCTTCTAATGCTGTGCCTCCTGTTTATTACAGCGATAACTTATACCCAGCCGGCGGACCGCAGCCATTACCCTAAGCCCGAAAGCCCCAAGCCGCTGCAGCTTCCGGAAATACAGCAATTTAATATGGACAACGGCCTGCCTGTCTACCTGGTGGAGCGGCACAACCTGCCGTTGCTGCAGTTCATTCTGGTGAGCCGTGCCGGCAGCATCTATGACCCTCCCGGCCAGCTGGGCCTGGCGGAGATGACGGCAGATATGATGGATGAAGGGGCCGGGGAGCGCAACGCTCTCGAACTGTCGGAAGAGGCCGATTTCCTGGGCATTTCTCTGAGCACCTATTCCAACCGGGAACAACTCGGCCTGCGCCTGTTCACGCCCACCTCCCGGCTGGAGGAGGCCCTGCCGCTCTTTGCCGACGTGCTGTTGCGGCCCCGCTTCGAGCAGGAAGAGCTCGAGCGGAAGCGCACCGAAGCGCTGGTCGCCCTGGCCCAGGCCCACGATGAGCCGCGGGCGGTGGCCATGGAGGCTTTCAACCAGCTCATTTACGGAAAGGAGCATCCCTACGGGCGGAGCGGCTCGGGCACGGAGGCCGGCCTGAAGGCTCTGACGGTGCAGCACCTCCGGGATTTTCACCGGGAATACGTCGCCCCGGCCAATTCCTTTTTGGTCGTCGTCGGGGATATCGACAGGGAAGGGCTGAGGAAGAGCCTCGGCAAGGCGCTGGCCGGCTGGAAAGGCGGGCAGCTCAAGAGGCGGGAGGTTCCGCCTCCGCCGAAGCAGGAGGGTTTTACCATCTGCCTGGTCGATAAGCCGGGGGCGGCGCAATCTGTCCTGCGGTTCGGCCATCCCGGCCTGAGCCGCAAAACCGCAGACGAGTATCCCATCTCGGTGATGAACACCATCCTGGGAGCCTCCTTCACCTCCCGCCTCAACCAGAATATCCGGGAGGAGCACGGCTACGCCTACGGCGCCAGGTCGGCCTTCTGGCAGCCGCAATACCAGGGGTACTTCCTGGCCTACGCCGATGTGCAGTCGGACGTCACCGGCCCGGCCATTCAGGAATTCCTGAAAGAACTCAACAACATCAGGGAGGTGTCGGCCGGAGAAGTGGAGAAAGCGCGCAACTATCAGGCGCTGGGCTTCCCCGCCGAGTTCGAGGACGTAGAATCCATCGCCGCCAACCTGAGCGACGTGGCCTTTTACGATCTTCCCGGGGATTACCTCAACCAACACATCGGCAAGCTGCTGGCTGTGACGGAAGAACAGGTGGAAGCGGCCGCCAGGAAGCATGTTCACCCGGAAAATATGATCCTGGTGGTGGTGGGCGACCGTGAATTGATCGGCGGGGAAGTGGAAGCCCTGGGGCCGGTAAAGTATATGAGCATCGAAGAGGTGCTGGGGCCGGCGCCGGAGATAGAGAACAGGGAATGAAGGAAGCCTCAGGTTTGCGAAACTTCAGGAGTTTTGTAAACCTCGGCCAGGCGTTTGCTTCAAATATAAACTCAATCTTGCCAACTATAAATTTATTCCGGCAAAAACGGCGGGGCTGCGTAACTTAGTGAGCCAAACAAATTTACCAATCCGTTTCCTATGCGCCGCCTGGCCTTTCTGCTGACCGCTTTGTTCTGCTGGCTGTGCACGGCTGCGCAGAAGGATTTCCATTTTGAGAACTTCACCACCCGCGATGGCCTTTCTCACAATGAGGTGCGCAGCCTGCTGCGCGACAGCCGCGGCTTCCTCTGGGTGGGCGCCGCCAATGGCCTTAACCGCTTTGACGGTTACGACTTTCAGGTTTTCCTTCCGGATCCCGCGAGCAGCAACAGCCTGGGAGGAGAAGTAATTGCCGCCCTGGCGGAAGGCCCCGGCGGCCGCATCTGGATCGCTCACAACCGGGGCATTGACATTTACGATCCGTCGGCCGGCACTTTCACGCATGTTCCCGTCCGCCCGGAAGACGTGGCCAACTGGTCCTTCAACAACGGCTGTTCCATTTTCATCGGCAGCCAGGGCCATGTGGTGGTCACCAGAGACGGGCCTTTGATGATATGGTTCCCTCCCGGCAGTTTTGATTACGAATGGCTGGAAGCTCCGGAGGTGCCGGCAGCAGAGCGGCCGGAGAACTATCGCTACGCTCAGTCCAATGGCTTCACCTCCGTTACTTATAAGGGCCCGGATGAAGCCTGGGCCGGCAGCCTTTTCGGCTTGTTCACCCTCGATCTTCCATCCAAAAAGATCACTCCTTACAAGCTGGATGGCCTCCCTCTGAAGTTTGGCCCCAATGCCGTTTGTACCGACGAGAAGCGCGGGCTGGCCTGGTTCACCATTTTCGGGCAGGACCTTTATTCGCTCGATCCGCTAACAGGTAAGTGGAAGAACTGGAATGCCGTTCCCAGCAGTTTTATCAATGCCAGCAACGATGTGGCCCTCATGAGCGACGGCGGCGTATGGATGAGCCAACCCGGCATCCTTTACCCTGAAAAGGGGCAATTCTTTCCGGTAAAACACCTGCCGGACGACCCTTACAGTTTTCCCGGCGCCGGCCCCACCGTGGCCCTGACGGACCCGGACGGCATCCTCTGGGTCGGCACTTCCGGCGGGTTGAGCAAGCTGGACCCTCGCCTGCAGGGTTTTCGCCATGTATTTCTGGAAGACCATCCCGTTTACGATTACGATAACTCCGTTTTTGATATTTTCGAGAACCCCGGCGACGGCTTGTATTATATTACCTCTTTTTACACCAACCTGATCCTGCTTTACGACCCGCTTACCGGGAAGTCCAGGGATATCAGCCGGGAATTTCAGCCGGCACTCCGCCATTCGCCCACCCGCATTTTTCGCGATAGTTATGGCCTTACCTGGCTGCTGGCGGAGGGAGGGCTGTTTCAGGCCAGCCTGGGCCGGCGGAAACTAAAGGCCATTGAAATGCCTCCCCTGCCGCCGGGAGTTTCTGACCGGGCCACTTTTGATATAGAGGAGGATGCTTCGGGCGGCCTGTGGATCAGCAAATGGCGGGCAGGGGTGCTGCACTACGGCCGGCAGAGCGGGAAGCTGCAGTACGCCAATGCCCCCGATGGGATGCCTCAGCCCCGGTCGGCCTACTGTCTGGCCATGAACCCGGGGCGTAACACCCTCTGGATAGGCACCAACAACGAGGGTTTGTTCAGCATCAACCTGACGTCGGGTGAGTGGGCGCATTACCCGGAATTTCAACTTGGGGACAGTTCCCTGGCCCTGATCGAAATTACCGGCCTGGAAACGGATAAAGAAGGCAACCTGTGGATCGCCTGCCGGCAGGGGCTTTTCCGTTATGATACACAGGGCCGGGCCCGGTTGTTTACCAAAGAGGATGGCCTGGCCAACAGCCTGCTGGAAGGGCTGGGCAAGGATAAAAAGGGGCGCATATGGATGGCCACGGGCAGTGGCATCAGCAGCATCGACCCCCGCGCTCTGGCCATCCGCAACTACGATGAACGGCACGGGCTGAAGATCGACGCCAACCTGGACGGCTTTTCGGTGGGGCTGGATGGAGCGCTCTTTTCCGGCACCAAGCGTGGATTTATACGCTTTCACCCCGACAGCCTGCCCGTCGATGAACGGCCGCCCCGCCTTGCCCTCGCTTCTTTTAAAGTAGGGGGCGTCGAATATACAAAAGACGGGCGCTATATCGATTTCGGCGACGAACTGCAGCTGAAGCCTTCTGAAAACTTCTTCTCCATCCAGTACACGGCCCTGAACTTTACCCTGCCGAAAGAGAACACCTACTACTACAAACTCGAAGGCCTGGATGAAGAATGGATAGCGGCGGGCAACCGCCGGATCGCCAATTATACCAAAGTGCCACCGGGGCGCTACCGGTTCTGTCTAAAAGCTAAGAACAAGGACGGAGTGCGTAGCGACGAGCAGTGCCTGAGTATCGTGATCACTCCTCCGTTCTGGCGTAGGCCCTGGTTCATCACCCTGCTGCTGTCCGCTTTTGCAGGGATGGGCTACGGCGCTTACCGCCTGCGCATTCAACAGATTCGAAGAGAAGAACAAATGAAAGCAGAATTCAACAAAAAGCTGGCAGAGGTGGAAATGGCGGCCCTCCGGTCGCAGATGAACCCCCACTTCCTGTTCAACTGCCTCAATTCCATCAACCGCTTCATCCAGCGCAACGAGCCGGATGCCGCTTCGTCATACCTGACCAAGTTCTCCCGCCTCATCCGCCTGGTGCTCGACAATTCGCGCAGCGACCAGGTATCCCTGCGGGACGAGCTGGAAGCCCTGCGCCTGTATGTCGAGTTGGAAGCTATGCGATTTGTCGGCCGCTTTTCCTATAAGATCGATATATCGCCGGAACTGGACACCAGCAGCATCGAAGTGCCCCCCATGCTGGTGCAGCCTTATGTGGAAAATGCCATCTGGCACGGCCTGATGCATAAAGAAAGCGACGACTGCCACCTGGAGATTAGGGCCTTTCCCCGGGAAGGGCGCCTGTGCATAGTCGTGGAGGACAACGGCATCGGCCGCGAGATGGCAAAGCAGTTGAAGAGCAAATCCGCTACCCTGCATAAGTCACACGGGATGAAGGTGACTGCCGAACGCATCGGGATCATCAACCAGATTTACGAAGCGAAAGCCACCGTGGAGATCGAAGACCTGAAAGATGGACAGGGCGAAGCGGCAGGGACGAGGGTGAGCCTTTTTCTGCCCCTGGAGTGAGGGTATGGTGTAATGAAACGGAGGTAATGATAGAAATAGCCAAATCTTGGTGTTCTTTGTACGTTCAGGCATTGCTCCGGTAAAACAACAAACAACAAACAACAGACAACAAATGAAAGCCATACTCGTCGACGATGAGCTGTACTGCACCGAGCTGCTCTCCGCCCTGCTGGCCAGGCACTGCCCGGAAGTGGAAGTGGCGGCGGAATTCAACGACCCTCAGAAGGCGGTGGATTACATAAAGGACAACCCGCCGGATATTCTTTTCCTGGACATCGAGATGCCCCGGCTCAACGGATTCGACCTGCTGGAGCGGGTGCGGCCCGTCGCCTTTCAGGTAGTTTTCACTACTGCCTACAATCAATATGCCCTGCGCGCCATCAAGATCAGCGCCCTGGATTATATGCTCAAGCCCATCGATATCGACGAGCTGAAGGCCGCGGTGGAAAAAGCGCAGCAGCAGCGCCAGTCGCCACAGTGGGGCCAGTTTGAGCTCATGGAGCGCACCCGCACGGCCGCGGGCGAGCCTCCCCGTACCATTGCCCTGTCAACGCTGGAAGGCCTGCATTTTGTCGATGTGGCCGATATCGTTCTCTGCCAGAGCGAAGGCAGTTACACCAACCTTTTTTTCATGGACGGCGAGAGCATGCTGTTGTCCAAACCCATCAAGGACGTGGGGGAATTGCTGATCCCCGCCGGCTTCATGAGGGTGCACAATTCCTACCTGATCAACCTCAGCCATATCAAAAAATACATCCGCGGAGAAGGCGGCGAGATCGTCATGAAGAACGGGCATACCGTGCCGGTCTCGCGCAGTAAAAAGGCGGAATTCCTGGAGCGGATCGCCAGGTTGTGAATGATGGAAAAGTATCTCTTCAGCAAATTATAAGGCCAAAACCGCCAACGGTAAAAACTCGATTTACCCGTTGGCCTTTAGGGGATACATTTGTGGTATCGGTATCAGATTAAAAAATCACCCATCATGACAACCACAATTGCAAGACCCGACACTTCTAAAACTGCCAGTTCCCTTTCTGATGAAACGCTGATCGATATGGCGCTGGCCGGCAGCCAGATGGCCTATACCGTTATCGTCCAGCGCCATGAGCGGATGCTGCGGGCAGTTATTACCCGTTACCTGAAAGAAGAGGAAGACATCCAGGAGGCCCTTCAGGACACCTTCGTACGCATGTACCGCGCCCTGCCCGGTTTCCGCCGGGAGTGCAAGCTCAGTTCCTGGCTGTGCCGCATCGCCATAACCACGGCCATCAACCGGTACAAGAGCAAGAGCCGGCCTTACGAACAGGTAGGCGTCGACGCCATCCCGGAAGCTTACCACCTGGCGCGCATTCCGGAAGCGCTGGAACGCCTCGAGCGGAAGGAAGTCAGCCAGTGGCTGCAGCGGGCCCTGAGCCTGTTATCCGTCAAAGATGCCTCGGTACTCAGGCAGTTCTACCTCCAGGGCCTGTCGGTCGATGAAATTTGCCAGGCCACCGGCATGACGGGATCCAACGTCAAAACCCGGCTGATGCGCGCCCGCCAGCGCCTGCGGGAGGTGGTGGAGCAGCAGTTCCATCAGCAGTTGATGAACTGAGTTGGTTTGGTTGATCAATCAACCTAATCAACCAGATAAACCTTCTTCTTCCGCACCGAACCGCCCGGGCTTCCTGCTTCGGGCGGTTTTCCTTTTACCTGCAGGCGCGAGTTGATGAAGAATACGCCGGCCAGCATCAGCAGCGCGGCCAGTATGGATTGCTGTGTGATCAGCTCATTGTTGAAGGCCCAGCCCAGGAACATGGCCACTACCGGGTTCACATAGTTGGAGGTGGCCACCTTATCCGGGCTGACGTGCTGCAGCAGGTAGGTAAAGGCCGAGAAAGCGACCAGAGAACCGAAGAAGACCAGGAAGAGCCAGGACAGGCCGGCTTTCCAGCTGAGCATGGCCGGGTCGAAGCGCTGCCCGTCGCCGTTCAGCAGCGCCAGAACGATGAGGATGGATCCGCCCATGAGCATCTGCATGGCGGAACTCTGCAGGCGGTTCTGCGGAAGGTTGGCCCGGCTCAGGGTGACCGAGCCGTAGCACCAGCTCGTCATGCTGCCGATGATGACCAGCATCCCGATGAGGGTATCCCGGTCGGTGACGAAGCGCTGCTGCCCTACCAGCAATACCATACCCACCACTCCCAGGGCCACGCCGGCCAGCACCATAGGCCCGGGGCGTTTGGCGTACAGCAACCACATCATGAACACCACCATAAGCGGCTGAAAGGCGATGATCAGGGCGGCGATGCCGGTATCGACCCATTGCTCCGCCCAGA
>CAZAXA010000087.1:2203-16363 GCA_964488965.1 uncultured Phaeodactylibacter sp. | reverse complement strand
ATCCGGCCCAGGATCAGCTTCTGGATGCTGATCAGGTCCAGGGTGGTGAGGGATTGGGAGTTGTTGGCGTCGCCGGCGATGATCTGATACGGGCTGTCCAGGCGGTCATTGCCCAGAATGTGCTGGCTGATCAGCAGCAGGTCGAGCGTGCTCACGCCATTGGTATGGCCAATATTGAGCATGGGCATTACTTGATAATGGCCGCCTATATCGGGATCGGAGAAAGTGAACCGCCCGCCGTTATCGGTCAGCAGGTTGCCGGAAGGCTGGCCGACGATGCCGATCTCAACGCCCTCCACCGGTACGCCGTTGAAGGTGTACACCTGCCCGGAAATGGAAGCGGTAGTCAGGGCGGCGGGGATGACACGCGCCAGGCCGCTCTGTGCCGGCCGGCTGGGATCCGACAGGATGCCGCCGACGAGGAAGCTGCCATCGTCCAGCAGAAAGGCATCAAAGAGGAACTGCCGCCCGAAGGAGAGGCCCGGCAGGTTGTCAGCCACGCTCCCGTCTGCCTCCAGCAGGATCATGGAAGGAGCGGGCAGCATACCCAGCGAGTCAAACAGGCCCACGGCCAGGATTTTCCCGTCTGGCATGCTCAGCATACGGCGGGGGCCGCCGTCGACATAGGGTTCGTGGTTATCGAAGGCGCCGGCCAGTTGGAAGCTGTCATCCAGAGCGCCGTTCGCCAGCAGGCGGATCATGCGGAAGGCCGTGGCCTGGCCGGGATCGGTGCGGAAAGCGCCGCCCACCAGCAGCCTGTGATCCTCCAGCTCGGTGAACTTAAAACGGCAACCGCTGGTGCAGATAATATTGGAAGGCGCCAGGAAAGAGGGATCCCGGTTGAGGGCCGCATCGAGCCTTATGATGGGCTGCGGGGCGGCGCCATCGTAGCGGATGTCACGCCCCCCGAGCAGGATTTTGCCATCGGCCTGCAGAAGAACATCGGTAACATCGGCGGCCTGGATGCGGCTGGAAAAGCCCGGCGCCAGGCTGCCGTCGGCATTGTACAGGGCCGCTTTGGAGGCGATGACTCCCTGGTCGAAGACGGTGAAGCTGCCAATTACCAGAAGTTGCCCGTTGGGCAGCGGCTGCACTTTGGTGATGCCTCCCAGCGGGTACAAGGCCGGGGGAATCTGGAAGGCGGGGTCGAAGGCGCCGTTGGGCAGCAGGCGCATCACCGGCGCTTCGTTGGGGTGTTCGGCATTATTGCTGTTGACGCCGGCGGCCAGCACACGCCCCTGGGCGTCGAGGGTGATCTGCCGGATTTCATTTTCATAGCTGATACCGGGGTTGGTAAAGCCGGGGTCGGCCTGTCCGGTTTCCAGGAGCAGCCGGGCAATATTGGGGCTGTAAGTATCGCCGGCCATGGCGAACTGGCCGCTGATGTAGAGCTTGTCATCGCCGCTGCGCACCATGGAGCGCACGACGCCCGCGCTTTCCAGGGCGGCGCCGAAACCAGCCATGGGGGCGCCGGTACTGCTGAGGCGGGCCAGGCCCAGACAGCGCTGCCCATTGAAGGCGCTGAAGGGCCCGGCGATGAGGAAGCCGCCGGCAGGATGGGCCGCCGCGCAGCGGATGAGGCCGTCGGCGCCGGCGCCGCCTGCGTAGGCCGTCAGCCCCGTTGCCGGGTTGAAAGCATGCAGGGCGCTGACGCCTTCAAAATCGCCGGCTACGCGGATATTGTTGTTGCCGTCTACCGCCACGGCCCTGGGGATGCCGTAGACGTAATTCCAGGCGGCGTAATTGCCATTAGGGCTTATGATGCCCACCGCGTAGCGGATGAGGAAAGTGCCGGCACTGAAGACGATGCGCCCGAGATTGTCCTGATCCAGGCTGCGGATACTGACCAGGATGTTGGCCGTGCCGGGCAGGGTGATGGAAAAGTTGAAGCCGGCAACCGGAGCGCCGCTGTACTCGTGGTAGCTGAGATAGGCCTCCTCGTTGTAGACGCCGCCGACGGCGAAGCGCCCGTTGGCCTGCGCCAGCAGGCTGCTGACGAAGACCACCCCGTTGGCGTTCAACGGGATGATGTTCTGCAGGCTGCCGTTGCTGCTCAGGCGGACGACGCCCTGGGCGGCCTGCCCGTCAAAACTGTTGAAAGAGCCCCCCACGAGGATGGCGCCGTTGTTCTCCACAGCAATATCGGCGAAACTGCCGTCGGGCGCAAAGCCGGCCTGGAAGCTGTTGTCCAGGCTGCCGTCAGTGTGGAGCCGTAGGACGGTAATACCCTCCGGCGCGCTCTCATCCAAATGGCTGCCCCCGACGAGCACCTTGCCGTCGGGCTGAACGGCCATGGCAGTGATGGCAAAATTGACGGCCGGGCGGAAGCTCCCGTCCAGGCTGCCGTCGGCCAGGAAGCGGGCGATATTGGCTCGTTGCTCGCGGTTGGCGAAGCTGAAACTGCCCGCCGCCAGGAAACGCCCGTCGGGTAGAACGGAGAGGCACTCCACATCGCCGGGGCGGGTGATGAAGGGTTGAAAACCGGAGTCGAAACTTTGGCTGAAAAGCGTAGTGGCAAGGGCGCAGCACAGCGCCAGCAGGGTAGTTTTTCTCGTTACCATGGAATCCTTTTTTTGTTGGGGGGTTGCGGGGAGGGTGGGGGTTGGTTCGTTATTCGTTATTCGTTGTTTGTTATTCGTTGTTTGTTGTTTGTTGCCGGGCCAAAGCCGGCCCCAATAACAAAGAGCTGATAACGATAAGTCAAAAACCCTGCCAAACCTTGATCCTGCAGAACCCAGGTACGAATATATGACAGCCGGCGGAAACTTCATTTCCGGCCGGGCTGCAGATGGTTGTACGGTAAAATGGAAATAAGGTTCGGGAAGAGCAGGGTTTTTATACTGGCCATGCTCTACGGTGTTTCTTCTGCATGGTTTGTCCCAAGGGGCAAACCATACCTCCGCCACTCTGTTTTTCTCTCAAAAATTTCCGAAGTTTACCCCGCACAAAAACCAGCGCTATGCCCGCCAGACGATTTTTACCTGTAAAATTCCCCAGCGGAAAATACAGCGAGCTCGACTCCGTTCACATCCTGAACACGCTGAAGAGTATAGAGCAACGAATTAACGGCTTTTTCCCGGGCTCGGGCCTGGGGAAAGTATCTGCTGAATTGCAGGAAGTAGGGCAGGTGATCGTCCGCCTGGCCGAGAAACTGCGGCGGCCGATATGGGCGCTGCGGGTTCTGACGATGATCGGTATCACCCTCCTGGTAGGGGTGGCGGCCTGGGTTTTCTATATGGCGCTCACCATCGCTCCCACCGGGCAGGACGGCCTGATGGAAACCCTCCAGGCTATCGAAAGCGTAACCAATGAGTTCATTTTTCTCACCATCGGCATCCTCTTCTTTGCAACCCTGGAGAGCCGGCTCAAACGCCGGGCGGCCCTCGATTCCCTGCATCGCCTGCGCAGTTTCGCCCACGTGGTGGATATGCACCAACTGGCCAAAGACCCCAACAACATTCTCGCCCCGGGCGAAGCGGGCGACCCCCGCTTCCAGGCGCCGGAACACCTGGTCCGCTATCTCGACCTTTGCACCGACCTGTTGTCCATCAACTCAAAACTGGCGGCGCTGCACGTGCAG
This sequence comes from uncultured Phaeodactylibacter sp., assembly GCA_964488965.1. Classification (GTDB taxonomy): domain Bacteria; phylum Bacteroidota; class Bacteroidia; order Chitinophagales; family Saprospiraceae; genus JACJXW01. The sequence continues at coordinate 12,783 of CAZAXA010000087.1, read as the reverse complement.
TACTTTCAGGACAGCCAGGTGCTGAACAGCGTCAACGAAGTGGAAATGCTCTCCCACGAACTGTCCAGGAAAATCTGGCAAAAAATCATGATCGTGGATATGATGCATCAGGAGAAAATGACCGGCCAGCCTCCGGGGTTGGATAATTGAGGTTAACTCCCCCCGCCTCTGATAAAATCAGCAAGAAAATGTCAAAAATCCTTTCCACCCTCCACCTGCGGCCAGTTGTCAAATTCCTGCTTGCCGCTATTTTAACCGCAACCGCCCTGCCCGCGGCCGGGCAGAAAAAGCTTCCTTACCAGGATCCGGCCCTGCCCGTCGAAGAACGGGTGGAGGACCTTCTGGGCAGAATGGCCCTGGAAGAAAAATTCTGGCAAATGTTCATGATCCCCGGCGATCTGAGCGACGGCAAAGAGCGCTACCGGCACGGCATCTTTGGCTTTCAGGCAGCGGCCAGGGGCCAACAGGCGGATGCCGCCGGCCAGTTGCTGGAATACGGCCCTTCCGGCTCAGCGGCGGAGGCGGCGGCCCTGATCAATGAAATACAGCGATACTTCGCCGAGGAAACCCGCCTGGGCATCCCCATCATTCCCTTCGACGAAGCCCTGCACGGCCTGGTTCGCGACGGAGCGACGGCCTTCCCTCAGGCGATTGCCCTGGCGGCCAGCTGGGATACGTCCCTGGTGGGCGAGGTGGGGCGCGCGATCGCCCGGGAAACCCGCTCCAGGGGCATCCGGCAAATCCTTTCGCCGGTACTGAATATCGCCCGCGATGTCCGCTGGGGGCGCACTGAAGAGACTTATGGAGAAGACCCTTACCTCACCACGCAGATGGCCCTGGCCTTTATCCGGCCTTTCGAAAAGGCAGGCGTTATTACCACCCCCAAACACTTCGTGGCCAATGTCGGCGAGGGCGGCCGCGACAGCTATCCGATCCACTATAACGAACGCCTGCTGGAGGAAATCTGCTTTCCGGCCTTCAGAGCGGCATTCACCCAGGCCGGCGCCCGGTCTGTTATGACGGCCTATAATTCGCTGGACGGCACGCCCTGCACGTCGAACGAATGGCTGCTGCGCCGGAAACTGAAGGAGGACTGGGGATTTAAGGGCTTTGTCATTTCCGATGCGGGCGCTACCGGCGGCGCCAACGTCCTGCACTTCACCGCCGAAGATTATCCCGAAGCCACGGAAGATGCTGTGGAAGGCGGCCTGGATGTACTCTTTCAGACGGCATACGAGCATTATCCCCTGTTCTGGGAGGCCTTCAAAAACGGCATGGTGGATGAACAGGCTATCGACGATGCGGTGCGCCGGGTACTGAGGGCCAAATTTGAACTGGGATTATTTGAAAACCCGTATGTGGACCCCCAAAAGGCGGCCTTCTGGAACGGGCATGAGGATCACCGGGAACTGGCGCGAAGGGCGGCGGCCAGATCGATGGTGCTTTTGCAGAATAACGGCCGGGCGCTGCCGCTTGACAGGTCCGTAAAAAAACTGGCGCTTATCGGTTTCGACGCCAAAGCCGGCCGGCTGGGCGGCTACAGCGGCCCCGGCAATGAAGTGGCGTCGATATATGATGGGATCATCCGGGTGATCGGAGAAGACAAAGTCGTTTACGCCGAGGGGACGCCTCTGCATGACACCCCTTACGAAACGATCGCGCCGGCATATCTGTCCGTTTCGATAAACGGAAAAACGCAGCCAGGCCTGCACGGGGAATATTTCGACAACATCAAGCTGGAAGGAAACCCCGCCGTAAGCCGCATCGACGAGCAAGTGCAATTCGGATGGACGCTCTTTTCGCCCCACCCTGCCCTGCCCTACGACTGGTATTCGGTGCGGTGGTCCGGCCGGTTGAAGGCGCCCGGTACGGGAACCCGCAAAATAGGTGTGGAAGGAAATGACGGCTACCGGCTTTACCTGGACGGCGAACTGCTGATCGACAACTGGAAAAAGCAGTCGCACCGGGTTATTCTCGAAGATTTTGAATTTGAGGCCGGCAGGGAATACAGCCTGAAGCTGGAGTTCTTCGAACCGGAAGGAAATGTAAAGTTCCGGCTTGTTTGGGACGCCACCGTTGAAGAAAACGGGCGCCGGCAGATCGAAGAGGCCGTAGCCGCCGCCCGGCAGAGCGATGTGGCCATTGTCGTCGCCGGCATTCATGAAGGAGAATTTCAGGACCGCGCCCTGCTGGGGCTGCCCGGGCGGCAGGAGGAACTGATCAGGGCGGTGGCGGCCACCGGCAGGCCGGTTGTGGTGGTGCTGGCAGGCGGAAGCGCCATTACGATGGCCGGCTGGATGGACGAAGCAGACGGCATCCTGCTGGCCTGGTATCCGGGTGAGAACGGCGGCAATGCCCTGGCCGATATCCTGTTCGGCGATGAGAACCCGGCCGGAAGGCTGCCGCTTACCTTTCCGGTGCACGAAGGGCAGTGCCCCCTCTATTACAACCACAAGCCCACCGGCCGGGGCGATGATTATTACAACCTGACCGGGCAGCCTTTGTTTCCCTTCGGTTACGGGTTAAGCTATACTTCTTTTGAATATTCGGGCCTGAAATTCAGCAAGAATATCATCGGCAGGGAGGAAACGGCAGCCGTCAGCTGTACCGTAAAAAATACAGGGCCGGCAGCGGGAGATGAAGTCGTACAGTTGTACATCCGGGACGAACTTGCATCCGTTGCCCGCCCGGTGAAAGAATTGAAAGGCTTCCGGCGCATCTCGCTGGAACCGGGTGAAGAAAGGCAAATAACTTTTGAACTGGGCCCCGAAGAGCTGCGTATGCTCAATAAAGACATGCAGTGGGTGGTGGAACCCGGGGCATTCCGGGTGATGATCGGGGCCTCTTCCAAGGATATCCGGTTGAAAGGGGTGCTGGAAGTGAAATAATTGAGGCGTGGGCCGGGCCTCACTCCCGCTGCAGCACCTCCGCCGGATTGGCACGGGCGACCCTCGCCGTCTGCCAGCCCACGGTAACCCAGGCGATCATCAGGGCGGCAAGGCCGGCCAGCAGGAACACCCCGGCGCCTATCGAAATCCGGTAGGCAAAGTCTTCCAGCCAGTTGCTCATCAGGTACCAGGCCAGGGGAGCGGCCAGCAGGAAGGCGATCAGCACCAGCCAGGTAAATTCTTTTGACAACAAGGTAATGATATTCATAATGGAGGCGCCCAGCACCTTGCGGATGCTGATCTCTTTCCTTTTCTGCTCGGCAGTGAAAGAGGCCAGGCCGATCAGGCCCAGGCAGGCGATGAAGATGGCCAACGCTGCAAATATCCCGAATATCCGAACCTGCCGTTCTTCCGCCCGGTAGAGGGCCGCGAAATTCTCATCCACAAATTTATACTCGAAAGGCGCATCGGCATTGAAGCGCTTCCAGGTGTCCTCAATGAAATTGACAGTTTCGGGTATGTTGCCGGGTTTGATGCGGACGACGTAATTCCAGGCCATATAGGGGGCAATGAAGTACACGGTGGGAACGATCTCCTCCTTCATGGATTCAAAATGAAAATCTTTCAGGACGCCTATGACCGTACCATCCCGGTTCTGCCACTGCCCGCTTTCCCAGTCGGCGATCTCGGAGCTGCCGAAGCTTTTGCCGACGGCCGTTTCATTCGTCCAGCCGATCTCGCGGACCGCCGCTTCATTGAGGATAAAAGCCGTGCCGGCGTCGGCGGGAAAATCCCTGGAAAAACTGCGGCCGGCAGCCAGTTCGAAGCCCATAGTTTCGATAAAATCAAAATCTGTCCACACCGTTTGCATGCCCTGCTGCTGTTCTTCGGGTATGCCCTCAGGCCGGGCGCGCAGGGAACTGCTCAGGCTGCCCGGCGGCACCCGTGAGGAAGCGGCGGAAGAGATGATACGCGGATTGGACGCCAGTTGCTCGGCAAACTGATCGTACTTGCCACGCATTTCGACAGGGGCGCCCTCGATCAGCACGAGATGTTCTTTATCGAAGCCCAAATCCATATTCCGGCAGTACTCCACTTGCTGATATACGACCCCGGTGACGATCAGCAAAAAGATGGAAGCCGTGAACTGGAAGGAGACCAGGACCTTGCGCAACGCGCCTCCTTTTAGCCCTTGTTTCAGCTCGCCGGAAAGGACGGCCACCGGCCGAAAAGCGGACAACAAGAAGGCGGGATAACTGCCGGCGGCAATGCCGATGAGCAATACGATGGCCAGCATTCCCGCCAGCATTCCCCAGTTGCCGAGAAGAGAGAAGGATATCTGCCGATCCGCCAGATTGTTAAAAGACGGCAACGCAAAATAGGCGATCCCCACAGCCAATACCAGGGCGAGCAGGGCCAGGAGCGTGCTTTCACTGAGGAACTGGCTGACCAGCTGGTTCCGGGAAGCGCCCACCACCTTGCGCATGCCCACCTCCCTGGACCGCACGCTGGAGCGCGCAGTGGCCAGGTTCATATAATTGATGCAGGCAATAGCCAGGATGAATAAAGCGATCAGGGAAAAGGCGTAGACGTAGGTAATGTCTCCTCCGGTAAAGAAGCTGTCGATATTCCTGGAGTGCAGGTACATCTTTGAAAAGGGCTGCATGACGATGCGCGGAGAGAATTGCCGCCAGCCTTCCAGTTTAACATCCACAAAAGCCGCCAGGGCTTCCGCATAATCGGCCGGCCGCCTGCCTTCCGGTATCAGGGCAAAAGTCTCGACATAACCTTCTCCCCAGTTTTCCAGGACAATGCGTGAAAACACCTGCCGCGCACAATTCATAGAGGCCAGCGCCCCGAATTTCAGCTGCGAATTACCGGGCACATCTGCCATTATGCCGGTTACTTCGAAGGGCTGCTCCCGGATGGTAAGCGCCTTCCCTATGGGGTCGGTTTTCCCGAAGTACTTCCGGGCAGTGCTTTCGGAAAGCACAATGGAATAGGGATTGTCCAGAACAACATCCGGATCACCCTTCAGCAGGGGGAAATGAAATACCTGAAATACCTCCGGGTCGACAAAAGCAAGGCCCTCTTCATTGAAAAATTCATCATTCAGTTCTATCAACTCTCTCGACTGCGCCGCAAAGCGGATAAGGGTAAAATCCGGAAAATCCACCTTCATCTCCTCCGCCAGCCGGTACGGGCCGATGGCGCGCTGCATGCTCTCGCGGGTCTGCGGGTTGGTGGCCCCCAGTGTGAGGCGGTAGATGCGGCCCCGGTTCTCGTGGAAGCGGTCATAGCTCAGTTCCGTCTGTACAAAGAGCATGATCAGCAACACACAGGCCATGCCAATGGCAAGGCCCAGTATATTGATGAGGGTATAGCCTCTGAATTTCCAGAGGTTGCGGATGGCTGTTTTCAGGTAATTTCTGAGCATGAGCCCCGGTTTTAGGCCTGTGTATGATCACTCCCGGCTGAACACCATCTTGCCGTCCGGGCCGCCCCGGTTTTCACATTCATCGCTCACGCGGGACATCGTCATGCCCTCGTCGGAAACTTCATAGGTGTAAATACCCTTTCCGGTGCAATCGGAACCTTCCACATCCTGAATGACCAGTTGATTGCCTTTGGATTGGTAGGCGCCCTTGATCTCTACCGCTCCATCAGCGCCGAAATCCACCGTATAGGTATTATCGGCCTTGATGGAAACGAGAATGGGCATCATGCTTCCCTCTTCCTGTCCGGGAACCATGGTTTTCCACTCGCCCACTACATCAGATTGGGCGGACAGGCCGGTGGAAAAGAAAAAACAACAGAGGATCAGAATAGATGGCAAATGCTTCATTGGAAGTGATTTTAGGTGAATGAATAAGCCCAGGCTTACCTGGACATGAGTTTATCGGCCTGAAAATAGGAAATATTCAGCATGGGCCAGCCGGAGCGGCTGATATTTAAATTTTGTGACTATTTAATAGATTAGGGGTGGGCATTTTAGGGATATGGAACGCGGATTTATGCGGGTTTGGCGGATTATGCGGATTATCCCCCCGGCGAGGCGGCCTTACGGCCTCTCACCGCATCAGCATCACCCCTCCTTCTTCATACACCTCCGCCTCCTGCCCGCAGGCGCGCAACCTGCCCTTTACATACCAGATGTACAGGCCGGTATTCTGCTTCTGCCCTTTGGATGTCCCGTCCCACCCCTCCTCCAGGCTCTGGCTTTCGAACAGCAGGCTGCCCCATCGGCTGAAAACGCGGAACTCGTAGTCCTCTATTTCCACATCCGAAGCGGGAGCGGGCAGAAAGCGGTCGTTCCTGCCATCCTCGTTGGGAGAGAAGGCATTGGGAATGTAGAGCAGTTGCTCCGCGGCCAGCGAAGGTGCGGGCACGACAATTTCCTCCTCTACCTCCTGGCAGGCATTGCTCACCCGGAGGGTATAGCTGCCGGCACTGTCCACCTGCAGGCTGGCCGCCGCGCTGCCGTTGCTCCAGAGGTAGGCCAGCGCGCCGTCGTCGCCGGAAAGGATGCGGGCGGTTAAAGTGGCCGCCGGCTTGTCGCAGGACATGGAGTCCTGCTCCAGCGCAATGAGCAGAGGCTCGGCCTCCTCGACGGCCACGGGCAGCGTAGAGGCACAACCTCGGCCATCCCGGACGGTAAGGGTGTAGGCGCCTCCTTCCAGCCCCTCGAAGGCAGGGTTGTCGGAGTAAACCTCGCCGTCGATGGAATACCGGTAGGGCGCCATGGTGCTTTGGGCCAGCAATGCAGTGATGGCGCCGGTGCTGCCTCCCGGGCAGTCGCCTTGCACCTCGGCATCCAGAGCGGGCGCCGGCAAGGCCTGCACCACCACCTGCACTACCGAATCGCAGCCGTACTGGCTGCTGAGGGCCACCGTCAGCGAATCGCCGGGCGCCAGTTCCTGCCCCTGGAAGCTGACGGTGCTGTCAGGGCAGGCCTCCAGCACAAGTTCCGTTCGCTGATCCGAATATTGAGCCACCTGGACAGACAGGATGGAATCGCAGCCGCTCCGGGTGGAGAAAACCAGCTCGGTAAGCCCGGCCGGCAGCATCATACCCGCGAAGAAAATGCTGTCTTCACAAGTCGACAGTTCGAATTCCTGCCGGTAGGCGGGCAGTTCTTCCACCTCCACGCGGATCAGGGAATCGCAGCCGGCCTGATTGGTGAAGGAAAGATCGAGCGCGCCCCCTGCGGGAAGAGCGGCGCCTTCGTAGTAGGCCGTATCGCCGGCACAGGCTTGCAACCGGATCAAATCTTCGCTGCCCATAAGCTCCGTCACCGTCACCGTAACGATGGAATCACAACCGGCGGCATTGGTAAAAGTGAAATCCACCTGTTGGCCGGGGCTGAGGGCCTCGCCGTTGTAATTTACCGTCGTGCCGCTGCAGGCGCTCAGCTCCAGGGCAGAACTGCCGGGCTGCAGTTCCACCACCGTCACCGTCACCGTAGAATCACAACCGGCGGCATTGGTAAAAGTGAAATCCACCTGTTGGCCGGGGCTGAGGGCCTCGCCGTTGTAATTTACCGTCGTGCCGCTGCAGGCGCTTAGCTCCAGGGCAGAACTGGCAGGCTGCAAAATGCTGATGCTGACATTTTCCAGGGAATCGCAGCCGGAAACCGAAGTGTAAACAGCCACAAAAGCAGTATCGGCGGCGAAGCTTGTGCCGGCATAGGTTACGGCGCCGCAACCGCTCAGGTTTACCGCCGCATTAACGGACGGGCAGGCCTGTAGCAGCCAGTTGAGGGCCACCCTGGTTCCGCAGCCGGTAAAAGAAGTGTCTACTTCGCTCACCAGCAGCCCGAGGGGGCTGACGCTGGCGGTATCCAGGCGCACCGTATAGCTGCCGGCGCTTATGTTGGGAAAGGCGTAGGCGCCGCCGGGGTTGGAAAAAGTGGCGCCCTGGATAACGCCCCCCTGCAGCAGTTCCAGCACAGCGCCGCTATAGGCGGTATCCGCGGCGTCTATCACGCCATTCTCATTCACATCCACATAGACTTCGCCCAGGATGGTTCCCAGGCCGTCGAACAACTCCAGGTTGAGCTGGCCGGAATTGAGGGTACAGCCGTTCGCCGCCGTCATTTCCACGTAATACTCGCCGCTCTGATCGGCTGCCAGTTCCGGCATGCCGTTCTGGGGCGGCCCCAGGGGGCTGCCGTTGAAGAACCACTGGTAGCTGACGATGCCGGGAATCTCCGGCAGGCAGAGGGTATCAGGCCTGCAGCGGCTGTAGCAGCCGCTGGGAATGAGCGAGATATCGGGGCCGGCGACGATCTCCAGGCGGTTGCTTTCCGCTTCGCAACCAAAGGCATTCAGGGCGGTGGCAAAGTACTCGCCGGCCTGGCTCGTCGTCATTGCAGGGCCCTCTATGCCATTGCTCCAGCGGTAGGTGAGGGCGGGGTTCGGGCTGCTGACAGTGAAAGTAACCGGGCTGCCCTCGCAATTGGGCCCCGCCGGGCTGGCGGTGATCTGCACCTGGGCGGGCAGCGGATGTACTTCAACCTGGAACGGCCCGGCGGTGTCGAGGCAGCCGGTGGTATTGTTGGTTACAAAAACGAAGATATCGTGCGTACCGGCGGCCAGCAGGTTGTTGCGATCCTCGCTGAACTCGATCCGGACGCCCGTCCTGCCGTCGCTCCAGCGGTAGCTGTACTGAGGGCTCGCGATCACCTCCAGCAAGATATCCGTGCCGTAGCAGGCCTGATAGCCATCGTAAGCATAACCGATGGGTTGGCCGTATTCATCGAGCTCTACGGCGCGAATGGTAGCGCCGGGCGCGGGCAGCACTTCAATATAAGCCGGAGCAGGTTCGTAGGAACAGCCGATATCGTCGGTCACCGTCAGGCTGTAGATGCCGGTTTCGAACACCTCGATGGCCGCCGTGGTATCTCCTGCAGACCACGACCAGCCGATGCCGCCCGGGGGGGCGCTGAGCACCGTAGTATCTCCTTCGCAGAGCGGAGAAGGCACGGAAAGGCTGATATCCCCACTCAGGCTGTTCGGCTCGATGGCGATATCCCGGCTGAAGCTGTTCTCACAGCCATAAATGCTGCGGGCGGTAAGCGTGACGGTATAGGTTCCCGCCGATCCGTAACGGTGATAGGGGGCCGTAAGCTCCGAGCTGTTGGCCTCGCCGCTGGCCGGGTCGCCAAAGTCCCACTGAACGCTTACTACTTCCGGGCCTGCATCGGCGTTGAACGGCAGAGCGGCGGCCTCGCAGCTGATGGCCGGCTCTTCGAAGCTCAGCGCCGGGGGACCGTACACTTCTATTTCCCTGCTGATGCGGGCGGCGCAGCCTTCCGAACTGGTAACTTCCAGGCTGACGGCATACAGGCCGGGCGTGGCAAAGGTATGCATGGGGTTGGCCACATTGGACGTATTGCCGGCGCCGCTGGCCGGATCCCCGAAGTTCCACGCCCAGGCGGCGATGGAGGTGGAAGGCAGGAAGGTGGACAAGTCGGTGAAGGGAACGGCTATCCCGGCGCAGGCCGTATCGGCGCTGAAATTGGCGGCCAGCACCACCGAGTCCACCCGGATCGTCCCGCAGGTTACGACGGCGCCCGGGTTGCCGGGATCGTCAAAATCAGCCGTCATCAGGATGCGGTAGTAGCCGGGCAGGGTGAAGTTATGGGAAGGGTTAGTCAGGGTGGAGCTGTTGTCAACGCCACTGGCGGGGTCGTCGAAATTCCAGGAAACCGTACCGGGAATGAAGCCGGTGGAAGTGTTCTGATAGTTATGTACATCGCAGGCGGGAGTAGACTGAATGTCAAAACCCAGATTGACGATGAAGGGGCAGCCGCCGCCCGGCCCGCCGCCGCCGCCGCAGTCTTCGACAACAGGGATAGTATTCGACCGGAAAGTACAGCCATTATGGTCGGTGATTTCTGCGTAGTAGCTGCCGAAGGCCGCCGCTGTGTAGCGCGGTGAATCCGTACCCACCGGGTTGCCGTCCTGATACCACTGATAGCTGTAGCCGGCATCGGTATTGACGGCTGTCAGGCGCGTAGAAGGCGCCACATTGCAGAAGACATTGGGATCCGGTGTGGAAATGGAAATGTCAGATCCGGGATAGGGCATGATGCGGAAAGTAGTGTCGCCTGTACACCCGTTGGCATCGGCGGCGATGAGGCGGTAGGTTCCCGCCGCCAGGGAAGGCGCCGCATCCACCGACACGAGGGTTCCCTCCTCATCCAGCCATTCATAGCTGCTGAAGGGCATAGTAGTCTGTACCTGAGCGGTTTCGTTGGGGCAAAGGGCGGACGGGTGCTGTACTGCGGGTTCCGGCAGGGCATGCACCTGCAGGTTGAGATCGGCCGACTGCCCGCAGCTCTGCACGCTGACGGTTGCCGGGCCGGTGTGGTGCCAGAGGATGTCCACCGCGGCCTCGTCCTCCTCCCCTATGATGGTGCCCGCCCCGGAGGGGCTGATAGACCAGATGTAGGCCAGGCCGGTATAGGCGCCGGTAGAAAAAGTGGAAATGCCTTCATCACAGGCATCGGCAGGCCCGCTGATGGTTAAGCCTGGGATGGTATGGAGCGCCTGAGTGAAAACTTCCGATTCGCAACCCAGCCCGTCGATCTGCACCACAGTCAACTCAAAGGGCGGCGTTGCGCCAAAGCTCACATTGATCCTGCGGCCTTCCCGCACAGTGGCCGTTCCGCCGTCGTTGACTTCCCAG
>CAZAXA010000087.1:0-2193 GCA_964488965.1 uncultured Phaeodactylibacter sp. | reverse complement strand
CCCAGCGGAAGCGGGCGTTGGCCAGAGGCGATTGAGCTTCGTAGGTGTATATTTGCCCCGGGCAGATGAGCAGGTCGCCGAGGATGGCATCCACCGGCGGCGGCGGGGCCGTCACGGCGACGATGTTAATATGCTGAGGCGTGCAGTAATCGCCGGGATTTTCCGGTTCGGCGACCAGGCGGTAGGCGCCGGCGGGGAAGCTCCAGTCCACCGTAGGCGTGGCGGTGGGGGCGGCGGACGTCCAGATCACGCTACCATCGGCGGCCTCCACCGTCCAGTTGCAGTTCACGGGCGCGTTGCCGGGGATGCTCCGGGTACTGTAGGCGCTGCTCTGCCCCTGGCAGTTCTCGATGGGGCCGGTGACAGTAAATTCCGGATTGATATCCACCTCCAGCGTATCGGCCCCGCCGCAACCGAGATAGCAATTGTCGAAAGAGACGGCCACCCACTGCGGCTGGCCGGGCAGGAAGCCGCCGAACCATTCCACTACGATCTCTTCCGTGCCCTGCCCGGACAGGATGGCGCCGAAGCCGGAAACCGACCATTCGAAAGACGTTCCGCCATAGGGCGTGATGCTGTAGGAGGCGATGTCGCCCAGGCAGACGTTGGCAGGCCCGGCTATGGCGGCATTTTCGGAAAGGATGGGCGCCCGGATGAAGGAAGGCTGGAGGCAGGTGTTCAGCCCGGGGCAGTCTTCTACCGTCAGTTCGATGATGCCCTCCGGGCCGGCGCCCCAGTCGACGGTGATATAGTCGTCATTCGGCCCGCCGCCGTCGACGATCGCGCCGTTGCTGCTCACCGACCAAAAGTAGGCGCCGCAGCTGGCCTGGGCGGTGTAAGTGCCCAGAGTGTTTTCGCAGATGGTACCCACGCAATCGACCAGGGGGCTTTCGCCCGCTTCCACGAAAACAGTGAGGGTGGCCATGTTGGAGCACAGGCAGGCGTTGTAGGCGGTAAGTTCTACAGTATAAATGCCGGGGGTATTGTAGGTGGCCGATGCATTGGTATTGGTGGAGGTAGTCCCGTTGCCGAAATTCCATCTGAAGGAATCGGCGTACTGGCTGGTATTTTGGAACAGCACCTCCTGCCCCTGGCAGATGGTTATGGTATCGTTGACAGCTGCGGGGGTGGTAGTGAAGGCGGCGATGGGGTCTTCCAGGATTTCGACACATTTGGTGACGGGAAACGGTTGGCCACAGAAGTTGTAGAAAATAAAGGTCACTGTGCCCGCGCCCGGATTCCCCCAATTGACACTGAGCTGGTTGAACGTTTGCCGTACCACCTGGCCGCCGTCAATAGTGTATTCAAAAGTTCCTCCGGAGGGGTTGGTATAGTATTCAATGGTGTAAGTCACCGTAGTATTGGTGCAAACGGTTTCGCAGGACTGGGTAGTGCTGTCCTGAGGCGGGCCGTTCGCCGTGGGGCAAAGGGCGGCGGCGTCTGAAAAGACTTCGGCGTAAAAAGGATAATCATAGACTTCGATGAGGAGGGAGTCGGTCAAAGTCTCTCCATCGATGCCATAGGCGATGACATTAAGCCGGTAAAACCCCGGAGGCGGGCAGATGGTTACCTGAGGCGTATTCGAAAGGATGATGCCGGGGTCCTCGTCATAAAACCAGAAGATTTCAGGGAAAAGCGGGTTACCTGTTCCTTGTTCTATAAAATAAGTGCCGCACTGCCCGGCACAGATCGTGGCTGGCCCCTGGATCTGGAAGTTCTGAGCCTCGCCTTTGGAAGGCAGAAACAGGCAAAAGATAAAATAAATGATCAGCTTTGGGATAAGTAGTTGTTTGTACATGTACAGGGATTGAGGGCTGGCGGGGGCTACTGGTTGTCGGTTGTCGGTTGACGGCCAACAAACAACATAAAACAAACAACGGCACTCTCACCCGCCTCGCCCGTGAAACAATGGAAACTCAAATGGATAATTTGCAGGAAAGGGTTTCGTGCTATAGACCCGGAGAGTGTTCTTTTCGCTGCCTGTTTGCCGGCGCTTGTCCCCAGAGCGGCGATATTTGTCCGATATACTGTCGTCATAATTGCCAAAGTGGCGGCAGAGTATTAATTTGGGGCCTGCCCGTGCCGCGATCATACGGATCGCCAGCCCGTGCCGCGATAATCCTGATACCCCCGCAAAATGATATTATATCCCTGCGAACATACTGATCGCGGCAAGGCACAAGGCGCGATCAG
>CAZAXA010000086.1:0-16409 GCA_964488965.1 uncultured Phaeodactylibacter sp. | reverse complement strand
TCGCCCGTTCTTCTTTAACCGCCTGCATAAGCTGGCCCGCCTTGTCGGGGTTGTCGGCCGACTGGCCGTCGTACAGGTCGAGCGCCAGGACGTTGGTATTGCCCAGGTGGGCGAAGAGGCGCTCGGCCTCGGCCTTGACGTTGTCGTTCAGGCCCCACCATTCGTGGATGACGAAGAGGTAGTTCTTGCTCGGGCTCTCCGTCATGAGGGCATAGGCGCCGCCCTTTTTTCCGTCGGGAGTGTCGAACTGTATCATCTGGCCCTTGCCTTCGAACTTCAGCTCCATCGGCGCTTCATGCGCATCTTTGAACTTGTCATCATCGGCAAACTGAGCCATGCCGCTGCTGTCGGCAGCTTCGCCTTCGGCCTGTCCGCCGCCTTTGCCGCTGTTCTGGCAGGAGGTGAAAACGAGCCCGAGGGCCATCGTACATATAATCAGGTGTCTGAGCATAGTGGTAAAGATTTAGTGTATGGTAATTGGATGGTAATGTATTGCTAAAATAGCGGATAAAGCGCATTTAAAAAACAAGTTCGACGTCAATGAATTATGGTGAAGGCCGGCAGCCGCGAAGAGGCAGAGGCCGATCCATAATTCATTGACTCAAAATGTCGAACTTATTTTTTAATCACTACTAAGGGCTATTTGTTTACGATCTGGGCCTGGAATAAGTGAGGGAATTTGCCTTACCTTTGTGCGCCGGGAAAAATGTATAGGAGTGCATTGGTGTGTAAGTACATTCGTTGAAAACAATACCATGACAGAAAAAACGATAAAACCCGTCCTCCAATACGATCGCGGGCAGTTGTCCGATGAAAAGCTGCTGGGCCTGTACCGCGGGCTGTTGACGCCGCGCCTTATCGAAGAGAAGATGCTCATCCTGTTGCGGCAGGGCAAGATCAGCAAGTGGTTTTCCGGCATCGGGCAGGAAGCCATCTCGGTGGGCTGCGCCATGGCGCTGCTGCCGGACGAACTCATTTTCACCATGCACCGCAACCTGGGGGTATTCACCGTCCGGAAGATGCCGATGGAGCGCCTCTTCGCGCAGTGGCAGGGCACGGCCCTGGGCTTCACCAGGGGGCGCGACCGCTCCTTCCACTTCGGGGCCATGGAGTACGGCATCGTCGGCATGATCTCTCACCTGGGGCCGCAGTTGTCGCTGGCGGCCGGCGTGGCCCTGGCGCACAAGCTCGCCGGCGAAGGGCGTGTGTCGCTGGCCTTTACCGGCGACGGCGCCACCAGCGAGGGGGAATTCCACGAGGCGCTGAACACGGCGGCCGTCTGGGGGCTGCCCGTACTGTTCGTCATCGAGAACAACGGCTACGGCCTTTCCACTCCTTCCCGCGAGCAGTACGTCTGCGAGGACCTTTCCGACCGCGCCAAAGGTTACGGCATGCGCTCCGTGACCATCGACGGCAACAACATCCTGGACGTGTATCAAACCGTGCGGCAGTTGGCCGAAGAGCTGCGCGAAAAGCCCGAACCGGTTTTCGTGGACTGCAAGACCTTCCGCATGCGGGGCCACGAGGAGGCCTCCGGCATCAAATACGTACCCAGGGAATTGCTGGACCACTGGGCTGCCAGAGACCCCCTGAGGAATTACGAAAAGTACCTCCTGCTGGAAGGCCTGCTGACGGAAAAGCAGGTGAAGGAGATTCGCCAGGAGATCAAAAACGACATCAACCGGGGGTTGGAGATCGCCTTTGCCGAAGGGCCCATACCATCCAGCCCGGAACGCGAACTGGCCGATGTGTACGCGCCATTCCAGGGCCGGGCGGTAGCCCCGCAGAGCAATAAAAAAACCGAGCGCCGCTTCATCGACGCCATTTCCGACGGCCTGCGGCAGGCCATGATGAAACACGACAAGCTGGTGCTGATGGGCCAGGATATTGCCGATTACGGCGGCGTGTTCAAGATTACGGAAGGCTTCGTAAAGCAGTTCGGCAGGGAACGGGTGCGCAATACGCCCTTGTGCGAGAGCGCCATCGTGGGCATCGGCCTGGGGCTGAGCCTGAAGGGCTACAAGGCCATGGTGGAAATGCAGTTTGCCGACTTCGTCAGCTGCGGTTTTAACCAGATCGTCAACAACCTGGCCAAACTGCACTACCGCTGGGGGCAGCATGCCGATGTGGTCATCCGCATGCCCACAGGCGCCGGGGTGGGAGCGGGGCCCTTCCACTCGCAGAGCAATGAGGCCTGGTTCTTCCACACCCCCGGCCTGAAGATCGTTTATCCTTCTACGCCCGAAGACGCCAAGGGCCTGCTGCTGGCCAGCTTCGAAGACCCCAACCCGGTGCTATACTTCGAGCATAAGGCCCTCTACCGCCGCCTCAGCGCGCCGGTGGCCGACGACTACTATACCGTCGAGATCGGCAAGGCGCGCCTGGCCCGGGAGGGAAGCGAAGTGTCGGTCATTACCTACGGCATGGGCGTCCACTGGGCCCTGGAGGTATGCGCAGAGATGGGCCTCGACGCCGATATCCTCGACCTGCGCAGCCTGTTGCCGCTGGATTACGAGGCCATTGGCGAGACGGTGAAAAAGACCAGCCGTGTAGTCATCCTGCACGAGGACACCCTCATCGGCGGCATCGGAGGAGAGGTCGCCGCCTACATTTCCGAACACCTCTTCGAATACCTCGACGCGCCGGTGCTGCGCGCCGCCGGCCTCGATACGCCGGTGCCTTTTGCCGGGGGGCTGGAAGAGCAGTTCCTGCCGAAGGAGCGCTTTCGGGAGCAGTTGGAGAGGGTGCTGGCTTATTAGGCTTGTTCGGCCAGGTAGTATGATGGGAGCAAATTGGCTCTTTTCTTCCCACACTATGTCTTTTTCGGCCGTGTAGCTATGGCTATACTCCCTCAAAAAGCCTTCGTGTGGTCGAAAATAGCTCAATTTTTCCACCATCCTACCCCCGCCAGGCAAGTCTATTGAGTGGAATAAAAATTACGGCGAATTTTTTTTCAGCTGATTCCTTAATCTTTCAGCGATCCCCGCTTTGGTTAGATCCTGCCAATCCGGTCATTCTGCACGTATTACAAACTTCTCCACACTCACCTGCCCCGCCGAGCGCACCTCCGCCACATACACCCCCGGCGGCCAGCCGGCTACCGGCACTTCCAGCCTTCGGTACTGGCCGGCCTCTTTTACGGATTGAGTATATACTGCGCGGCCCATTATATCATACATGCGCACCTCCGCCGTTGGGCCGGGCATGGCGCCGAATTGTAAAAATACTACCGCTGAAGCGGGGTTGGGGAAGAGGCTGAAAAGGCCTTTTAGGAAAGGAGCAGCAGTAGAAACCAGCATGGATTCGTCGATGTCGATCATCATGGCGCGGTGGGTGGTGCTCATAAATACAGAATCTTCAGGATTGTCATAACCTCTTCGAAATTCTCTGACCTTGATACAAACAGCATAAATACCCGGTTCGACGGGCCGGTCCCACACCATTACATTATCATCCTCTTTTGGCGTAACGCACCGTAGTATAAGCCGTAACCTCCGGGTGGCTTGTCTGGTTTTTGCCCAACACGATAATGCTCCCCGTGCTGTCCACCATTACCCGGCTGGCTTCGTCGTCTTTGTTGGCCAGGCCGTTGAAGGTGGCGCTCCAGGCTGTGGCGCCGTCGCTTGGGGAAAGGAGGGCAGTGTAGTAATCCCGGCTGCTGTTTTCGGTGGTGTAGCCGGCAGCGACTATATTGCCTTCCCCGTCCACGGTGATAGCCCTGGCTTCGTCGTCCTGCCCGGCGGCGCCGTCCACCAATCTGGCCCATTGCAATGTGCCGCCAGAGTTGTACTTGATCACGGTGAAGTCCTTATAAAGGTTGGAGGAAGCGTCGGTAACACTGACGAGCCGGTCGGCAGACTCGGCCTGTTCGCCTTCGGTGGCGTGCCATTCTTCGAGGTAGAAGGTTTGCTCCTGGGCGGAGAGGAAGGCACTGAGCGCGTTAAGCCACAACATGGCAAATATTATTGCGCGTAAACGGGGGGGTGAAATAAAATGTTCTCATGGCGATGGAATTATGATGATGAAAAAAGGCCACCCCTCTAAGGTTGGACAGAGAAGCAGGAATGTAGATTCCTGCGCTGCCACAAGGAGTTGAGACACGGGAATCTATATTCCCGTTTCTCTCAACGGGCGGCAAAGCTTGTCCAACCTTAGACGGATGCCCTGAAAAAATTGGGCTATAAATAAAAAGGCAGCGCCGCTTCCCCATTATGGCTTTGCTGAGAGGCGCCGCTTTAGTGTTTGTTTGCGCGTTTGGGATAAAGTAGTTGGAAAACGCATTAAAGATACGCTAATCTATAACAAGTGTCAACGGCCACATTGTTAAAGCGCTGTGTTTTACTCATTACCCCCTTCCCGTTATTTTAACACAGCATTTCAACAGCCGTATAATTTTACGCCTCCTCATTTCGTTCCTAACCTTCGACGGCGGTAAAATCTTTCTATATAAATCCAAAGCCATACCCGCCGCCCCGGGAGTAGTATGTAACCTGCTTCCCTTCCGGTAAAACCCAGATTCACCTCTATGATAATGGGGAAAGCAAACTACAAAAGTTCAAAACTTTCCCTTCATTGGTTTAATAGTAGCGATGTGATCTCTATTTTTGCCACTTCCATTTTGAAATGGCAACATTACTTTATCCCAATTATCGATCGTTTATCTCAATCCTGAAAAATGATAAGACAGTCTATACTCTTTGCCCTTTTACTGGCCGCCGGCCTTCGGCTCGCGGCGCAAATTCCCGCGAACATCACCCTCAGAGGGGAAACCGGCGCCCTGCGCGTGGTACCCTGTACCGACAATGATGCGGGTACCATCGGCTTTGGAACCCTGATCGGGCAGAGCAATGACGTGAGCCCCGACACCATCTACCTTTGCCTGGGCGATACCCTGCCTCTCATTCACAACGGAAATTTCCGCCTCGACGGCGACCCCAACCCGGGCACGCCCGCCGGCATCAGCTACGCCTTCTACGATTGCCGGCCCACCGCCGACGGGCCCGACCTGGCCGCCATCCGCACCGACCCCTGCCTGAACCAAACCAGCCCGCTCGTCTTTATGGGCGCCAACCTTCCGCTGGGGCCGCAGGGCATCTGGCTGACGGTAATGGACAATGCCATCGGCAACGTGAACCTCATCAACAGCGGCTTCCACCAGGAGGCCTTCAACATGGGCGTCCCGGAACCCATACAGCTTTGGTTCGCGCCCATTACGGTGGATAATATTGCCAGCCTGCAGTACGAGGGTGGCGGCGGCTGCGTGAGCGCCAGCATAGGCGAGGCCTTCTCGGTGGTCTACCTGGAAGCCGTACAGGTGACGGAAGACTTCCCCAACTTCGGGCCCGGCCTGCAGGGCGCCTTCTCGGTGGAAGGAGGGCTGCCGGAATTCGAGGCGAATACCACCTACGCTCCGGTAACCATTACGCATACCGGCGGCAACGGCCTGACGGGAACCGTGCAAACGGCCAATGCCGGCCATGGCGACACCATTATATATACGGTACCCCGCCCCGGGGAATACGAAGTGGTGGTGGAAGACGGCAAGAGCTGCGCGGCCATCGACACGCTTATTATGCCTGTGATCTTCAGCGCCGGCACGGCCAATGGCGCCAACGGCGATACGGTCTGTGTGGCCATCCGCGTCGATAACCTGGCCGATGTCGATAATGCCCAGTTCAACCTGAACTGGAATCCTGCCGTACTGGATTTCGTGGAGGTGAGGAACCTGAACAACGGCCTTCCGGCTCTCGACAACGGCGCCTTCAATACCAACCCGGCCATAACCGACGGCGGGCGCCTTCCCTTCGCCTGGGCCGATTTCTTCGGCGGCAGCAACAGCCTGCCTGACGGCTCGATACTGTTCGAAGCCTGTTTTGAAGTGATCGGGAACCTCGGGGAGAACAGCGCCATCACCTTTTCCGATATGCCGACGCCCATCGAGGTGGGCAATACCAACAATACGCCCGGCATGTACCCCTTCGAGCTTGTCCCGGGGCGGGTGAATGTCACTACTTCCACGCTACTGGTCGAAGTGGCCCAGGACAGCGTGAGCTGCAACGGCCTGTCCGACGGCGCCTTTACCGTTACCGTTTCCGGAGGAGTAGGCCCTTACAATTTTACCTGGAATACCGTGCCGCCCAGCGGGCCGGAGAACGGCCCCATCACCATCCCCATGCCGGGCGGCTCCAGTACGGTCGGCGGCAGGGTGGCCGGAGAGTACCGCGTCATCGTGGTGGATTCGGACATGCCCGCCAACCGCGACACGGCATTCATAGAAGTGCTGCAGGGGCCCTCGCTGGGCATAAGCCTGCTGACCACCCAGCCCTCCTGTTTCGGCCTGAGCAACGGCTCGGTGACGGCGCAGGTGACCCTCGAAGGGGTCGTACAGCCCAACCCCGGTTCCAGCTTCACTTTCACCTGGAACAATAACCCCAACAACATCCCCTCCCTGATGAACGTGCCTTCCGGCTTCTATGCGGTGACGGTCTCCGACCCGGCGGGATGCACCGCCATGGCCAGCACCACGCTTTCCCAGCCCAGCCAGTTGCAGGTGCTGGCGGCCAATACCACCATCACCGACGCTACCTGTACCGGCGCCATGGACGGCGCCATCCTGGTAGGGGCTACCGGCGGCACGCCCACCGGCGGCAACTATACTTACGCCTGGAGCGGCGGCCTGGGAACTATTACCGCCAATACCGCTCAGGTCAGCGACCTCGACCCGGGGGTGTACGGTGTGACGGTCACGGACGGCAACAACTGCACCACCCAGCAGAGCTTTACCGTCAGCGCCGCCAAGATTCTGGCCGTCAACCTGGTCAACCTGGAAGATATCAGCTGTAACGGGGCCGGCGACGGCAGCATCGAAGTGAACGGCACCACTACCGGCCAGCCGCCCTTCGGCGCCTTTACCTACAACTGGAGGACGATACCTCCGGGGCAAACGTTCACCGGCGCCCTCATCAGCAACCTCGGCCCGGGGCAGTATGCCGTGACGGTCACCGATTCCGACCCCGCCGGCTGCTCCGTTTCCGATACCTTCGCCATCACCGAACCGGCCCCCCTGGCCATTCAGCAGCTGGAACTGGCCAATGAAACCTGCGCAGGGGGCGGCGATGACGGCCGCATTACCATCGGCGTGACGGGCGGCGTCTACCCCTATACCTACAACTGGTCGGACGGGCAGATGGATTCCACCGCCGTAAACCTCTCCGAAGGCATGTACACGGTCGATGTGGAAGATGCCAACGGCTGTACCGTCAGCCAGGCCTTCTCCATCACTGCCCCGACGCCGCCTCAGGTGACGCAACTGGATAATGATACTCTGGCCTGCTTCGACGACACCGACGGCTCGCTGACCGTGCAGGCCGCGCCCGGCGGCGCGCCTATTCAAAATTACAGCTGGAGCAACGGCGCTGCCGGCCAGACGGCCGCCAACCTGCCGCCCGGCGCCTATTCCGTGACGATAACGGCCAGCGACGGCTGTTTTACCGTGGATACGGCCCTGGTCGTAGCGCCCCTGCCTCTGGCGCTGGACAGCATCGTGGCTGCCTCGCCCAACTGCCCGGGCGACGACAACGGCAGCCTGACAGTGTATGTCAGCGGCGGTACTATGCCCTATACTTATATATGGAGTAATCAGCCCACCGACGACACCCTGCAGTTCAACCTCTATCCCGGGCTGTCGGCGGGCAACTACCCGGCGACCGTTGTCGATGCCAATGGCTGTACGCCCCTGCCCCTGCTGGGGACCGTCGTGGACCCTCCCGGCATCGAGGTGGACTTCAGCAACATCAGCCCGGTGAGCTGTTTTGAAGGCGCCTGCGACGGCGGCGCAACGGCCACTGCCGGCTACAGCGACGGCGGCGCCGGTGTGTTCAACTTCTCCTGGGAATCCGGAGAATCGAACATGGGCGTCATGTCCTCTACGGCCAGCGCTCTTTGCAAGGACTGGCAGACGGTGGTCGTGACCGACGCCAACGGCTGCTTCGGCCTGGATTCCGTGCAGGTGCCCAGCCCGCCGGAGATCGTGCTTACTTCTACCCTGTCCAATGTGAGCTGCAACGGCTTCAGCGACGGCGCCGTCACGGCCATTCCTTCCGGCGGTACGCCCGGTTATACTTTCCTCTGGGAGCAGACAGGTGAGATAACGGCTACCATCAGCGGCCTGGCGGCAGGCGCCTACAATGTGGTGGTGACGGATGCCAACGGCTGTACCGAGCCGCTGGAGGTTGACATCACTGAGCCGGACGAGCTGATGATCTCCGTCAACCAACTGGAAACGCAGGATGTGTCCTGCTTCGGCCTGGAAGACGGCGTTCTGGTGGTTACCTATAATTCCGACGACCGGGTCAACGAGGTGGGCCCTTCGCCCTACACCTGGTCCCCTAATGTGCCGCTGGGGTCGGCCTCGCCGCTGGGCGTGGCCACCAACCTGCCCGCCGGCGCCTACAGCGTGACCATCACCGATGTGGAAGGCTGCCAGGATTCCCTGTCCTACACTATTATGGAACCGTCGGAGATCATGGCGGTGGTTCCTGACCCGGAAGACCCGCTTTGCTTCAACTCTACGGCCAAGGTCTTTATCGACACCGTATCCGGAGGCGCCGGCGCTTCCCTGGCCGATTACCAGTATATGGTGGATGGCAACGGCATTCTGCTGCCTGTTAATGTGCCGGCCGACATTTTCGGCGACGGGGCCCACGATGTGGAGATTTTCGACCTCAACGGCTGCTCGACGATACTGCAGGTGGAGATCGACCAGCCGGATGAAATCCTCGTGACCTTTGCGGAGGATCCCTTCGTGGTGGAACTCGGAGACACGACCCGGCAGTTGCAGCCCATCATTACGCCTCTGTCCACCCAGGTCGATTCCTTTATCTGGTCGCCGGCAGACTACCTGTCGGACCCCGCCGTCCGCAACCCCTTTGTCCGCCCCCTGGAATCGCTGGAATACGAGCTGACAGTGGTGGATATCAACGGCTGTGAAGGCATCGGATCGGTATTCGTGGAGCTGGACGCCAACCGCAATATTTACATTCCGAACGTCTTTTCGCCCAATGGCGATGGGGTTAACGACGAATTCCGCGTCTTCCCCTGCGTCGGAGTGTCCGGCATCGCTTCGGTGAGCATCTTTGACCGATGGGGCAACCAGGTTTATCAGAACGACGGCCAGGACGTGAGCAGCGGGCTGTACTGCATTGGCGGCCTGCCCCTGTGGGACGGCCGCTTCAAGGGCAGCGAAATGAAGCCGGGCGTTTACGTTTACGTGATCGAAGTGGAGTTCCTGGATAAGGTCAGCCTGGTTTACCGGGGAGATGTTTCTATACTGCGGTAGGCCGCTGTTCTATGCAAAAGCCGCCTGCCTGGCATTTGTCAGGAGGCGGCTTTTGCATTTTTACCCCTCAAAAAGGCCATTTTATCCATAATGGCAGAATAACAGGGCAGATTGGCAGAATAGTGAGGCCGGACCTGCCTATATTTGAGTTTGTAATATATAAAGAGCTTTTGATGTAGGTTTTTGATATAGCCCACGCCGGGCCAAGGCTTCGTCCGGATGCGGGGCGGTTGTGTGTCCATAGCTGGCCATGCCGCCCGATCCTGCCTGCCCTCCTTTTATTATTGTGAAGTTTTGTGCTTCCTGGCGTGAAAAGAGGTTCCTGTCTGCATTCATTCCAGCAATTACATTGAAAAACATTTTATAATCCAAAACTTAACTTCGGACATGAAGCAAGTGTATCTACTTATTGCAGCTTTATTCCTCGTCGTGGGCGCCGCCATGGCCCAGACGGAGAACAAATCGAGCGTTACGGTCTCTGACAACAGCAGTGACAACACTGTCACCGTGAACCAGAAACAAACCGGTGACGAACTGAACGTTTCGGACATCGAGATTACCGAGGAGTCCTACCTGAACGACGTCGACGTCAAGCAGGCCGGCGAAGGCCACGAAAGCGAGGTCGACATCACCCTGGGTGAGGAGAACTCCGTCAATGTGAAGCAGGAGGAAGACGATAACGACTCCAAAGTCAATATCTATGAATCCTGGCTCAACGAAGTCGATGTTCATCAGGAAAGCGGAGACAACGACTCCCGCGTCAATATCACCGACTTTTCCGACGAGAACACCGTCAACGTCTATCAGGGCGGCACGGGCGGCCACAGCTCTGAGGTCGACATCGTTTCCGAGTCCATCCTGAACTACGTCGACGTCGACCAGCGGGGCAGCGATCAGGAATCCGACGTCACCATCAAAAACGCCAGCTGGGAAAACCTTGTTCTTGTGGAGCAGCGCGGCAGCGACAATGATTCCGACGTGGATATCAGCGACGACAGCGACCTGAACGGCGTTTTCGTCGGCCAGGATGGTGACAACAACGAGTCGGATGTCAGCATCTCCGAGGACAGCGACAGCAACGGCGCTCTGGTTTCCCAGGATGGCGATGACAACGATTCTGACGTCTCTATCTATGAAGGCTCCTCCGGCAACCTGGTGGGCATTTTCCAGGATGGCGATAACCTGACGTCGGTGGTTGAGATTGGCGACGATTCCAGCGACAACGCCGTGTTGGTCGGCCAGGAAGACAATAACCACGAGTCTTTTGTAGGCATCTACGAAGGCAGCAACGAGAACGGCGTGACCGTTTCTCAGGAAGGCGACTGGAGCGAGAGCGACGTGCTGATCATCAGCAACTCCAGCAACAACACCGTCGACGTGATGCAGAAGTAAAACATACAGGATTTCATACAGAAAAGAGAGTTTGTTGGCAACAATGGGCTCTCTTTTCCCGTATGAATTCAGGGGTGTTTAGGTGTTTAGGTGTTGAAGTGTTGAAGTGTTTGGAATAATTGAAGCAATATGAAAAAGTTGAACCGTTTATTTTTCATGGTACTTTTACTGGCCGTGGCGCCGGCCCTGAACGCACAGGTGAACGCGCGGCTGGAAGACGAGTTGCTGGAGGCCCTGGAAGGGGTATCCGACCTGGAGGGCAGCCTGTCGCGGGTAGTGCTGGACCAGGCCAGCTCCAACTCGGTGCAGATCGAGCAGTACAACCGGCAGTATGCGGAAGTCCTGCAAAACGGTAATTTCAATGAAGTGTACCTGCGGATGGACGGCGACGAGAACGCCGCGGCCCTTCGGCAGAACGGCAACAACAACTACATTGAAATTGACCTGTACGGCGCCGACTCCACCATTGGGGCCATACAGGAGGGCAATGACAACAGCCTGCTGCTGGATTACCAGAACGTGGAGGACATCAACGCCCGCTTTATCCAGAACGGCACGAACATCAACGTAACGCACCGGGCAGAGGATGTGGATGGCCTGGACTATACCATTCAGTTCACCGGCCACGATATGAATATACAGGTGGAAGATGTTACAAATTATTTGATCGACAGGTAAGCCCATCAAAATGGCAGGATAGTCGGCTCGTATGGCAGGATAGTGAGCAGGGATATTTATAAATTTGTAATATTCTTTCAGAGAGGTAGTATTGAGCGCTGTCCCCCCACTTCGTTCCAGGGTTTCACCCAAGGCATTCCAAAGAGCTTTCAGAGAGGTAAAAAATAATGTTCACAGGTATATCGGTACCGGAAAAGATGAGGCGCCGGGATACCAGGCCGGCCGGGTGAGGCGATAACCACCTGCTTGCCCGCCGTGCCTGAGCGATCCTTCTCCACCTGTTTTTTCCGATACTGACCCGCCCGGACAGGAAGGGCCTGTGTGTTTTACTAACAAATATTTAATAATCAAAACTAATCATCGAACATGAAAAAGCTTTTGTTACTATTCACAGCCGTTCTCTTCGTGGCAGGCGTCGCTATGGCCCAAACGGAGAACAAATCGGACGTTACCATCGCCGACGACAGTGACGGAAACACGGTCAACGTCCTGCAGAAGATCGGCGGCGACGAACTGCTCATTTCCGAGGTCTCTATCACCGATGATTCCGACGACAACGATGTAGACGTTAAGCAGACCGGCGAAGACAACTACAGCAGCGTTGCCATCGACGAAGAGTCGAGCGACAACGATGTGGAGGTCGAACAGAATGAGGATGACAACGATTCGGAAGTGGACATCTCCAACGGCAGCAGCGAGAACTATGTCAGCGTGGAGCAGGCCAGCTCTGACAACTACTCCGACGTAGACATTTCCAACTTCTCCGGCTTCAACAGCGTAACTGTCAACCAAAAGGGCGACGGCGACCACGAATCCACCGTTGACATTTCCAACCTCAGCGGCTTCAACGAAGTCGAAGTCAACCAGTATGGCGAAAACAACGATTCGGAAGTGGATATCGCGGACTTCAGCGGCTTCAATTATGTAAACGTCAAGCAGGATGGCGACGACAACGACTCTGACGTCGATATCGTCGATGCCTCCGGTTTCAACGCCGTAATTGTAGAGCAGGAAGGCGACGATCATGAATCGGATGTTTCCATCGCCGAGCTTTCCCTGGGCAACTTCGTCGGCGTAAGCCAGGATGGCGAAAACCACACTTCGGAAGTGGACATCGAGACCTTCAGCAGCGGCAACGAAGTGGTCATCAACCAGGATGATGAAGACCATGATTCCAAAGTGGCCGTTACCGATGGCTCTGACGAAAACATCATTTACGTTGGCCAGGATGGCGAAGGCCAGGTGTCCCGGATTCACATCCGCTATGGTTCTGATGAAAACGACGTAGATGTCAGCCAGGAAGGCGAAGACCACTACTCTCACATCGACATCCAGGAAGACAGCAACGAGAACGACGTGAACCTCTCTCAGGAAGGTTACGACAGCGAAAGCTTCATCGATGTGCTGAACAACTCCAGCAACAATACGATCGACGTGACGCAGAAATAATCAGTATTCTGTCCGAATCTAATTTGGAAAACTCCGGGATGTGCCCGGGGAGTGAAACTGCGGGCGGCTCAAGGTATTGGGCCGCCCGTATGTAATTTAGGTGTTGCGGTATTATGGTGTGGGGGTGCGGCGGCCGCAAAACCGAAACACCGAAACACCGCAAAACCCCAAAAATTACAACAAGGCAGAATTAGCGTTTTTTTTGGCAGGATCATGAACCTGAATATATATAATTTTGAGGCATTGCATTCAAAGTACCAAGCAGGCGCTATCTTTCCCATCAGTCTGGTTTCCCTTAAAGAGCTTTTGTAAGAGCGTACTCATACCTTAGTAACGGTCAAAAAATAATGAGGTTTACTTAATTGAATTTTCCCTGTCGCATTTACCGGGATGGAAACCTTCTGCCCGTTTTTACGTATCTGTCAGGTGAGGAACGGAAGGTATGATAACCTGGAAGCGCGTTTATTTACTAACAAATATTATAATCTAAAACTTTTTTTGAACATGAAGAAAATTGTATTACTATTTGCAGCCCTGATCTTTGTAATGGGCGCCGCCATGGCCCAGACGGAGAACAAGTCGAGCATTACGGTTGCCGACGACAGCAACGACAACTCCGTAACCGTCAATCAGAAACAATCGGACGACGAACTGAACATCTCTGAAGTGGAGGTACTGGACGAATCCAACGGCAACACCGTCGATGTCGATCAAAAGGGAGAAAACCTCAAGAGCGACGTCGACATCTACAACGGCTCCAACGGCAACGAAGTGTACATTGACCAGAATGACGAAGACAACACTTCCGATGTCGGCATCGGCAACAGTTCCAACGGTAACCTCGTGGTGGTAGGCCAGGAAGATTCCGGCCAGAAGTCGGATGTGGACGTCGTCAACGGCTCCAGCGACAACGATGTGTTCATCGGCCAGCAGGGCGGAGACAACCAGTCGGATGTCGAAATTAGGAACGGCTCCAACGACAACGGCGTTCTGGTCGGCCAGGAGGGTTACGAGAACAATTCGGAAGTGGACATCACCGACGACTCCAACGGCAACGGCGTGCTCGTCGGCCAGGACGGCGACGACAACCATTCCGAGGTGGACATCACCGACGGCTCCAACGGCAACTTCGTGGGCCTGTTCCAGGACGGCGACGACAACAGCTCGAAGGTGGACATCAGCAATGGTTCCAACGGCAACGGCGTAGGCGTAACCCAGGACGGCGATGACAACAGCTCTGAAGTCGGTATCGCCAACAGTTCCAACAGCAACTACGTCGAATTGCTCCAGGACGGCGCCGGCAACTTTTCCAATGTAGACATCTACAATGATTCCAACGACAACGATGTTTTCATCACTCAGGATGGCGCCGACAACGATTCCGAGGTAGATATCTTCAATGATTCCAACGGCAACACCGTTACGGTAGGCCAGGACGGCGACGATAACAATTCCGAGGTGGACATCTACAACGGTTCCAACGGCAACGACGTGGCCATCGGCCAGGTTGGCGAGGAGAACGATTCCGAGGTAGATATCTTCAATGATTCCAACGGCAACACCGTTACGGTAGGCCAGGACGGCGCCGGCAACGACTCCGATATCGACGTCTACAGCGGCTCCAACAGCAACGAAGTATTCGTCATTCAGGACGGCGAAGATAATGAATCCGAGGTGAGCGTCTACAACGGCTCCAACGGCAACGATGTATATGTAGGCCAGTTTGGCGAGGACAACAACTCCGATGTTGACGTGTACAGCGGTTCCAACGGCAACACCGTAGATGTGTACCAGGATGGCGAAGAGAACAACTCCGAGGTTGATATCTACAACGGCTCCAACAGCAACGAAGTGTACATCGTCCAGGACGGCTACGGCAATGATTCCGAGGTGGACGTCTATGGCGACTCCAACGGCAACACCGTTACGGTAGATCAGGACGGCGAGAGCCTGAAATCTGTTGTTGAGATCGGCT
Organism: uncultured Phaeodactylibacter sp.; assembly: GCA_964488965.1. Classification (GTDB taxonomy): domain Bacteria; phylum Bacteroidota; class Bacteroidia; order Chitinophagales; family Saprospiraceae; genus JACJXW01. The sequence continues at coordinate 1,578 of CAZAXA010000086.1, read as the reverse complement.
TCGGTTCCGACGACAACACCGTTAACGTCAGCCAGGAAGACGAGAACCACGAGTCCTACATCGGCATCCTCAACGGCAGCAACGACAACACCGTCGATGTTTATCAGGAGGGCAACTGGAGCGAAAGCGACGTGCTGATCACCAACGGCTCCAGCAACAACACCGTTACGGTTACTCAGAAGTAATAGTTACAAGCGTTTTTTGAGGAAAAGCCGCCTCCGGGAGCGTCCCGGGGGCGGCTTTTTCGTTTTTGCGGCAAAGTTGGCATGGTATTTGGCTGTGATCATTCAGCGATCACTTTAATCAAAAAACAAATCATTAAATCATTGAACATGAAGAAGATCTTATCCCTTTTCGCGGCTGTGTTATTTATCGGCGGCTTTGCCATGGCCCAGACGGAGAACAAATCCGGCATCACCATTTCCGGCGACAGCGACGGCAACGGGATTACCGTCAGCCAGGAACAGCAAGGCGATGAACTGAACGTTTCAGAAGTGGAGATCACCGACAACTCCGACGGCAACATCGTCAGCGTACAACAGAAAGGAGAAAGCCTGGACAGCGACGTGGACATCGACGCCTACTCCGGCGGCAACACCGTGAGCGTAGAGCAGGAAGACGAGGACAACGAGTCGGATGTAGACATTTACGGCTATTCCAGCGGGAACTCGGTTTTCATCTTCCAGGAAGGCGAAGACAACGATTCGGACGTGGACATCTACGGAGGCGCCCCCTCCGGGAGCAACGACAACTTCGTAAGTGTCGGCCAGGATGGCGACAATAACGATTCCGATGTGGATATCGATTACAGCAGCGGCAACATGGCCTTCGTCGCCCAGGATGGCGAGGATAACGAATCGGATGTGGACGTCTACAACTACGCCAACGGAAACCTCATCGATATTTATCAGGATGGGGACGAGAACGACTCCGATGTGGACATCTACAATTACTCCGAAGGGAATGCGGTTGGAGTCGCCCAGGACGGAAGGGAGAACGATTCTGATGTAAACATTTACGATTACTCCGGCGGCAACATCGTATCGGTCGGCCAGGAAGGCGAAGGCAACGAATCCGATGTCGACATTTACGCCGGTGCAGGCGGCGTGAGCGACGGCAACGAAATAGCGGTACTCCAGGACGGCGAAGACAATAACTCGGAGGTAGACATCGATTACAGCAGCTACAACGTCGTCGTCGTCAGCCAGGATGGCGAAGGCCACGATTCTGATGTAGACATCGAAAGCTACAGCAACTTCAATACCGTAGGGGTATTCCAGGAGAACGACAATATGGAAAGCGACGTCCTGATCCAGGGCTATTCCGACAACAACAACGTGGAGGTGATCCAGAAATAAGCAGCCTCTTTCAGCCTGAAAAGCCGCCTGCCGGGCCTGTTCCGGGGGGGGCTTTTTGCGTTCCTGGCCGATAAGTATCGATTCGATCCTGCGGAGGGGTATAAGAGGCGCCGGTTGATCGTTGCCGGTTGATTGTTGCCGGTTGATTGTTGCCGGTTGATCGTTGCCGGTTGATCGTTGCCGGTTGATCGTTGCCGGTTGATTGTTGCCGGTTGTTTGT
>CAZAXA010000085.1:0-16482 GCA_964488965.1 uncultured Phaeodactylibacter sp. | reverse complement strand
CACCTCCCGCATCCTCGATCCGGCCATCATCGGCGACGAGCACTACGACTGCGCCCAGCGCGTGAAGAACATCCTGCAGCGCTACAACGAATTGCAGGACATCATCGCCATCCTGGGTATGGAAGAACTTTCGGATGAGGACAAACTGGTGGTACACCGCGCCCGCCGTGTGCAGCGCTTCCTGTCCCAGCCGTTCCACGTTGCCGAAGCCTTCACCGGCATTCCAGGCACCATGGTGCCTATCGAAGAGACTATCCGTGGCTTTAATATGATCATCGACGGTGAAGTGGACCAGTATCCGGAAGCGGCATTCAACCTCAAAGGGACGATCGACGAAGCGATCGAGGCCGGCGAAAAAATGCTGAAGGAAGCTGAAGCTTATTAAAATACGGGGACAGTCATCGGATTGCCCTTTTTTAGTATTATATAATGGCATGCGGCGCCCTGCACGCCCCAAATCTTAAGCTTGTTATGAACATCACTGTTCTTACCCCGGAAAAAGAGATTTTCAATGGCAATATCAACTCGGTGAAAGTACCGGGAACTCAGGGTGCTTTCCAGGTGCTGAAAAACCACGCTCCCATTGTATCTTCTCTGGATGAGGGCACGGTTACCATTGTTACGGCCGGCGGCGGTTACCGCTATTACGACCAGGAGAGCGGGGCCATCAAGGAAAGTACGGAGGCCGGGAAAACCCTGTCCTTTCATATTCAGGGAGGCTTCATCGAAGTGCTGAACAACGAAATATCCCTGCTGGTGACAGGCGTGGAGAACGGCATCAACAACAACTAAACAGAAAAGTCATTTTGCTGAGTATAGGAGGGAGTAAGCGCTTTGCTTATTCCCTTTATTTTTTCGTGGGAAAGGCTCTGATGCGCCTGCTCTGCTTTTCATCTGTTATTTCCGGCCACGTATATCGGCCACAACGTATGTTTTGGCGCAGGATATTCTTGCCTCATAAAATCAGAGCCGGCATAGATGTGATTCGGCGCTGCTCTAACGCCTCCCCCGCTCATCCACATACATTTCGATTCCCGAGGAAGGATCGGCACAACACTGGTAAAAATCATACACCACCAAAAGGCTCTCTCCGGTATAGTGCAACCCTTCCGCCAGCCTTTGGCTGTGCAGTTCCAGCAGGCCTTCTTCTTTCTGCATGAACTTATATATGGTGTGCGCCACTTTGGCGAAGCGTTCCATATCGTTGGCCCTGGGAATGTCGCCGCTGCCCAGTTTTTCCAGGAGGGAGCGAAACCCTCCGGGGTCGTAAAGGGTGTACTGATCGGGGTAGCGGAAGGCAAGGTAGAGGGACACCATCCCGTAATCATCGTCGTGGTAGTGGTTGTTGTCGACAGAGCGGGGGTGCTTGCCCTTGTATTCCTGCAACAGCATATCGCAATAGTAGACGAAGCGCCCCACGCGCCCCTCCAGGGCCTTCTCCTCGTTGAACAGGTCGAAGAACATACTACGCACGAAATCCGGCTGCATGCGGATCAGTTCCAGCATCATCCTTTTTGGCTCGTAGGCTTCGCGCTTCCACAGGCGCCGGGTGCGGGAATTCTGCAGGGCGCCGTCGTACATGGCGGCCCAGTCCTCAGCATCCATATCCCAGTTTTCCCGGAAGATGCGCTGCGACTCCCAGATGTAAAGCCTTTGCTCCGCCGCCTTGGGGGTGGAAAGGTATTCCCGGTATTGCCGGAGGTAATGCTGGAGGCGTTTGAGTTGCATGGGGTCAAAGGTTTGATGGCCACATGGTTATTCTATTTTATGGCTGTCTGGCTAGTTGGCCTAAACTCGGGCAACCTGATCATTCAACCAGTACAAATCCTGCCCAAAATAGAGGGTTTTGATATTTTCTCTGCATTTCTTTTTGGGCGGAGCGAAAAGCCTCGGGAATGGCCATATTTTTTTCTAACCAGTATTGGTAGAATATTACCATCAACTCCTGGGTTTCGAGGTCAGGCACCTGCCACAAGGACATAATGAGGTATTTTGCCCCGGCGATCCTGAATGCCCGCTGCAGGCCGTACACCCCTTCATAGCCGCGAATGTCTCCCAATCCGGTTTCGCAGGCGGAAAGCACCACCAATTCGGTGCCGGCCAGGTTCATTTGGCTGATCTCAAAAGCAGTTAAGATACCGTCCTCCAGACCAGCTTGTATTGGATTTTCCTCTAACCAGGCATGGTTGCCTCCTGCCAGGATAAGCCCGGAACGGATCATGGGCCTTTCGGAAGCACTCAGCGCAGGCTCATATTCCAAATCCGACAATTGCAGGTTTTCGGTTTCAATAAATATTTCCGGGTCCGGAAAAAAGAACCCATGAGTGGCAATATGTAGTATTCGGGGAGAGGAGGTTTCCCGTCCTATAGATATAAAGGCTTCTTCCGTAGCTTGTGCCCCTTTGTAGATTGCCGGGCGGATGCCGCCGGAATGGAGCATGGCCCCTATAGTATCCACCTCCTTTTCCGTCCAGCCCAGAAATTCCCAGCCATTGCCATTATCCTTATTTACCGGGGAATTGCTGAGGCTGTCGAGGCCATAAAACACCCCTCCAAAGAGGATTGCCTGCTCGTTATGATCTGCCGGGCTTGCCGTAAGCGCCAATTCGCGGGTACTGCCCAGCCGCACAAGGCGAACAGAATCTGACAGTATGCTGCTGCTGTCAACAGGGATGGCCTTGAAATTGATCCTATGCAGCAAACCGGAAGGAGAAAAATACACCAGATCTGTTTCTGAAAGCAGGCTGTCTATTGGATGCCAGATGAGTTCGTAAAGGCCGGTTATTTGACCTCTTTTCCTGGGTTTAAACCCCCGGTTGTGATATATCTGAGCTTTGACATCTCCTTCTTTGTCTTTATTGTATATCAAGCCGGAGAGCTGTTTTTCTTCGAACAGAGGAACAAAACGGGGTTGCGCATCGCCAGGCCTCAACACCAATGCTGCATACATTGTACTATCTTCAGCCTCCGCATCCGCTAACTGATAATGTACAAACTCTACAGCCGCTTCTCCCATACCAAGTTCTTTTTGCACTTCCTGCCAGCTTACCTGCTGATTGGTATTGCCATATCCCGGCACAGTACGTACCAATTCCTTCTCAATAGCTTTAGCCCTGTTTTCAAGCTCACTGACTTTTTTTCGTTCTGCAAGGGGCTTGATGTATTCTTTGGCAAGCAGGCGATGAAGCGCTCTTAATTGTTCATAATTCTTTGCGGAAGCCGTATCCTCCAGTACCAGCCTCCTGAGTTGAGATGCTGCATTTAGCAAGAAGCCTTTTCGAAATAGAATATTGTCAAAGCATAAAGATGGAAGAATAGAGGCGGTGTCCTTTATCTGTTGAGTATAAGTCAGGTACCGGTCCATATACTCGGCATTAAGCTGGATATGTGCCTGTAATTCCTGTTCTGAAAGGTATTTGGCAGCATCCGTAACAGAAGACATCTGAAGATCGGAAACCTGCCTGAGCAGAGAGTACATTTCATTCAGCCTGCCCAGATGATAACAGGAGATCGCCTGATTGATCAATGCCGTAGTGCGCAAGGGGTTTTCCTCTCCCAAGGTTATCTCATAGAGGGCAATAGCATCCTGCAGAAGCGGCCGGGCAGTTTCATATTCCTCCAGGTCCATGTGGAAAGCGGCTAAGTTATTCTTGTAGTTCAGGTAGAAGAGATGTTCCTTAAAGCCCGGTTCTTCCGCAAAGGCCTTTTCCGCCTCCTCAAAAAAAGGCCGGGCTTCTTCATACCGCTCCGTCTTCACGCAAAGGCCTGCCAGGTTGATCAGGGTAGCTAAATATTGCAGGGAAACTTTGGGAGATGTGGCCTCGATCAGATTTTTCACTTCCAGGAAAAAACCTTCCGCTTTTTCATGCTCGCCCATCCGAAAATATAAATTACCCAGGTCCAGCCTTATCCTCCAGTCTAAAGTGTCCCTTAATTGTGCGTTTTCAGATATGGCCTTTGCTTCAAGAAGCAGGGCTTCTGCGGGCTCATAAAGCCCCAGGTTCTCATAAAGGTTGGCCTGGTTTCTTAAAGCGGTGACATAAGTAGGGTGCTCTTTTCCCAAATGGGCCCTCATCCAGTTCATTGACCGGTTGAATAAACTGTCGGACTCTTCAAACCGTCCCATATCATTGTACAATACAGCCAGGTTATGCAGGTGCATATAGTAGCTCTCATTTTCTCTTCCAAACACTTTTTCCCGAATGGCGATCGCCTCCAGAAAATGCTGTTCTGCCGCTTCATAATTCCCTGTCTTCCAAAAAAAAGCGGCCTGATCTGCAGTGATCCTGGCATATAGGGAATGGTTTTTACCGAACAATGATTCCTGGATCGACCGGGCCCTGAGAAAAAGAGAATCCGCCGCTTCAACGCGAAACCGGCCGGCATACAAATTTGCCAGGGCTAAAAGGCAGTCGACATAAATAGCATCTGCTTCGTTCTGCAAATCGGCTTCAAAGATCCTTCTTACCTGTTGAAAGGCCGATTCCGCCGGGTCAAATTGGTCCCGCTCCTGATACAGCAGCCCAAGGTTGAGAAGAGCCAGGGCATAATCCGGATGCGCTGTGCCCACTGCCTTTTCCTCCAGGGCCATTACCCTTAAAAAGTAGCCCTTCGCTTCTTCAAAGCGCTTGTTTTTTTTGTAGAAAAGCCCTAGCTCGCTGTAGATAGCGACAGAATCCTGAAAATTACTTTGCGGAGAATTCTCGGTGGCCTCTTTTACGAAAAGGTAGAGTTCTTCCGCCTGGCCGGAGCGTTCCATTTCCTGGTAAACCCCTGCCAGTCCGCTTAGGGTAGTAAGAAAATAAGGATGGCCGCTTGGATAAATCTTTTTTCCTATTCTTCGCGCTTCGGAATACGCGCTTTCGGCTTCCTGATACCGGTACATTCTTTTGTACAATAAGCCAAGCGTGTTGAGTAAATTAACATAATACGGAATTTCAATATTAGCCAAGTTGGCCTTGAGGACAGTCCGGGCCTGAAGCAATGTTTCTTCGGCAGCTTTCAGGCGTCCCATATTCGAATACAGTAATCCCATGCCTTGCAGGCACTCCAGATAAAACGGGTGTCTCCGGTAGTCCGGATTGGATTCGAAAATGCCCTTAGCCTCAATAAAAAGGGAATCCGCCGCTTCATAGCGCCGGGTTTCGTTGTACAAATTAGCTAAATTGACCAGCCCCCCAACATAGTTCGGGTGGTTCCTTCCGGTGATCTTCTCCCAAAAAACAAGGGCCCTCTTTTGGTATTTTTCCGCCTCCTGAAAGCGCCCTGTTTTCCAGTAAACCAGGCCGAGCATGGTCAGGTTGGCAGCATATCTGAACTCCATTTCACTGTCTCTTTTCCTCGATCCAAGAATGGAGTCCAGTTCAAGACAGATCGGCAATGCTGATTGATAATAATATATTTCGTAATATAAGTAGATTAAATTACTGGCACTTCTGACATAATCCGGCCCTTCTCTTTCTTTCGCCTTTCGAAGGATATCCATCGCTTCAAGATAAAGCGCTTCGGCTTCCCCGAATTGCCCCATCACGTAGAAAGCCACTCCCTGAGCGTTGCGGCATCTCGCATAATAAGGATGAGCCGGCCCAAGCTCTTTTTTTGTCAATTCTCCTGCTTCCCGGGCCACTTTCAGCATTTCTGGCAACTGCCCCTGGGAATGATGTTCTCTCCATACCTCCTGCAGGCTGTCTACTTTTTGAATTACTTCAATACTATCCAAGGTTTGTGCCGGGGCAAAACAGGAAAAAAGAATGATACAATGAAACAGAATGGTTCTTTTCATAAGACAAGAGTCAAAATCCAAACCCGATAGCATCCGGCGCTTCAGGGGTATTACAACATCTGCCGTACCCCGATGAACAGCCCCGTGCTCATGTACCGCTGCTGTACGCCGTATTGTTCGCGGGTGACGGATTTGGGAAAGATTTTGAAGTGGGGCTCCACGATCAGCTGCAGGTTGGGCCCGGCCTGATAGGCAAAGCCTACGCTGCCGTACCAGCCCAGCCCTACCTGTTGTTTGAAGGCGGGGTAGGCGTCGGGGTCGCCGGAATCGAAGCGGACGGGCTGCAGGTCCTGCGGAGAGAGGAAATCTCCTTTCTGGCGGAAGAGGAGGTTGAGGTAGGCGCCGCCGTTGATGGAGATGCTGAGTTTGTTAAAGTTCTGCTCATACCCCAGCAGGAAGGGGATATCGAGCATGCGGTACTGGTTCTGAGTGATCTTGCGGCGGGTGCCGATCTTGACGATCGTATCCGTGCTGATGATATTGCCCTCCTGGTCGTAATTATTGATGGTTTCAATGATTTCTTCGCTGCCATTGACATAGGTGAACCGTTCATTGATCTGAGAATAGTTCAGGCCGGTCCGCACCGCCAGGCCCCTGTCGGAAACCATAGATAAGCGCAAGGCGCCGCTGAAAGCATACATATTCGACTCGGTTTCCTTACGGCTGTTGGCATATTCTTCAAATTCCGGGTCCCGCGGCTGCAGGCGGCGGAAGGCGAGGTCAGGAGAAAGCAAAGCGTCGACATAGAAGCTCCACGAACCGTCGCCGAAGGTAGCGCAGCGGGGTTCAGGGGCAAACAGGCCGTCAAAGATAGAATGGCCCCGGCCGGGGCTTTGCTCAATAGGCACAGGCAGGGCGGGAAGGCTCTTTTCGCGGACAGGCCGCACAGCAGGCCCTGCAACAGCAAAGGCCTTTTCCCCTTCCGCTGCCCGGGCGGAGCCGAGGGCAGCGATGAAGAGTTCATCCGCCTGGCGGACAGCAGTATTCTTTACAGCAAGGGCAACGGCGGGCGACGGTTGAAGAGCAGCGGAGGAATTTTCAGACCGGCGAATATCGTTTTCCGCCCTGGAAGGCGCCTTAGCCGGCTGGCCGGAGGTAGCGGCGGCGATGGCGCCAGCGTCCAGCGGAATGGGGAAGTTACCCAGTTCATGCTCCTGGTAAGGCCACACCCCCCAGCACAAAGCAACCGCCAACAACGCAGCGAACACTCCGGCCAACGGCTTTTGTTGCCGCGCCCGGTTCAGCATGCGGTGCTTCCAGTCGCGTTTTTGGCTTATTTGTTCCCAGAGATGCATCGGCGCTTCGGCTTCCCAATTCCGCAACTTTTGCCGGAACGCCTCATCCAGGGGGTAGCGTTTGTTCATACTGCGATCTTTTGCAAATCAATAATCATACTTTGCAACATCTTCCTCGCTTTAACCAACTGAGAGCGGGAAGTGCTTTCCTGTATGCCGAGCATATCGGCTATCTCCTTATGGCTGTAACCTTCGATCACATTCAGGTTGAAAACCAGGCGGTAGCCATCCGGCAGCTTGGCGACCAGGCGGAGCAACTCCTCTTCCTGCAAATGAGCGTAAGCCTCCGGGTCCATCGGCAGCTCGGAATAGTTATCCAAGCCGATCTGTTCCTGTTTGAATTGCTTTCTGCTATAGTTTTTGAGGGCCGTGTTTATGACGATCCGCCGAATCCACCCTTCGAAGGACCCTTTGAATTCGAACTTGCCGATGTTGTCAAAAACTTTGATAAAGGCATCCTGAAGGATATCTTCAGCTTCCATTTCGTGGCGGGCATAGCGCATACACACCACGAGCATCTTGCCAGAGTAGCGCCTGAACAATTCCTGCTGGTAGTACCGGTCTTCCTGGATACAGCCTTTGATCAGTTCCTTTTCCGTCACAGGAATGCGATTAATCCGTTTTGCCTGCACCATTTTGTATTCCCCGGTTCACAGGCAAATGCGGATATTTTTGTTGGCCCAGGCGCGAATGGTGCTCCTTTAGCTACGCTTCCGGATAATAGACCTCTTTTCAGGGGAATACGCTGCCTGAATTCCTCCAAATAATATTTCCCCCAAGATAGGGATTATTGTGCGATAAATCGAGGCCTGCTGTGCCTTTTCACAATAAATTCACACTTGCGATAACGAAAAGATATCCTATCTTATCGGCAAAAATGACTGCTGAAGAAAGAGCCGCCTGGATAGTAGGCCAGATGTACGACAATGACCCCTTCAGCCAATGGCTGGGCATCGAACGCGTCAGGGTGGAGCCCGGCCACTGTGTGCTGCGCATGGCCATCCGCCGGGAAATGCTCAATGGCTTCGCCATCGCTCACGGAGGCGTCACCTTCAGCCTGGCCGATAGCGCACTGGCCTTTGCCTCCAATTCTCAGGGGCGCCACGCGGTGAGCATCGACACCTCAATTTCGCACATTACTTCTCTCCGGGAAGGCGACATCATCACCGCCGCCGCCATCGAGGAGCAGATTGGCCACCGCATCGGCCACTACCGGGTGGAGGTGCGCAATGAAGCGCGGGATATGGTGGCGCTCTTTCGGGGCATCGTATACCGCAAAAGCCAGGAATGGGAAATGCCCGATTCAATAAGCCTTAAGGGCTGACCAGAAATCAACATTTCTCTTTTTTCCCCAACTATCGCCCGGCTAACCAGGCCGCTATATTACGAAGCAAATCCACATTCCTCCCGGCAGCCGGATTGTTCAACCCCACCGGCGCCTGGTTGGGCCCCGCCAGTTGTGCGGAGAACATGGCGGCCTCTCCCGAAACCATCACCCTGCCCCTGCCGTAGGTTCGACAGGCCAGTTGGTAAAAACCCTCTCCTCTTACAAAGGGCGTATCATCGGTAAAATTCCAGGCCTGCGCCGGCATCAGGATGGTGTAGTGCTCATCCAGGCCGATCAGCGGAGTGGCTGCCGTAGGGATCAGGAATGCGCTGCCGGTAAAGGTGACAATGGAATCGAGCCCTTCGGTGACAGGGCCGCCATGTAAAAGCCCCTGCTGACGGGTGAAGTACTCGATTTGCCGCTGCCGGTTGTCCATGGCAAAACTGTTGAGGAATTCGAAGCCGAAGGCCCGGCCCAGTTCTGCCGCCGCCCCGGCAAAGGGCATGTGGTCGGCGATCAGGAAGAGGCTGCCGCCGCCGGCCACCCATTGTTCTACAGCAGCGATCTCTTCGGGAGTGAAAGCCGAGGGCGTCGGCAACTGCCAGCTACCCTGGTTGGAGGTGTGCAGTGGGTTGGAGATCACCAGGATATCACAGCGCTTCAGGGCTTCTTCCGTGAATGGCGCCTCATTGGAAAGCAGGCGGTAGCCATCCGCTTCCAGGATGTTGCCGAAGGCCCGGTAGCGCCCGTCGAGAGTGTGGAAATTGTTGTGGGCGGCGTCGATCATCACCGACGGCCCTTTCCCCTCCGGAAAACGAGGGGTTTCGATGGTGAAAAAGCGGCTGGTGTCGGGAGCTTGCTGGGCCTGAAGGGCTGCCGCTATGAAGAATAACAGGCACGGTAGGGTGTTTCTCAGCATGATATATAATAATTAATAATTGAGGAGTGGGCATAATTAAAATGGAACGCGCCTGCCTGCCTGCCGATGCAATCGGCAGGCAGGGGTTTGCGCGGATCAGGCGGATGACGCGCCTGCCTGCCAGCGAGCTGGCGAGCAGGCAGGCGGGCGCGCCATCCGCGTTCCATACTCTCTGCGCTCCCAAACAGGTATTTATGCCCACCCTGTGGAATAGCCCGGAAAGGGCAATCCAATATTCCACATGGCCCACTCCTCAATAATTATGTACGGGCAAATGAGTAGCCGGACAGTCCGGCTACTTATCTCTCCCCAGGTCTATCCTCCTTCCAGGCGTATACGGCGCCCCTGCCTTTTCCAGTTCCTCTTCCAGTGCTTTCAGTTTTACATCCGCCAGTTCGTTGATCCGTGGCGCCAGCGGGCCGAACTCTTTCCTGATGATGCGCAGCACCTCCTTTTGGGTCTCGGTAGGCGCCGAGGTGGAGCGCCACATTTCGTATACCATCCAGTTCATCCTTTCCGCCACGCCCATGGGAACAGCCTTGTCGAGACGGGTAGCGGCTTCATCCCCGTTCAGGGCCAGGCGAATGGATCGCAGTTCTTCTTTCATCTCTCCGATCCGGGCCGTCAGGCTCTCTGTTGGGGCGGAGCTGGCCGCTATGGCCTTTTCGATCATCTGCAGGCGGTCGCCGACTTCCCTCAGCCGGCGGGAGGCGCCGTCGATCACCCGGTCGAGCTCGCTGGCTTCCCGGTGGAACTCGGCCAGGGCTTTGCGGTCTTTCGCCGGCAGCGTCACTCCGCCCAGAGCCTCCAGCAGGAAGGGTTGCGGCGCCACGAGTTCAGTAAGGTTCCCGTTGACGCTCCTGGAAAGGGAAACGGTGTATTCGCCGGGAATGGCCAGCGCCCCGGAATCCTCATTGGGGTTGGAATTTTCCCGGATAGCGTTGGGCGACGGCCGGCGGCCGTCCCAGCTGAGGCGCTGGACTCCCATGGACGCAGCGGCTTTGAGCTTGCGGACGACCGCGCCGCCCGCATCCCGGATGGTAAAGAGCAGATACGGGCCTTCTTCCTTTTCCTCTGCCACCAGTTCTTCGTAGGTAGGGTATTGTATGGGTTCTCCCTCTTTGATCTTTTTCTTTTCCGCTTCGCGGCGTTGGTCACGCAGTGTTTTTGTTTCCTCTTTGACAAAGTAGGTAAACGTGACGCCTACGGGCGGGTTGTCGGCGGAATAATAATTATCCCCCATGAAGCCCTTGCCCTTGTATCCCAGGGGCTGGCTCTCGATATAGGCCAGGCCGTCCTTTACCGGAAAGATGCGGGCCTCGGCCTGCAGGTTTTCCTCTGCCAGCCCGCGCAAAGGCGAATAGTCGTCCAGCACGTAGAAGCCGCGGCCGAAGGTGGCCAGCACCAGGTCGTTCTCCCGCTGCTGAATGGCCATATCCCTCACGGCCACCACCGGCAGGCCGGCCTTGAGCTGTTTCCAGTGCTGCCCCCCGTCGATGGTAAAGAAACAGCCGAACTCCGTGCCGGCAAAAAGCAGGCCGGCCACTTCATGGTCCTCGGCAATGCTGTAGACAGAACCCCGCTCCGGAAGATTGTTACTGATGTTCACCCAACTGCGCCCTTTGTCGGCGCTCTTATACAGGTAGGGCCTGAAGTCTCCGTATTTGTGGTGGTTAAAAGCTGCATAAACCACTCCCTCGTCATGCTGCGAAGCCAGCAGGAAGTTCACATAAGTCCGCTCCGGCGCGCCGGGGATGGCGTTGACGTCCACCTTGCGCCAGTTCCGGCCGCCGTCTTCCGTAATCTGTATCAGGCCGTCGTCCGTACCCACGTAGAGCAGGTTTTCATTCCGGGGGCTTTCCGAGAAAGCCACGATCGTTCCATAGGGCGACGTGGAGGAATTTTTGGCCACGGCGTCGATGCTTTGTACGCGGCCCATGACCGGCAGCGTATTGCGGTCGATCTGCCGGGTGAGATCCGGGCTGGCCGCTTCCCAGGCGTCTCCCCGGTTATCGCTGCGGAACAATTTATTGGCGGCGAAGAATATGCGGGTGGGATGGTGTGCCGAGATGGCCAGGGGCGCGTCCCAGTTCCAGCGAAAGGCCGGTTCTCCTTCGCCCGGCTTGGGCTGTATGCCGGTTTCCTCGCCGCTCTGCCGGTCGAACCGCACCAGTACTCCGTACTGCGACTGGGCGTAGACGATGTCCGGGTTGTTCGGGTCGACCTGTGACTCGAAACCGTCGCCGCCATGCGTGACAAACCAATCGGAATTCACAATGCCGCTGGCGCTGCGGTTGCGGGAAGGGCCGCCCAGGCTGAAGTTGTCCTGGGTGCCGCCGTAGATATTGTAGAAGGGCAGGGCATTGTCTACAGTTACCTTATAGAATTGCGTCACCGGCAGGTTGGGCTTATAGTTCCAGGTAGCGCCGGCGTCGAAGCTTTCATAGATGCCGCCGTCGCAGCCCGCCAGGAAATAATTGGTATCTCCGGGGTCGATCCACATCGCGTGGTTGTCGACATGTTTGTATTTTTCCCCCACGGGTTTAAATGTCTTGCCTCCATCCTGGGTCCAGTGCATGAGGGTCTCCATGGTGAAAACCACATCCGGGTTCGTGGGATGGGGCGTGATCTCACAGTAATAATTGCCATGTGAGGAAGTCGTATGGCCACTGCGTTTTTCCCAGCTGGCGCCCCGGTTGGTGGAGCGGTAGAAGCCGCTTTTATCCTGCGCTGCTTCCACCCAGGCATAGATCACCTCCGGATCGGCGGGGGATATGGCCAGGCCGATGCGGCCCAGGTCGACGGAAGGCAGCCCCTTGTTGGCTTTTTCCCAGTTCTTGCCGCCATCGGTAGTTTTGTAGATGCCGCTGCCCAGGCCGCCGCTGACATAGGTAAAAACGTGCCGGCGCCGCTGATGGGCGGCGGCGTAGAGCACATCCGGGTTGCGGGGGTCCATCACCAGGTCGGTGACGCCTGTATGCTCATCGATGGTGAGGACGGCCTCCCAGGTAGCGCCGCCGTCGGTGGTCTTATACACGCCCCGCTCGCCGCCGGCGCTCCATAAGGGGCCAATGGCCGCCACGTAAACCACCCGGGAATCCCGCGGGTCGACGATGGCCCTGGCGATGTGCTCGGAATTTTTCAGGCCCATGTTTTTCCAGCTCTTCCCTCCGTCTTCCGATTTGTAGACGCCGTCGCCGTAGCCGACGGAACGCTGGTTGTTGTTCTCACCCGTTCCCACCCATACTACATTGGGGTTGTTGGGGTCGATCGCCACGCAACCGATGGAATAGGAGCCTTCGCCGTCAAAGACCGGCTCATAGGTGGTGCCGGCATTTTCCGTTTTCCATACCCCCCCGGAGGAAACGGCCACGTAATACACCGCCCGGTTGGCGGGATGGACGGCAAAGTCGGAAATGCGGCCGGAAGTCAGCGCCGGGCCCAGGGAACGGAATTTCAGGCCGCCAATACCCAGCTCTTCAAGGTAGTGCTTAGGCTTTTCTTCTTCGGTTTTCTTGTTTTTCTGCGCCTTCCCGGGCAAGGCCAGGATGACGAGGATCAAAAAGGCAAGGGCAAATCGGATTTTATTCATATCAGCCATTTTTTTAGTGCCGATAAAAGTAGGGAAAAGACGGGGTATGCACAAATTAAGAACCGGCCAGCCCTCTTTTGCCGCATTAAATTTTTTTTAACATATCGAAAAGTGACTTTCCTGCCGGAGGCTGGTCAAAAGAGCATAATCAAAATCCGAAACGCATGAAGATTCAGAAAATTCTTTCCCTTTGTTTTGCAATCGCCCTGACGTTTGCCTTTGCCAACCTCGCCCAGGCCCAGGCCGTGAACAAGCCGGCCAAAGAGAAGCAGGAAGTGAAGACGCGGAAAATGGAAAAGAAGGCGGAAAAAAGTGAAAAGGCCGCAGAGGAAAAGGCAGATACCCACCGCAAACCGATGAAGCCGACGGAAGAAGAGGCGGAGCAGGCCAAAAAGAACCAGGAAAAGGCACGGGCAGACAAGGAGAAAAGAGAGAAGGCCAGGAAGGAATACAAAGGCAAAGGCCAGGCCCATGGCCGCTTCAAGAGAGGAGAGGCCGGCCAGAAGCGCGCCGAAGAAGCAAAAAGCAAAAAGGAAAAGCAGCCGGCCAAAACAGGAGGAACAAACAAGGACGAAGGCAGCCAGCAGTAGCACTGGCATACTATGAAAAAACTGCGGGGAACCCGCCGGCCGAAGGCTGGCGGGTTTCGCTTTTTTACGGAACTGCTAAAGCTGATTTTCCTGTTGCTTTTTTTCAGATATATTTTATTTTTGCATAAGATTGCTTGCCCATTAAGTTAATGAGCATGGCCTGCCGTATTGCAGCGCTTGTGCATTTTAGCTTATTACGACCCAGATAAAGGCCCGAATGGCCAAATTCTCTTCTCCCGCTTATTCAGAAAACTACGTCCAAAACAAACGGTTGTGGCCAGTGGGCCATCATCGGAGGCATTAATCTGCTGCCGGTTCCTGGCAGGACTGGCGGTGCGGCAGCTTTTATTATCCGGGCTTTCCTCCCGGCAGGAAGGATAAGAATCTTTTTAACAACAAATATGCACGAAGCCATGAACCTCACCCCCCCCTATTACGCCATGGTACTCCTGGCGAGTATCTTTGCCATTCAGCTATCGGCCCAGGATCATACCATTCGGTTCCAGAGTGGCGACGTGCCCTCTGCGGCCATTCAGCCGCCGGGGCAGGCGCCTGAAAATGACAGCCTTCTTGCCCGCTCGTTCTATGCGGGGCATTATTACCTGGTTCTGCAATTCCATTCCATCCCTTCTGCCGATACGCTGCAGGCCATTGCGGCGGCCGGCGTAGAGCTGTTCGACTACATTCCCAATTATGCTTACCTGGCCAAGGCGCCGACGGAAGTGGAATTCGATTTGCCGGGAATACGGGGCATGGCCGTTTATGAAGCCTTATACAAGCTGCCTCAAAGCCTGGCTGCCGGCGATTATCCTGGCCATGCCTACCGGGATGGAGCGCTGAGCCTGCTCCTGTATCCCTGGCCGGGGGAGGATCCTGCCAGCCTGCAGGCAGCCCTGGCAGCACAGGGTTTCCCGGCGGGGCTGGCCAGCGGCGATGCCGTTCCCATCAGCATTCCCGATAGCCTGCTGCTGGAACTGGCAGCCCACCCCGGCATACGCTATGTCGGGCTGCCGGAACCGGAGCCGGAGCCGGAAGGTATCACAGGGCGCAACGCGCTGCGCCTCAACCTCCTCAACCAGGGCAACGGCATCGGCCTGGATGGGGCCGGGGTAAGCATCGCGATCGGCGATGACGGCAGGGTGGCCCACGAAGACTTCAGAGGCCGCCTCTTCGACCATACCGCTACCAACCTGGGGGAACACGGGGATATGACCGCCGGGCTGGCCATCGGCGCCGGCAATATCGACCCGCAAGGCATGGGTATGGCGCCGGGAGCGACGCTGCACCTGTATGACATCAGCGGGTATCCGCACATCACCAATGCCCGCGCCTATTACCAGCAATACGGCACGATACTCACCTCCACCTCCTACAGCGAGGGTTGTGGAGGTTTATATACTACTACTTCCAGGGACATTGACCGGCAAGCCGTGCAACAACCAGAACTGCTCCACATCTTCTCCGCCGGCAACAGCGCTTATTCGGCCTGCAGCCCCACCTACGGAGGCATACAGGAAGCCGACGGCACGCGCTACGGCAATATTACCGGCGGGCGCAAGGCAGCGAAGAACGTAATGGCAGTGGCAAACCTGTACTTCAACGACAACCGCGTGCAATCGAGCAGCCGCGGCCCGGCGGAAGACGGGCGCATCAAACCCGATATCAGCGCCTATGGGCAGGGCGCCTTCACCACTGCCGGCAATAACAATTACCAGCAGGGCGGCGGCACCTCTGCGGCGGCGCCCAGTATTGCCGGCGCTGCCGCTGCCCTGGTTCAGGCCTACCGGCAACACAGCAACGGCGCCAACCCTCCTGCCGCCCTCCTCAAGGCCTGCCTGCTCAACACCGCTGACGACCTGGGCCGGCGCGGCCCCGACTACGACTTCGGCTGGGGGCGCCTTCATGCGGGCCGCGCCCTGGAAACCATCGTGCAAGGCCGGCACTTCAGCGGCCAGGCGGCCAACGGCAGCCAGGATACCTACCTGCTCAGCATTCCCGCCGGTGTGAAGGAAGCCCGGGTGATGCTCTGCTGGCAGGACCATGAAGGCGCCCCCATGGCGGCCCGCGCCCTGGTCAACGACCTCGACCTCAGGCTGGCCGCTCCCAACGGCTCCACCTACCGCCCCTGGGTATTGAGTACCCACGCCCACATCGATAGCCTGACAAAACCTGCCTACCGCGGCAGCGACCACATCAACAACGTCGAGCAGGTAACTCTGGACAACCCGGCCGCCGGCCTCTACACCATCAGGGCCAGCGGTTATCTCCTGGGGCAGAGCCCCCAGCCATACTATGTGGTTTATACCTTCATACGTGATGAAATAGCCGTGACTTATCCTGCTGGCGGAGAGCATTTTACTCCCGGGGAAACGGAAGTCATCCGCTGGGATGCCTATGGCGATAACGGCAACTTCACCATTCAGTATTCCGTCAATGACGGCCAAACCTGGAGCACCCTTTCCAACAGTGTGCCCGGTACGGCCCGCTACTACAGCTGGGTAGTGCCGGCCGTGGCCGGCGGGCAGGGGCGCATTCGGGTCCTGCGGGGCAGCCAGTCGGGGATATCGGAGAGCCGTTTCAGCATCATAGGCAGGCCCGATTTCCAGGTAGGAGCCGGGGCGGGCAATGCGGCCAGAGTGTCCTGGGCCCCGGTTCCCGGCGCCAACCAGTACGATGTGTACACCCTCGGCCAATATGCCATGGAAATTGTAGCTTCCACTTCCGCCCTTTTTATCGACCTGCCTGCCGTGGCCGGCCAGAAACAATGGTACAGCGTGCGCGCCCGCAACGGCAACCAGGCCATCGGGCAGCGTGCCGTAGCCAGGGATTATACCTTTTACCCTTGTGCTGCCGCAGTGACGCTTACCCTCCGCTTCGATTATTATCCCGGGGAAACCAGTTGGCAGATCACCAACGACGCAGGCGATGTGCTGCTCGCCGGCGGCCCTTACCCTGGCCAACCTATCGGTTCGACGAT
>CAZAXA010000084.1:0-16573 GCA_964488965.1 uncultured Phaeodactylibacter sp. | reverse complement strand
CACAGTCGGTAAGCCCGGCCAGCTTCACTTGCGACAACATAGGCCCCAACACCGTAATGCTGACGGTAAACGACGGCAATGGCAACACCTCGGACTGTGAGGCAACCGTTACCGTAATAGATGGCATGGCGCCCACCGCCGTCTGCAAGCCCGCCACGGTGCAGCTCAGCGCTGCCGGTACGGGCGGCATCACGGCCGCCGACGTGTTTAACGCGAGTGCTTCTTCCGACAATTGCGGCACGGTGAACCCGCAGTCGGTAAGCCTTGGCAGCTTTACCTGCGCCAATATAGGCCCCAACGCCGTAATGCTGACGGTGAACGACGGCAATGGCAATACCGCCGCCTGCAACGCCACGGTTACTGTTCAGGACAATGCGGCGCCCACCGCCGCCTGCCAGCCCGCTATTGTGCAGCTCAGCGCCGCCGGCACGGGCAGCATCACGCCCGCCGATGTATTTAATGCCGCCGGTTCTTCCGACAACTGCGGCACGGTGAACCCGCAGTCGGTAAGCCCGAACAGCTTTGGCTGCGCCGATGTAGGCGCCATAGCGGTGACGCTCACGGTGAACGACGGCAACGGCAACACTTCAACCTGCCAGGCCAGCGTGACGGTGGAAGACCCTACCGGTTTCTGCAGCCAGGTCTTTTGTTTCGATTCGGAGGTGAACCAGTTGAAGGCCTATATCAAGAGCCTGAACCTGCGTTCGACGGTAGAGCGCAACCTGACCCGGCGGCTCGACCTGGCGGTGGATAAGTTTTGCGACGGGGCCAGCGCCGCTACGATCATCGATTACCTGGAAAACCTCATCGATTATGTACAGTATCACAGAGGCGGCAACATTCCGGCGGCGGCTGCCGATTACATCCTGGCCGAGCTTCAGGCCATGATTGACGCCCTCAATGCAGGCGCCGCGCAGTGCTGCTCAGGTGAAGATGCCATTACCCCGCCGGGCATTCCCGGCCAGGTAGCGGAGGAAGCTTACCAGCTGGAGGTATTCCCGAACCCCTCCGGCGGGCAGGCCACCATTCGCTTCTACCTGCCGCAGGCCGGGCGGGCCAGCCTCGAACTGTTCAACCTGCAGGGCCAGCGCGTACGCCTGCTGGAGGCCGCCCTGCTGGAGGCCGGCAGCCATGAGCGGTCCTGGGACGGCAAGGCCGAGGGCGGGCAGGATCTGGCCTCCGGCGCCTACCTGCTGCGCCTGCGCACGGAGAGTACGGTGTTGGTGAAGAAGGTGAGTGTGGCGCGTTAGTGGCGATCTTAAATCGTCGGTAAGATAAGCCAGGGCGCAACTTCAGATTGCGCCCTGGCTTTTGTACAGGTACTTAAAAATGTCTGCAAAAGCTTCTTCAAGAACGGATACTTCCTCATCACACAAAGCCATTTTTCATGTCGGGAATATCCAGCGTCTCATCCATCAACCATTCATGCAGAAACCAAACTCTCCTGCTGTACTGGCCAAACGGTTCCCGCCGGATCATGGCCTCCACCTCGCCTAAAAAAACTAAATTGTTTTAAATATTTGCGTATAAAAACTTTTTGTTTTAATTTTGTTGGCATACGCTATAAAAACCATCGGTTATGAGCACATCTACCGATAAAACAAAAGGTTTCCTGCAACGCAACTGGTTCAAGCTGGGTATCGCCCTCATCCTGTTGTTCGTCATCGTGAAAAAAGACCTGAGCTTTCGGATCAACCTCAACAGCCCGTCCCGTACAGACCGGCCCGAGCAGCGGCCCCCCACCCCTGCGCGGCAGGAAGAAGAGGGCCGGAAGACGGAGCGTTACACCGAAAACACCCAGCCTGTCGCTTCGGAATTGCCCGCTACCGAGCGTTTCGACTTCAGCAGCTCCGGCAGCGCCCGCCGGGAAACACCGGCCATCGATCAGCTGGAAATGGTGGAAGAGGGCAGGGTCAGGAATTATATCCAACGTTTTGGCCGGGTAGCGGTCAGCGAGCGGAAAAAGTTTGGCATTCCTTCCTCGATCGTGCTGGGCAACGCCCTGTTGCACAGCCTGGCCGGCGCCCGGGAGATGGCAGGAGAGGGCGTCAACAATCATTTTGCCCTGCCGTGCACGCCCGACTGGCAGGGTGGGCAGTACACCGCCGGGGGCCAATGTTACCGCCAGTACGAAAACGCCTGGACCAGCTTCCGGGACCATAGTTTCTACGTCACTACCGGCGCCTTTGCCCAGCTGCGTTCCCTTCCGGAAACGGATTACCGGGGCTGGGCCGGGGCGCTGGAAAAGGCCGGCTTCTCCCGGGAAAAGGGCCTGGCCCGGCAACTGGTGAAGGTCATCGAAGACTACGGCCTGCAGGAGTGGGACGAGCGGTAAGGCGCCTACTCCGTATCCACTCCCTCCAGCTCGTGTTTATAGAAATCCACCCCGGCGCCGTAAACCCAGCCGCTCTGCCCCTTGCGGGTTTGGACCTTCACCCAGGGCTCGTTGGCGATGAGGTTTTCCCCGAGTTTTATCTCCTCGGTGGAGTCCGAAACCTCGCCGAGGAATTCCAGTTCCTCATAGAGTTCCAGGCGGCTGACGATGCGGTGGCTGAGGCCCGGGCCGGAGCGCATGTTCAGGCCCTTGATAGTGACGTAGAGTACCGGTACTCTGGCCTTTTCCTTCTCGGGCTCCGGGTTGATGGGCCGGATCGTCGTGTCCAAAGGTAAAATGTCCGTGGGGGCCTTTTCCAGGGAGTCGGCCCTTGCCTGTTCGGCGGCGTCGAAGGCCGCTCGTTCGCGGTACCGGCGCTGGGTGTCGCTGCATTTGGAAACGGCCCACATCAGGAAACCGATGAAGAAGATGCCGATGACGAGAATCTCGAGTTTGGGCAGAAGGCCAGGTTTTTTTTCGCTCATAACCGAATTGTTTTGGGGATGATTGTTTTTGGTTCTTTGCTTATTTTCCGTAAATTGCCGTCTTTCGCGATAATTGCCGATACCACAGGCGCTCTTTTTTCAGGCTCCTTTTACAGTAACGTTTTTCCAGCATTCACAGCAAAGGGCTTTTTTTACATACCCTATCCGTGCCGGTACAAGTTAAAGAAAAAGGCTCGACAAGATGGAAGAACTGCTTTACAAGATCGCCATAACCCTGATCCCCAAGGTCGGGCCGGTGACTACCCGCAACCTGGTCAGCTACTGCGGGGGCGTGCGGGCCGTATTCGAAGCCCGCCGGCGGGAACTGCTGAAAGTGCCGGGAGTAGGCCATCAGATCGCCGAAAGCATTCTTCGGCAGAACGTGCTGGGGCAGGCAGAGGAAGAACTGCGATTTATCGAAGATAACGGCATTCAGGCCCTGTTTTTCCTGGATGAGGCTTATCCTCACCGCCTGCGCCATATTCCGGACAGCCCGGCCATGCTTTATTATAAAGGCGCCGTCAGCCTTAATGCCGAACGCATCGTGGCCATCGTCGGCACACGCCGGCCAACGGTACATGGCATACATGCCTGTGAAGCCCTGGTGGAAGGGCTAAAAGCTTATGGCGCCATCATCATCAGCGGCCTGGCCTACGGCATCGATATTACAGCCCACCGCAAATGCCTGAATCTGGATGTTCCCACTATCGGCGTCCTCGCCCACGGCCTGCGGCGAATCTACCCTCCACAGCACCACACCGTTGCCAGAACGATGGCCGACAAAGGGGGGCTGCTGTCGGAATACCCCAGCTATACCCTGCCCGACCGGGAGCACTTCCCCATGCGCAACCGCATCATTGCCGGCCTTTGCGATGCCCTCATCGTCGTGGAAACCAAAAGAAGGGGAGGCTCCATGATCAGCGCCCAGATGGCCAATGATTACAACAAGGACGTATTCGCCGTCCCCGGACGGGTAAAGGACAACTGTTCCGAAGGCTGCAACTACCTCATCAAATCCCACCGGGCAGCCCTGATCGAATCGGCGGAAGACCTGGCCTATGTCATGCGCTGGGAAGAACAGGACGCCCAACGGGCCGTCCAGACGCAGCTTTTCGTCGAATTGACGGAAAGCGAGAAACTGGTCGTAAATCTGCTCCAGCAGTACGAATCCATCGGTATCGACCAGTTGACCGGCGCCCTTCAAATGGCCGGCAGCGAAATGGCCGGCCTGCTGCTGGAACTGGAATTTAAGGGTATGGTGCGGGCCCTGCCGGGGAAGCGGTATGTGTTGACTTAACACCAGGGGCGGTTTCAATATTTCACCACCCGCACCATCCGCCATTCCCTCTCGTGGAACAACTGCAGCAGGTACGCGCCCGCCGGCCATTCCTCCAGGTTCCATACCTCATCCTGCCATGTGGTTCCGGAAGCGAGCGGCAGCCCCTGAGGGTTGATCAGGCGCCAGTGCAGAGGGCGCCGGGCCGGCTGTTCGCATTGCAGCCACAATTCCCCGGAAGTCGGGTTGGGAAACACTTTTATCCCCTCCGGTAAAGCGTGCTCTTCCACAGCATTAGGCTGTATGTACACATTCTGTCCGCTGGCGCGGGTGCAATTCCCGTCGAAAGATGCATTGAGGGTGACGTCATAATTGCCCGGGCCGGGGAAGGTATGCACCGGATTTTCCTCGTTGCTGGCAGCGCCGTCGCCGAAATCCCAGGTGTAGGTATTGGCATTGGCAGACAGGTTGGTGAAGGTGGCCGTCAGGCCGTTCAGATCGAAGGTAAAGGCCGGCTGTGGGCGAACTAATACGATCACCGCCTGGGGCTGTATCAGCATTTCTTCTCCTCCCTGCCAGAAGAGGGTGAGCGTCACCATGTACTGCCCGGGTGCAGAATAGACGACTTCCGGGTTGGGAATGGTGGAAAATGCAGGCATGCCGCCGGGGAATTCCCAACGCAGGCTGTCGTAGTCGCCGGTTGACCGGTTGACGAAGTAAACGGTATGGGGTACGCAGCCGGTGGAGGAGTTTTCGGTGGTATAGGATGGCGCCGGGCGCTGGGCGACGCTGACGGGCAGCACCAGCACGTCCGACCCACAGTTGTTCATCACCGTGAGGCTGACCTCATAGTCGCCGGAACTGCCATAAGTATGCGTAGGGCTGGCGGCGGCGGAGGTATTCCCGTCGCCGAAATCCCAGAAGTAGCTGTCGGCGTAAGTGGAGAGGTTGGCAAGAACGATGGAAAGGCCGTCGCCGCTTATGGTGAAATCAGCCTGGGGCGGCGGCGCCACCTGGATGGCGCCCGGAACTGTAAGCGTATCGCTGCCGGCGCTGTTGGTGGCAATGAGCGTTACGCCAAAACTGCCGGCATTGTTGTAGCTCACTATAGGCGCGCCGTCGGTAGAGGCGGCGGGCGTGCCGCCGGGGAAGAGCCATTGATAACTGTTGCCCCCGCCGGTACTGGTATTGCTGAAGAGCACCGACAGCGGTGCGCAGCCGGCAGCCGGCATCGGTTGGAAAGCCGCCACGGGAACTTCCTGGAGGTTGATCTGGGTGGTGAAGGAGGCCGTATCGCTACAATTGCTGTTGATGGCCATCAGCGTAGCCTGGTACGCGCCGGGCCCCGGGAAAGTATGGGCAGGGGCGAAAGCGCTGCTGCCGTTGCCGTCGCCGAAATCCCAGAGGAAGCTGTCGGCATTGGTGGAGCTGTTGATGAAGGCGACGGCCAGCCCGTTGACGGTGAAAGTGAAGGCCGCCAGGGGGCCTGGCTCAACACTCAGCGTAAGCGGATCGGTGAAGACGGCGCCAATGCAGTCGCTGCTGATCTCCAGGCGGTAGCGGTTGCCATTCAGGTTGGTGGTGACGGTGTTGATGAGCAGTTCCGGCACGTTGGCCGGGCCATATTGCAGGCCGCTCTGCAGGTTGGCAAAACCACTGCCTTCATCCACCTGCCATTGAAAGCTTAGGCCGGCGCCCTGAACCGATACCGGCAGGGTCAGGGATTGGCCGCTGCAACTGCTGGTGTCTCCGGGCTGTGCAAGCAACCGGTAAGGTGTAAAGGGCTCTGTACTCTCGGGCAAATTTTCGAGGCTTTGTGAAGTGCCGGCATTGCCTGCGGCGCCATTATTGGCGCCCATGCCGCAGGCACTGGAATTGATGCTCAGGCCGGACTGTCCGCCGCTCAGGGCAGTGGTGGCCATTGGGGCGCCGGCCCGGAGGATATGCCCGCCGCCGCCGCCGCCGCCCGGCCCGAAACACTGATCGGTATTGTTGTTATTGGCGTCGGCGCCCCTGCCTCCGGCAGCTTCCAGCAACAGGCCGTTGCCATCGCCGTTTTCCATGACGAGGACGATGGCGCCGCCGCCGCCGCCGCCGCCGCCGCCATCGCCGAAGGAAGGGCGCGCGGCAAGGCCATTGGCACGGATGGCAAATCCATTGTGCGTAATATCGCCGGTGCGAATGATGATAATGCCGCCGCCATGGCCCCCGTCGGTGGCCAGGTCGTTGTTGCCATGGCCGGCGCCGCCGCCGCCGCCGGGGAAGATCCTGCCGGTAGATAGGCCGCCGATAAGTTTCCCCCCCTGGCCAGGGCCGCGGCCGTCACAACCGAAGAAGCTGGGGTTGTCATTCTCGCCGCCCTGGCCGCCGCCGCTGAGGTTGCCGCCGCCGCCGCCGCCGGCATTGTGGTCGTTGCCGCCGCCGCCGCCATTGGCCTGCGCGCCGCGCCCCCGCGCCCGGCTGTTGTCGATGGCGCTGATGCCTTCGCCTTTACGCCCCCCCCGGATGCTGGCTATATCATAGGCGAAATTGCTGAAGTTGTCCAGAAAATTGCAGTTTCCGGTGTAGTCGAGGGCCCCTGATCCTCCGCGAAACCCCTTGCCGCTGGCGTCAATAGGGGCCTGCATGGTGATGGATGGCGCCTGCAGGGCAAGCACTCCGCCGGTGCTGCCGTCCCACGCACGGGCAGTAAGGGTATCGGTTATGGTGAGGTTGGAGGTATAAAACGGCATTCGGACGACCTGCACGCTGCCGCCCGTATCGTATTCCTGCAGCAATGCCTTTTCCAGAGTGATTACCGGCCCGTCGACGGCATCGATGAAAGCGAGTTCATAACGGCCGGCCTGCCCCAGATCGGCCACATTGCCGAAGGCTGCCGAATTGCTTACATCGATGGCAGCCCCCTGCATCTGTATGATGATCACGGCGTCCCCCTCTGAAAATCCGGCAGGGGCGTTTACTTCCAGGCTGTTGTTGCAATAATCTATGGATAGTACGGCGGCGTAGTCATTGATGATGCCCGAGGCTTGCTCCTGGGCTTGGGAAAAGAGAGAGAAAAGGCCGGAAAAGGCCAGCAGTAGGGCTTTTTTCATAGCAACCAGTTTTTGGGTGGCCCTAAAGTTAGAGAAGAATTCAGTAAATTAGTGATCTTTGCAGCCCGAATAGCTCAACTTTTCCGGAGAGTAGTTGTACACAGTAGGAAGGAGGAAAAAAATTCCCTTCTTGGAGAGAATCAAAAATTTCTATGCGCAAACCCACAGAAATACAGGAAGAAGTCACTATAAAGTTCGCCGGCGATTCCGGGGATGGCATGCAATTGACGGGAACCCTGTTCACCGATAATACGGCCCTGGCCGGCAGCGACCTGGCGACTTTCCCGGACTTTCCGGCGGAGATAAGGGCCCCGCAGGGCACCCTGGCCGGCGTTTCCGGTTTCCAGTTGCATTTCGGCAGCCGGGAGATTCTCACGCCGGGCGACGACTGTGATGTGCTGGTAGCCATGAACGCTGCCGCCCTTAAGGCCAACCTCGGCAACATGCGGCCGGGCAGTACCATCATCGTCAATACCGATGGTTTTGATAAGAAAAACCTTCGCCTGGCCAAATACGAGGAGAATGAAAATCCGCTGGAAGACGGCAGCCTGAACGGCTTCGAACTGTTTGAGATACCCGTGACCAAGCTGACCCGGGAAAGCCTGAAAGACGCCCCGCTGAGCACTAAAGAGAAAGACCTGTGCAAGAATATGTTCGTCCTGGGCTTCCTCTACTGGCGTTACAACCGGCAGATGGATTCCACCGTCGGCTACCTGGGCGCCAAGTTCGGCCGCAAGCCGGAAATCCTCGATGCGAATATTGCCGTACTTAAGGCGGGATACCACTATGGGGAGACGACGGAAACTTTTACTACCCGCTATAACGTAAAAGCCGCGCCTCTGGAGAAGGGCGCCTACCGGAACGTGATGGGCAACGAAGCCCTGGTGATCGGCCTGATCACGGCGGCACAGAAATCGGGCCTGCCGCTTTTCTACGGCAGCTATCCCATTACGCCGGCCTCCGATGTGCTGCACGGCCTGGCGCAGTACAAGCATTTCGGAGTGCGCACCTTTCAGGCCGAAGACGAGATCGCCGCTATCTGTTCCGCTATCGGCGCCTCCTACGGCGGCAACCTGGCCGTCACCGGCACTTCCGGCCCGGGTATGGCGCTGAAAACCGAGGCCATGGGCCTGGCGCTGATGCTGGAACTGCCCCTGGTGATCTGCAACATACAACGCGGCGGCCCCTCCACCGGCCTGCCCACCAAAACCGAACAGTCGGATTTGCTGCAGGCCCTTTACGGGCGCAACGGCGAAAGCCCGATACCGGTCATCGCCGCCCGCTCGCCGGCCGACTGCTTCGAGGCGGCCCTGGAAACCTGCCGTATCGCCCTGCAGCACATGACGCCGGCCATCCTGCTCAGCGACGGCTATATCGCCAACGGGGCGGAACCCTGGAAATTTCCCCGCGCCAAGGATATTCCGGAGATCAAGGTACAATTCAGGAAGCCGCCGGAAAACGGGGCGCCTTTTATGCCCTACGAGCGCGACGAGCGCTTCGTCCGCGAATGGGCCATCCCCGGCGCCAAAGGGCTGGCCCACCGCATCGGCGGGCTGGAGAAACAGGCCGTTACCGGCGAGGTCTCCTACGACCCTGCCAATCACGAGTATATGGTCAAGATACGGGAGGCCAAAGTGGAAAAGATCGCCGATTTTATCCCGGAACAAAAACTGGAGGCAGGGCCGGAAAAAGGCCGGGCCCTCTTCCTGGGCTGGGGCTCCACTTACGGGGTAATAAAATCCGTAGTGCTCAGCCTGCTGGAAGAAGGCCATCAGGTGGCGCACGCCCACCTGCGCTACCTGCGCCCCTTCCCGCGCAACCTGGGCGCCCTGCTGGAAAACTACGGCCGGATAATCATACCGGAGATCAATAACGGCCAACTGTCAAAGGTGATCCGGGAAAAGTACCTCAAAGAGGTTATTCCCTACAATAAGATACAGGGCGTGCCTATCACCAAAGCGGAGTTGATGGGTTTTGCAAAGCAAGTGCTGGAGGAATAGAAAGTTGTGCCTTGGTGCATTTGGCCAAATATACGAATGCACGAATGCACAGAAACACCAAAAAAATGCCAACTACCAACGGAACCATAACATTGACGGCTAAAGATTTCGCAACCGGCCAGGAAGTACGCTGGTGCCCGGGCTGCGGCGACTATTCCATCCTCAAGCAGGTGCAGACAGTGTTTGCCGAACTGGGGTTGGACCGCGACCAGGTGGCCATCATCTCCGGTATCGGCTGCTCTTCCCGTTTCCCGTATTATATGGAAACTTACGGCATGCACTCCATTCACGGGCGGGCGCCGGCGGTGGCCTCCGGCCTGAAACTTGCCAATCCCGATCTTCACGTATGGGTGGTCACCGGCGATGGCGACGGCCTTTCTATCGGAGGCAACCACATGCTGCACTTCCTGCGCCGCAATTTCAACGTCAACATGCTCCTGTTCAATAACCAGATTTACGGCCTGACCAAAGGGCAGTACTCGCCAACCTCGGAAGAGTTCAAGGTGACCAAATCCACCCCTATGGGCTCGCTCGACCACCCCGTCAATCCATTGGCCTTTGCCCTCGGCTCTGAAGCTACCTTCGTGGCACGCTCCATGGACCGCGACCCCCAGCACCTCAAAGAGATGATCCGCCGTTGCCATGAACACAAGGGCGCCTCTTTCCTGGAAATCTACCAGAACTGCAACATCTTCAACGACGGAGCTTTCTTTACCTTCACCGACAAAGAAACCAAACCCGAAACCACCATCTTCCTGGAGCATGGCCAGCCCCTGCGCTTTGGCCGCAACAGGGAAAAGGGCATCCGCATCGACTGTTTCCGCCCACAGGTCGTCGACCTGGAAAAAGATGGCTTCTCCCCCGGCGACCTATGGATTCATGATGAACGGGATATCTGCAAAGCACACATGCTTTCCCGCTTCTTCGATATGCCCGGAGCGGGAGCGCACGCCTTCCCGCGCCCCTTCGGCGTACTCTACGCCAGCGAGCGCCCCTGCTACGAAGACCTGCTGTACGGCCAGTTGGAAAAGGCCGTCGAGCAGAAAGGGGCAGGAAAGCTCGATGAGCTTTTAGCGGGTAGTACTACCTGGGAGATAAGGTAGCCCCGGACACAGATTTATACTCTGCTGCAATAGGTTTTCCCGGCCTTTCAGGTACGGGAGAGGTAGTGCATTTGCCTTTGCAAGCCCCTCAGTCCCCAAAGGGGAAGAGGCCATACTAAATGAACTACACCTGTCCCGTACACGCAGTGTCGGGAAAACCTATTGCCGTTAAGTATAGTTTACGTATAAGGGTTGGGGCGTGGCCTCAAGCCAGGGCACGGTGGAAAACCGCACCCTGGCGTGGCGCCCCGGGAAGCGCATTATTTCATCATTCGCTTCACTCGTGTCCCTGCGCCTCCTGGGTTTTACCCAAAATTTAATTCTAGCCGGCTACTTATTAACACCTACTGCACCACCACCCTCCGGTAGGCCCGCCGCGTTCCAGCTCGTATTTCCAGCACATACATACCGGAAGCCAACTGCGCTGTAGAAAGCGTTTGCTGCCATCTGCCGCTGTGGAAGCTGTCCTGCAATTGGAAGATACGCTGGCCTATGCCGTTGAGCAACTGCAGGCGGAGGGTTTCCGCCGGCTCACCCTGCAGGCGAACGGTAAACCGCCCCTCATTCGGGTTCGGGAACAGGCTCAGCTCTTCCAGCCAGGATTCATCCGCCAGGCCGGTGACGACGGCCACGACGGTTGTTTGCGCAACATCTTCGCCGCAGGCATTGGAAACGGTGAGCACCACTTTATATTCTCCGGCTTCGGCATAAGTATGCTGGGGGTTTACTTCAGTGCTGGTATTGCCGTCGCCGAAGTCCCAGTTGTAGGAAAGCCCCTCTCCCGCGGAGGTGTTCGTCAGTGAGAGGGCCAGTTCCTGTATATCGAAGGTAAAGGAGGCCTCCGGCACGTCAATAACCGAAATGAGGCCGGCCTCCTCCTGGCTGGTTTCCCCGAAGGCATTGCTTACCCTCAGGCTCACATCATAAACACCCGCCTGTTCGTACACCACCACGGGGCTGGGGTCCGTAGAACTGTCCGGCGTGCCGCCGGGGAAGGACCACTGCCAGCCGGT
Source organism: uncultured Phaeodactylibacter sp. (assembly GCA_964488965.1). Taxonomy (GTDB): domain Bacteria; phylum Bacteroidota; class Bacteroidia; order Chitinophagales; family Saprospiraceae; genus JACJXW01. The sequence continues at coordinate 5,230 of CAZAXA010000084.1, read as the reverse complement.
AACCGTGCCCTCCACGCCGCCGTCGAAGCTGACTTCCAGTGGCGCACAGCCTTCGCCGGCGCTGGCGGAAAGGTTGGGCAGGGGAGCGGCGCCCGTCAGGCTGATCAATTGTTGTGCCGTATCGGTTCCGCATTCGTTGGCAGCCAGTAAGGCTACGGTATAATCTCCGCCCAGCTCGTAAGTATGCGCCGGGTTTTCTTCGGTACTGCTGTTGCCGTCGCCGAACAGCCAGAGGTAGCTGCCGGCATTTTCGGTGGTATTGCTGAAGGCCACGGTGGCCTCGTCGGTACTGTAGGCAAAGCTACTCTCCGGCGGGCCGCCAACCGTGATGATATCCTGCCGGGTCAGGGCGCCGGAGCCGGTGGCATTGATGGCCACCAGTGTTACGGAATAGACGCCCGGCGTTTCGTAGGTAACGGTGGGGTTCTCCTCCGTTGAGGCGGCGGGCGTTCCTCCCGGGAACATCCAGGAGTAGCTCTCCGCATCCAGAGAGCTGTTCACAAAAGTGGCCGTGAGGGGCGCACAACCCTGGTTGTTGGCCGCCGTAAAACCGGCCACCGGCGCCGCCAGGTCTATGGTAACCGTATCCATAACTGTGAGCATGCCGCACTCATTTATGGCAGTGAGCTGCACCACATAGTCGCCCGGGCCGGGATAAGTATGCGCCGGAGCGGTTTCCTCACTGGTATTGCCGTCGCCAAAGTCCCACCGGAACCCACTGCTGTTGGCCGATGTGTTGAAAAACTGCACTTCATTGCCGTTGGGCTGAAAGGTAAAGCCGGCTTCCGGGCCGCCGTTCACTTCCACCTCGATGGTGGCCGTGCCGGCGCCGGCGGCATTGCCTGCCTCAAGGGTGATGGTATAGATGCCTGGCGCATCAAAGATGAAACCGGGGTTTTGCTCGCCGGAAGCCTCCGGCGTAGCGCCGGGGGCGGACCACAGCCAGGTAGTGGTATTGCCGCTGGACAGGTCGTTCACCTGCACGGTAAAGGGAGCGCAACCGATGGCAGCGTCGAGCCCGAACCCGGCGGTGGGCGGCGTGGTGATGGTTATGACTTGCGAAGTAGTATCGCTGCCGCATTCGTTGGCGGCGATGAGCTGTACGGTATAGGTTCCATCTTCAGCGTAGGTATGGCCCGGTTCGGTTGCCGTACTGGTATTGCCATCGCCGAAATCCCAGCGGTAGCTGTCCGCATCAGAACTGCTGTTGGACAGGCTCAGCGTGTTCTGCCCCAAAGTGGTAGTAGCCGAGAAGGCTGCCTGCGGCCTGCCGCCAACCGTCACGGTGACGGCGGCCGTGCTGCTGCCGGCAGCATTGCCGGCTTCCAGGGTGATGGTGTACGTGCCCGGCAATGCGTAGGTAAAGCCGGGAGTTTGTTCATTGGAGACATCCGGCATGGCGCCGGGGGCGGACCATGCCCAGGTAGTCGTATTATCGCTGGACAGGCCGTTCACCTGCACGGTAAAGGGAGCGCAACCGGCGGCAGCGTCGAGCCCGAACCCGGCGGTGGGCGGCGTGGTGATGGTTATGAGTTGCGAAGCGGTATCGCTGCCGCATTCGTTGGCGGCGATGAGTTGTACGGTGTAGGTTCCATCTTCAGCGTAGGTATGGCCCGGTTCGGTTGCCGTACTGGTATTGCCATCGCCGAAATCCCAGCGGTAGCTGTCCGCATCAGAACTGCTGTTGGACAGGCTCAGCGTGCTCTGCCCCAGGGTAGTGGCGGCCGAGAAGGCTGCCTGCGGCCTGCCGCCAACTGTCACCGTGACGGCGGCCGTGCTGGTATCTGCGGCATTGCCGGCTGCCAGGGTGATGGCGTACGTTCCCGGCGCCGGGTATGTAAAGCTGGGATTTTGCGCCGTAGAGGTATCCGGTATTGCGCCGGGGGCCGACCATAACCAGATGGCGGTATTGCCGCTGGACAGGTCGCTGGCCTGCACGGTGAACGGGGCGCAGCCGGCGGCAGCGTCCAGCTCAAATCCGATGGTGGGCGGCGTGACGATGGCGACCTGCTGCAAGGCCGTGTCGCTGCCACACTCGTTGATGGCGATGAGCAGGACGGTGTAAATCCCGTCCGTGCCAAAATCGTAGGTAATGCCGGAAGCGCTGCTGATGCTATCCGGGAAAATCCAGCTTATGGAATCGGCATTGGCCGACTGGTTTTCAAAGCCGGCCAGCGTGTTGCCCACCGTATAATCAACCGTGAAGGCACTTTGCGGGCCGCCTGCTATGGCGACGTTTTGAACAGAGGTATCGCTGCCGGCGGCATTGCTGGCGATCAGGGTGACGGCATAGGTTCCGGCGGCGTTGTAGTTGATCACGGGGTTAGCCTGGCCGGAACTGGCCGGCGTGCCGCCCGGGAAATGCCATTCAAAACCGGTAGCATTTGAACTGGATGCATTGGTGAACTGTACCGTCAGTGGAGCACAACCAGACAGCACATTGGCGGAAAAGCCGGCGGCCGGAGCTGTGACGACCTCGATGTCCTGGCTGAAGGTATCGCTTCCACAGGGGCCGTCAACGGTGAGGCTGACGGTATAGGCCCCGTCTGTGGCATAGACATGGAAGGGGTTTTCAACAGCGCTGCCGTTGCCGTCGCCGAAATTCCATGACCAGCTATCCGCCCCTGAAGAATTGTTGGTGAACTGGACTTCCAGGCTGCCAAAAGCATAATCATAAGTGTAAGCGGCATCCGGCAAGGGAAGTACCTGGATGTAATTCTGAAAGGACCGCGTAGAAACGCTCCCCAGGGTATTGGTAACCATCAGCGACACATTATAGTCGCCGGGTGTTTGGTAGGTAACAGTGGGGTTGGGGTTTTGAGAAGTGGCGGGCGTACCTCCTTCAAAGGCCCAGTTCCACTCTACGGGCAGGCCGGTGCTTTGGTCAGAGTAAGAAACGCTCATGCCGGCGCAGCCTGTCTGCGTATTGGCGGAGAATGCCGCCTGCATCGGCAGTTCCACGACGATAAATTCTTCGAACGTTACCGATCCGCAATCGTTGATGGCCGTCAGGCTGACCTGATAAAGGCCGTCAATGGCGTAAGTATGGGTAGGAGAGGCGACGTTGGAATTATTACCGTCGCCAAAATCCCAGTAATAGCTTTGGGCATTGGTGGAGGTATTGTCAAAAAAGACGGTAAGCCCGTCGACGGTGAAGGAAAACTGGGAGCTCGGCCCTGCATTGACGGTGATGTAATCCTCCAGGAGCAGATTATTGGATCCTCCGCTGTTGGAAACGGTGAGAGAGACATCAAAGACGCCGGGGTTGTTGTAAGTCACGGCAGGGAAGGGGCTGGACGATGAAGAGGGCGTTCCGCCCGGGAATTGCCAGCTGTAGTTGTCGACCTGCCCATCGGAGAGGTCGGTGAAGTTGACCACCAGCGGGGCGCATCCGACAGTGACGCTGGCTGCCAGGCCGGGGGTGGGCGCTGTGCCGCCGCCGGAGCAATCCAGAAAGCAGCCCGGCCAGTTGGCGCGGGAATTGATAAAAGCATTGATCGCGATCTGCGATTGTGTAGACCATGCGTTGCTGGTAGTGACGCTGGGCGTCATGATAAAGTCCGTACTGGCGCCGTCATGGCCGGCATTGAAGTTGTGCCCAAGCTCATGGGCCTGCAGCACACGAAGCAGGGAGGCGTTGGAGGAAAAATGCTCCAGGACGTTGTACTTGCCGCTGGCGCACAGGCCGCCCACATAGGCCACGCCGATGGCGTCGCCAAAAAAACTGCGGCCGCTCCACAGGGAAGCAACCCCAAAGGACGTAGTGCCAAAGCCGCCGCCGCTCCCCCATGCGGCAAAATTGTCGAGGTAAGGGCCTATCTGCATGGTACTGCCCCAGGGGTCACAGGAAGAACAATTCGAAATGAACGTCGTGAGTACCGAGAAAAGGATCTGATGGTTGAACTCATTATCGTAATTGGACTGAACGTTGTTCAGTACGCCCAGCATGAAGCTTTCCACATTACTGACCGTGCCAAATTCCTGCACCATGGCGAAATCGGCGGCCAGGGCAATAAGGACGTTGTAACAGGCCAGGACGGACCGCCCGGCCTGCGGGGCAGGCATATCATGGAGGGCCGGCGCCTCGCCTTCCCATCCGCATTCGAGGGGCAGGGTGACGGCCACCGCGCGGGCGGGGTAGGCCAGGTAGGTATCCTCCGGCAGGCCCCGGTCATAACGCCAGGCCGGTTCGATGTAGTAAGTTTCCCCCTCGCTCTCCACAAAGCCGTAGATGAAATGCTCGTCCAGCGTCAGGCGCACCTCTCCGCCCTGCGCCCCCAACTCCTTGCCCTGGAATGTCTTGTTTTCGGAGCGGGGCCATTGCTCCGTCCCCCGGGCAGTACCCACAGTAAGTTGATAATCTTCGGTGCGGATGTCCTGGGCATGGATGGCCAGCTCCCAGTTATACTGGGTTCCCATCTGCAATCCGAAGGTTATGGTTTCGCTGCCGGCCGACTTGGCGTACCGGTTGAGGGCCGGCGCGTCGATCCGGAAAAGCTGGTATTCGGAAAACTGCCCGCTGAAGGCCTCCGGCGAAACGGGCGCAATTGCCCTGCCCTGGAAAACAGGCTGGGCAGGCAATATGCCGGAAAAACAAAACAAAAGGAGTGTGACGAGGTAGACGTTCTTCATTTTAATCTGTGTTAATATATTTTTATAAACTTCAGATGGCGAGGTTGTGCTGTCGGGGGTATAAAGATACGGATACAGGCCGGGTTCAGGAACAATAACGAAGGTTATGGGTCCTGGTTACACCTGTAAGCCGGTGTTTTCAAGGCATTTGGGAAAGGTTGCCATCGCTCCGGCAAAGGAGCAGGCGCTGGGAGTGCGGCCTCAAAATTAACAGTAAATTGCAGACTGGAAAAGAGGAATTTTCAATTGGTCGCCTCCTTAACGATTTGAATAATACTAGCTTTTGTTTTTTACACTTTTACGCTTTTACACTTTTACACACTAGCGCCTTTACCCCTCCAATATCCTATCTTTGCAAAAAAACGCTGATTACAATATGAAAAAGATCATTCAACTGGCCTTATTGTCAATGGTGGTTTTGTTCGCCTTTCAGATCGATGCTTACGGGCAGCGGGGAGGAAAAAAGAAATCGGAAACCGACAAATACTTTGACGAGAGCGGGAGCTTTGCCCACCGCTTGTGGTATGGGGGAGGGTTTACCCTGGGTTTTACAGGGAATAACTTCGAAAGCATATTTCAGGTAGGAATCTCGCCCATG
>CAZAXA010000083.1:0-16663 GCA_964488965.1 uncultured Phaeodactylibacter sp. | reverse complement strand
GTCAGTGACGAAGGCCGTGTCGTCGTAGCCCGTAACAGAGCAGGTGGCAGTGATGAAGATGGGCATCTGGTCGAAATTTTCCCAGGAGAGGATGTCGGAAACGTTGAGCACCCGCTCCTGCGCCAGCCCTTTGGAGCCGCCATGGCCCAGGTAGGTCACCGCCAACGCTCCCTTGAACATGGACCGGTTCAGCTGTTCGGTGGCCTGGGGAATGCGTTCCCCTCCCGGAGTGGACTCCTGCGGGAAGGCGTCGAGATAAATCTTCTCCAGGTTGAGGTAGCGGAGGCTGTCATTCAGTTCTTCGGCGATCTCATCGGCATCTTCATAGTGGTCGATATCGAAATTGCCGGGAGAGGAGTCGTTGTCGTCGCCAACAAAGACCAGCCGGTTGCGCCAGTCGCCCATCGTCTTTTCACTGGAATCATAGTGGATGATCTTTGCCACGGCGTTGGCCGCTTCTTCCGGAGTTTTGACCGGGAGGCGGCCCACGGCAATGTTGAGGATGCCGCTGAGCGGTTCGCCGGGGTCGTTGGCGGTGAGCAGGCCGAAGTAGTCGTCGCTGGGGTAGGCCTCGACGGGGTTGAAGGATTCCTTCTGATAAGTGGGGATGAAATCCCCGCTCAGGCCGTAGATATCCCGGCTGTCGAAGGAGCCGTCGCCGAAGAGCAGCAGGTAGCGGAAGCCGGGGCTGCGTTCGTAGAGCATCCGGGCGAAATCGCGGAAGGCGGTGGGGTCCTTTTTGCCGGAAGAAAATTCGTTGTACACGGTTTCGGCCTCTGCAAGTACGACCGTCAGGCCGTTGAGGCTGGCGCGGTGCTCCGCCAGGCGGAGGGCTTCCTGTTCGAAGTCGCGGTGATAGATGATCACCATATCCGCATTATCTATGCCGTGGAGGTTCTGGTTGGCCACCGGGCCTACCGCTTCCGGGGCGGGGAATTCCTGGCCGGTATCGAAGGCGATGAACTCCCTCAGGCTTTCGGTATTGGCGGCGAAGCTCAGCTGCTGGCCGGCCTGTTGTACGGCAGGCCGGCCCGGCGCCAGCGGGTTGGTAATATCCCAGACCGCAATGCCGGGGCCGGCATTCTGCAGTTGGAAGGTAGTGGCCGGGTAGGCCAGGCTGCGGCGGTCGCGGAAGTGCATTTGCGGGCCTTCCATGCGCAGGCTGCGGCGCACATTGGCCTGCACGTAATCCAGCCAGCCTTCGCTGAAATCGGCGACCCCCTGAGGATAGGGATAGCGGAGGGTAAAGCTGATGCCGGGGCCGGAAAGCAGTATGGTGTCGTTCAGGGTAGTTCGGCGGGCATAGACCTGGGTATTGTCGCCGCCGCCGTCGACCGAAGGCACCGAGCCGGCCTCGCCGCTTTCCAGCGTTTCGCCGTTGATCTCCAGTAAGAAACGAGACCTTACGTTGGCCCGCAGGGCCATGGAGGCGCGGATCACCGCCGGTTCAGTGTTTATCAGATTGGGGAAGGAGAAGGCATTATTGTAGGCGTACTGGCGCGCCACTTTGAAGTGGTCGCCGAACCAGCTCTGCCCCGACCCCTGGGCCTTGGCCCACTCGTGGAACAGGTTGATGTTTTCCTGCTCCAGCCGGGCGTAGTCGTCGAAGGAAGCGCTGGTGTAGGCGGGGTTGCCCGGAGCGGGCAGCTCCGATACGCGCCGGCCATTACCCGGGCTGATCTTGAGGAAATAATAATTGCGGGTGTTGTAGATGTTCTTTTCCAGAGTGAACTGGCCGATATTTTCGCTGTACACCCACTTGTCGGGGCCTTCGGCATAGAAGAGGATATAGTCGCCGGGGCCGAAAACGCCGTCTTCTTCGCCTGCGATCTGTATGGCATTTTCCTCGAGGTCGTCAATGCGTTCGGCGCCGGTGAAAAAGGGAAGCATGCCGCCGCCGTTCCCGTACAGTTTGATCTCCCGCGGGTTGACATTATCGATATCAATACCCAGTTGGTTCTTCAGGAAGTCGTAGCTAATCCGGTGGATGCCCCGGTTGCTGACGGCGATCTTGTAAATCTGGCCGTCGCTCAGCACCGAAAGGCCCGAAGTGGGCCCCCGGAAGGCCACGGCCTGGGGCTGGGGCTGGAGCGTCACTCTGAGTTCTATAGAGACGAGGCGTTCAAACCGGCCGCCACGGCGCACGATGGGGACAAAAGCGACCTTGCCGTAGTAGTTCTGCCGTTCCCGTTCTACCGCTGTCTCGAACTGCAACTGTTCCTGCAGGTAACCGTCGTCAGGCGAAGGCCCCTTTTCGAAGGGCTCATAACGGGCGTTGAGGACTTCCACCCTCAGTTTGCCGTAGCCTTCCACCGGGAAGCGTTTCACATAAAACTGCAGGCTGGGGTATTCCGAACTTTCCACGCCCTCCCTGAATTGCCAGTACTCCACGATCCGGCCCTGAAGAAGGATTTCATCCGCCTGGCTGTTCCACCGGAACTGCTCCCGAATTATTATCGGAGCCTGGGCATGAGCCAGGCAAACATTCAGCAAAAGGGTGGCGATGGCTATTATTTTATTCATATCTTGCACGAGTTTGAAATAAAATATTGTTGAGAGGGCAGTTTTGTCAACCTCCCGGCATTGGTTGAGTTTATCCTGTCATAAATGATCAGGGAGGCTCGTTTTTCCCTATACTTGGTTCTTTCCGGGAAGCTTCCATCAGAGGCGGCGGCCAGGGCGCTTCCATCTGATAACGGCTCCCGCCCGAAGGTATTGCGTTGCCCGGCGGGCCGAAATGTCGGCTACTGTAACCTTTGGGGCGAAACCTTTGCCGCAACGCAAACATAGCCATAAAATACTATTGCTTAACCATCATACCGCGTCAATGGCCAGACATTTACTACTTCTCGCAGCATGTATGCTGATGCTGGGCTCCCTGCGGGGGCAGGACCCGATCTACAGCCAGTTCTTTGCCGCGCCCCTGCAGGTCAACCCCGCCTTTGCGGGAACGACCCTCTCGCCCCGGGTCACCATCAACTACCGCAACGAATGGGCGGCCTACGAAGGGGGCTACGAGACCTATTCGGTGGCCTATGAGCAGTCCATAGAATCCCTCAACAGCGGCATCGGCCTGATGGTGCTGGGAGACAACGCCGGCAACGGCATCTATCAGACCAACCGCTTCACGGCCGTTTACGGCTACCGGGTGCAGCTCAGCCGAAACCTGTCGGCCCGCTTCGGCATCGAGGCTGGGATGATCCAGTCGCGCCTGGACTGGGACCGCCTGGTCTTTCCCGACCAGTTGGACCCCATCGACGGCCCCAGCGGCCCGGACGGTTCGCCCAACCTTTCGGAAGAAACCCCTCCGGAGAACCTGAACCGCAATCTGTTTGACATCGGAGCGGGCATTTTGGTTTACGGCCAGCGCGCTTATGGCGGCCTTTCCTTAAAACACCTCAACAGCCCGGACCAGAGCCTGCTCGATATCAATAACAACCTGGGCGCCGGCCTGCCTTTGCGGCTCACCCTGCACGGCGGTATAGAAATCCCTCTGCAAACGGGCAATAAACGCCAGGCTGAGGCGTTCATATCACCGAACCTCCTTATTATAAAGCAGGGAGAGTTCGCCCAGGTCAACGGCGGCGCCTATTTCGGCTTCGGCAAGTTCTTTGGCGGCGCCTGGTACCGGCACACTATCGGCAATGCCGATGCGGCTATTGCGCTGGCCGGCCTCCGCCATGGCATCTTAAGATTCGGATACAGTTTCGATTTCACCGTGAACGGATTGACCTTACAACGCACCAGCGGCACCCACGAACTGTCGTTAACCATCAATTTCGACGATAGCGAAGGGGCCCGGCGGCGGAAAAAGAATGCCCGGTACAACGATTGTTTTAAAATGTTCAATTGATGGGCAGCGTGCACAGGATTTCGGGATAGAGGCATTTCCTGTCGGAAATTTTGTGCAGAACGTTTTGTGCAAGTCGATTTTTTGTAACTTGCAGCCGTTTGAAGGAAAACTGTGGCTCGCCCACGGAATTAAACAATTCTCCAACGCCCGTTTTTTGTGGAGACAGCTCAGAAAAACTGCCGTGTTCCACCCATTTTATGGACTGGCCCAGGCTGATGTGCATACGTGCGGAGCGGAGGTTCGGACAGCCTGAGCTGAAAGCCTGCTTTGTGGATTGCCCGCTCGCCCGGATTTTATTGACGGCGCGGCAAGCCTTTCCCGGCGGCTTTTTTCAGGCCCGCGGCCTGAATCGTTTAAGGATTTAACATATGCTAATATAATCTGATGGTCGATTCTCAAAAACAAACTCCTACCATGAAGAATATGCTGAAGTTTGGCGCCATCCTTCTCGGAGCAGCCTTTGTACTGAGTTCCTGCGGCAGCAAGGAGCGCTCGTCAACTACAGGCTGGAAATACAACGACACCAAGTGGGGTGGTTTCGAAAAGCTCGATTACGAGGGCCAGGTCACCGGCCCTAACCTGGTATTGATCGAAGGCGGCACCTTCAATATGGGCCTTACGGAACAGGATGTGACCTATGACTGGAACAACATCCCCCGCCGGGTCACCGTCTCCTCCTTCTACATGGATGAAACGGAGGTTTCCAATATCGATTACCGGGAATACCTCTACTGGATCAACCGGGTGTTCGGCGAATCCTTCCCGGAAGTGTACCGCGGCGCCCTGCCCGATACGCTGGTATGGCGCGAGGAACTGTCCTACAACGAGCCTTTCGTAGAAACCTACTTCCGCCATCCTTCTTATGACAATTACCCGGTAGTCGGCGTGAGCTGGGTGCAGGCTACCGAATACTGCAAGTGGCGTACCGACCGCGTGAACGAGATGATGCTTATCGAGAAGGGTATCCTCAATCCGAATACGGAGCAGAACGATGAAGAAAACTTCAACACAGGAGCATACCTGGTCGGCCAGTATCAGGGCGATGTGCGCAAGAACCTGAAGGACCTGCGCACCGGCGGCGAACGCCCCGTGCGCTTCGAAGATGGCATCCTGCTGCCGGCCTATCGCCTGCCAACCGAAGCAGAATGGGAATACGCGGCTCTCGCCCTTCAGGGCAACCAGACTTCAGAAAAGGACGAGCGGATTTCCGACCGCCGCTTTTATCCCTGGGACGGCAATACGGTACGCTACCAGAAGCGCGACAAGTACCAGGGCTATCTGCTGGCCAACTTCAAGCGCGGCAAAGGGGACTACATGGGTATGGCCGGCAAGCTGAATGACGACGCGCATATCCCGGCCCCGGTGCGCTCCTTCCTACCCAACGACTTCGGCCTGTACAATATGGCGGGCAACGTCAACGAATGGGTGCTCGACCTGTACCGCCCACTGACCAGCGCCACGCTGAGCGATGTGGAAAACCACGACCTGAACCCCTATCGTGGCGGTAAGTTCCAGAAAATGGTGCTCGATGAAGACGGCGTTCCCGTAGAAAAAGACAGCCTCGGCCGCCTCAGGTACGAATACGTCACCGATGAAGAAGCCGCCGGCCGCGATAACTACAAGACCGGCATGGTGTACAACTACCTCGACGGCGACAAGCAGTCCCGCGCTTTCTACGACTACGAGAAGCATACGCTGATCAGCGACAAGGCGCGCGTCTACAAAGGCGGTTCCTGGGCCGACCGGGCCTTCTGGCTGTCGCCGGGCGCCCGCCGCTTCCTGGAAGAAGACAAATCTTCCCGTACCATTGGCTTCCGCTGCGCCATGACCCGCACCGGGTCGCCGAGCGGCAATGAGAATGTTGGCGGCCATCAGTTCAACACCAAACGCAAACGCGGCGAAAAAAGAAGATATTAATGCCGGCCTGAGAAAACCGGCGAAACGCAACGGGAAAGCCTCCATCTTAGCCATGCTAAAGTGGAGGCTTTTTTTCTTAAAACCGCTTTGTTGCTTTGGCAGGGCATATCGGCGGGACTTATGCCGGGTTATTTTCGCCGGGAATCAAAGTAAAAGTTTGTCAAAGTCCCAAAAGAGATGAACACACAGGAACTTTACCAAATCTACCTCAGGCATACAAAGGTTTCGATCGACTCCCGAAAAGCAGAAAAGGGCGGGCTGTTCTTTGCCCTTAAAGGAGAGCGCTTCGACGGCAACCAATTTGCCGCAACTGCCCTGGATGCCGGAGCCGCCTACGCCGTCGTCGATGACCCGGCCGTAGCCCGTGGCAGCCGCTGCATTCTCGTGCAAGACAGCCTGAAGGCTCTTCAGGAACTGGCGCGCCACCATCGGCGGCAGTTTTTCATACCGGTCATCGCCATTACCGGCAGCAACGGCAAAACGACGACCAAGGAGCTGATCGCCGCAGTACTGGGCAGCCATTATAAACTACACTTCACTCAGGGCAACCTGAATAACCACATCGGAGTGCCGCTCACCCTGCTGGCGATGCCCCCTGAGGCCGAGGTAGCCGTTATCGAAATGGGGGCCAACCATCAGGGGGAGATTGATCTTCTGTGCCGTATCGCCGAACCTTCCCACGGCCTGATCACCAATATCGGCAAAGCCCATCTGGAGGGTTTTGGCGGTATCGAAGGGGTTAAAAAGGGTAAATCCGAGCTCTACCGCTACCTGGCGGAGACCGGCGGCATGGTTTTCGTCAGCCGCAACGAGCGCTTTCTGGAGGAACTGGCCGCTCCGGTGGAAAAGAAAATCTTCTACCGGCGTAGCGATAAGCCTGCCGTCGCTGAAAGGGATATAGAGATACAGTTACTGGCCACCCAGCCTTTCGTCAGGGCGGCTTTCATCGACCAGGAAGGCAAGCGGTACGAAGTGAACAGCCACCTCATCGGCGCCTATAACTTCAACAACATCATGACGGCCATTGCCCTGGGTAAGTATTTCAAGGCGCCCTGCGGGAAGATCGCACGGGCCATAGAGGCTTATATTCCGGAGAATATGCGCTCCCAAATCCTCAGGCGGGACAGCAATACCTTCGTGCTGGACGCTTACAACGCCAACCCCAGCAGCATGCGGGAAGCTATTCTCACCTTTGCGGCAATGGAAGGCCGCCCCAAGGTCGCCATCCTGGGAGATATGCTGGAACTGGGAGAAGAAAGCCGCCGGGAACACGAGCGCATTGCCGAACTGGCCGCCGAGCAGGGTTTTGACGATGCCGTTTTCGTCGGGCCGGAATTCGAAGCGGTGGCCCGCAGCGCCGGCTTTCGCCATTTCACTGATGTGGCAGAGCTGAAGCAATGGTTCGGCGCCCAGCATTTCCGGAATTGCTTTTTCCTGGTTAAGGGATCCCGGGGTATGCGGCTGGAGAGGGTTTTGGAGGATTAGGGCGCTGTGCGTTTATTGCTCGTTGGCCCCCAAAGGGATGCCTCCCGGCAATTGTTGTTCGTTGCTTATTGTTTGTAAAAAAAGCATGCTTGGCCCTCATTTGCTTGTCCGGCGGAAAAATTAGCGGTAAATTTGAAACACTTTTTGCGATGTTGAGTATAAACATGCATTAGTTGCCTCTACAATGGCAAATGAATGCGGAAGGCTACTATCTATAACCGATTTGAGTAATTTGTAAACACAGGCCCGAACTATTGTTTGCACCTCTGCGGCGAGCTGCCAAAAAGGTAATAGCCCGGCCTGAAAACCTCAATATATTGTGTTGCCTGCCTGGCAACAGAAAATCGGGGAGGTTTGGCGGCCAGCGTTCCGTCAAACCTCCCTTATTACAACAACTAAATTATTAACAATTAATCCCTATGACTATGACGAAGAGAAGTACCCTTCTGCTGGCAGCGGCCCTCTTCCTGGGAGGGATGGGTAGCCTTCAAGCCCAAGGATCGAGCAATTCCTCTCCTACACCCAAAAACATGTTTGAAGTCGGCGTCGGCGGCGGATACGCATTCATTTCCGGAGACCTGACGCAACAACCGGGATTCGGCGCAGGCCTGCATGTCCGCAAATCCATCGATTACCTGTTTTCCTTTAGAGCGGACGCCTTTTATGGCAAGGCTAAAGGCGAGAATAACTCTATAAATGATTATGCAGGTTTTGAATCGTCCCTTCTTTCCGGCACCGTTTTCGGCGTTATTTCCGCCAATTCCATGCGCTGGAATCAATCGGTGCGCAAATTTAATCTGTATGGCATGGTGGGAGTGGGCGGCACTCAGTATAAGGCAGACAAACGGCTGGACTCCAAAAGGCCTTTCTCCAAAGGCAGGGCTCAGAATATGCCTCACTTGGCCGGCGGCGCCGGCATTGCTTTCCGCCTGAGCCCCCGTATCAACATCGGGCTGGAACATCAGGCCTTCATCGGCTTCGGCAACCAGTCGGACCTGGTCGACGGCTTCAACTTCGGCGCCAGCCCGACCAGCCAGTCCCTCTTCCGGGATGTGATCAACTTCACCTCCGTACGGGTGAACGTCAATATCGGCAACCCCGGCACCCATTCCGAACCGCTGTACTGGGTAAACCCCCTGGAAGGCGTGATGAACGACCTGGCCCAGATCAAGGATCAGTCGCAGCTGACCCTGGAAGATTCCGATGGAGACGGCGTGATCGACGCCATCGACCAGGAACCCAACACCCCGCCGGATGTGCCGGTGGATACCAAAGGCCGCACCCTGGACAGCGACCGCGACGGCGTGGCCGATTACAAGGACCGCGAACCTTACTTCCCGCCGCGCCCGGGTGAGCGCGTCAATGAGGAAGGCGTTGTGGTTAACCCGATCTCGGGCGGCCCCGGCGGCGGCGTCTCCGAGGCCCGTGTCCGGGAGATCATTGCCGAAGAACTCCAGAACTATCAGTTGCGCGACCAGAGCGTGGCATCCGGCGGGGCAGTGGCAGAATGGTTCCTGCCGATGATCCACTTCGGTACGGACAGCTACAGTATCAAATATTCTGACTACGGCACCCTGGCCAGCATCGCCCGCATGATGAAGGGCAACCCCGGCCTTCGGCTGGTAGTTACTGGATTTACGGATTCCACCGGCCCGGAAAATGTCAATAACGCCCTTTCCTTCCGGCGTGCGAGCGCCATCGTCGACCACCTGGTGAACAACCACGGGGTCGGCCGCGGCCGCCTTGTCCTGCAGTGGAAAGGCCCGAACGAACTCCTGGTGCCCCAGGGCAACAGCTATATGAACCGCCGGGTGGAGTTCCGCGTGGCCCAGCCTGATGATGTGGAAATGGATCCGCCGGCCGGCCAGGGCTCCAAAGCCGGGTATTGAGCCCGAGTTTGCACCCACGGCTGACAAGGCCCTGAAAAGGCGCCAACCCGGCAGGCGCCATTCCGGATTCCGGAATGGCGCCTGCCGTTTGAGGCCTGTTTAAGAGCTTGTTGTGGATTTATCCTTCGGGCTGAAATCGCCAAAAACAAATTCCCGGCATGCTCTCAGACCAGGTCCTTATCCCTCCAGTTCGGCCTGCCGGGTTCCTGTTCAAAGGGCTCGGGGCCATCCCGGCGGCGGCCTTCGCGTTCCGCCATCCAGTCCTCCCAATCCTCGCCGAACCAGCCGTTGGCGCCGGGCCAGCCGAAGGCCCTGATATAATGCACGCCTATGAAGATACCCCAGATAAAGCTGGCCTTCCACAGGCCAAAGCCTCCGCTGCCCATCAGCATCAGCATGAAGATCACGAAATTGAAGATCAGGTAGGAACGGAGGTGGCGGTAAAACTTCATCTTTTCAGAAACCGGCCCGCGATGGCGCCTATCCCATTTAGATCGGTGGTGGTGACACATAGTGGAATACGTTTTCTGTTCAAGTTAGGGGAGCGGGGGCCAGCCTGCCATATTTTTCGGACGAACCGCGGCAGATGGCGTATAAAACGCCGGCCTGGCGGGTTAATTATCCAGCCGGAAGCGGATTTCATCCCCGGCCTGTACGCCGTATTTCTCACAAAACCCCCCGACGACTTCCACCACATACAGGGCGTCGCCGATGGAGGGCTGGCTCTCCAGGGTCTGTGGCTGAGCGTTCGCCCGGATATTCAGGACCTTCAGGTTTTCATCGACAAAAATGATATCCAGGGGGATATAGGTATTGCGCATCCAGAAGGACTGCGGTTCCGGGCGGTCCATGATGAAGAGCATGCCCTGGCTGTCTTCCATCGACCTGCGCCACATCATGCCGGCGTTTCGTTCCTCCGGGCTCCGCTTGACTTCGATATCGATGCTCTTGATCTCTTTGCCGCTTTCCCGTTCGATAAACTGCAACTCCCCCTGTCTGGTAAACCGGGGCCCGGCGGGGCCTTTCGGCGTTTTGGGTATAGCGATGTAGACCAGGCCTCCCATCACAAATACGGCCAGGGCGATGACCAGCCACTGCAGGCTGCGGCGGCGCTGCCGTTCGGCCTGCCGCCGTTGAGTACGGTTTTGTTGTTTTCTTCTTGCCATAATGCTTTTGGGGTGAAAGATAAGGATTCCCTGACGGCGCCAGGCCTGATGTTGGATTTATCCCTTCTTTTCGCAGACGGCAACAATTTTATGGGTTTATTCCGTCCCGTTGATATAATACGCTCCCTTCAGCGCGATCTGTTGCCCTTCCCTGAGGTCCAGCCGCCGGATTTCCACAAATCCCTTGTCTGTCAGGCCGGTTTCCACCTCCACTTTGCGAAAGCCTTCGCCATCTTTCAGGAAGACGAATGACTGGCCGCCGGAACGGACTACGGCCTCTTCGGGTACGGCCATCACCTGCCGGGCATCGGTGCGGATGCGCGCATAGAGGAAAGTGCCGATAGCCAGGCTGCTGGGTTCTTCATCGAGGTGGACGTGCACATTGGCGGTTTTCTTTTCCAGGTCGATGGCCTTGTTGATGAGGTGTACTTCCCCCTGTAATTCCATTTCACTGCCGGGAATAGTAGCCGCTACCTTCTGCCCTTCGCGCAGCATGCCCAGGTCTTTGGCAAAGACCTCCAGTTCCAGGTGCACATGGCTGTTGTCCACTATCTGGAACAGCAAAGTATTAGGCTCTACCATTTTGCCGGGGTTGGCGTTGACCTGGGTCAGGAATCCCGCTGCCGGCGTGTACAGGCGGATGCTTTGCTGAACCTGCCTGCTTTCTTCTACAGCCCGCGTATCGATCCCGATCAGTTCCAGTTCGGCCTTCAGGCCGTTGTAGTGAGCTTCTTCGACGGCATAATCCGCCAGGGCCTGTTCATAGGCCTTTTGGGAAGCGGCGTCGGTACTGGCCAGTTCTTTTTTCCGCTCCATGTCTTTTTTCAGGAAGGTGATCCTGCCGGCACTTTCCAGGAAGCTGCGCTGCTGCCGGATCAGTTCCGGGTGGGCTATGCTGGTCAGCAGTTCGCCCTTGCGCACGTATTCGCCCGGCAGGTGGTTGATATTCTGGACAAAACCCATCACCGGGCTGTGTACGGAGCGGATATTGGAAGGAGGGACGTCGATCCTGCCTGAACAGTCTACATAGGATGCGATCTCTCTCGTACTGGGTTGTCCCAAAACTATGCCCGACAATTCCATCTGCTCCGGAGACAGGATCACGGTTTGTTCCGTGGCGCTTTCGGAAGCCGTTTCCTCCGCGCCGTTTTCCTGTGCAGGCTGGCGGCAGGCGGCGACGGCAAGGCTTATCAGGAAGGCGATGCTGTTTATTTTGAAGTACTTCATGGTATATTCTTGTTTTGCAGGAGCATTGCCCTTTGCGGGCCTGCTCCGGTTGTTTATTTTGATAGAAATTCGAGATACAGGACGGCCTGGTTGTACTGCCCGCTGAGTTCGATATACTGCAGTTCATTTTTGAGGGCGGCCTCCAGGCTTTGTGCATACTGAAAATAGTCCGTTTCTCCGGCTCGCAGGCGGGTAGCGGCCAGGCTGCGGAGCTGTTCTGCCTGCTGCAGCAGGTTCCGGCCTTCCTCCTGGATTTGTTGTTGCAGCATCCGGGCCTGCCGGAGCGCCATGCTGCGTTCCTGTTGAAGGCGTTGCCGGTGCAGAGCCAGATTATTGGCTGCCTTTACCTGCTCAAGTTTTGCCTGTTCGAGTTTTGCCTCCTGTGCCTTTCGGAAAATGGGAACGGCCGCCCCTGCGTTCAGGGCGTGCAGAGGCCAGTCGGGCCGTATGCTTTGCTGCATGAACCCCAGCCGAAGTTCCGGGCTGAGTTGCCGGGCTTCCACCTCTGCCTGCTGCCGGGCCAGTTCTATTTCCTTTTCAAGGGGAGCGAGCTGGATTTGTGGGCCGGCAGCGCTGTCCGGGATCGGGAAGGGCAGGAGTTGGAGGCTGTCCCGGGAGCGCCGGTAGCCTTCCGCAAAAGATTGCTGGAGCAATTGGGTAAAAGCCTGCTCCTCTTCTATGGCGCCCTGACTGAAGGCTACCCGCGCCTGGGCCAGCAGGTTGGCAGCCAGGGTGTTTTCCAACTGCCCCACCTCCCCGGCTCGGTATTGCTCCGCCGCTTTAACCGCCAGGGTGGCAAAGAGGTTCTGTTGTTGTTCCAGCACTTTCAGCCGTTGCCGGCGGTAGAGCCAGTGATGCCAGGCGCTTCGCAGCTGAAAGCCAAGCTGGTGTTTCAGCAGCGCCTGTTTGTCTGTGGACAGCGCCAGTTGCGCCCGGGCAGCCTCGCGGCGCTCCCGGTTCAGCCCCGGTATGCCCAGCGACTGGGTGATGCCCAGCTGATAATCTATATTGGTGGTATTGTACTGGCCTATTCCCACCATAAATTCGGTGGGTGGGATAGGGCTTGCCGCCTCGACGCCCAACTGTGCCTGCTGAATGTCGATGGCCCCGTTCTTCAGGCCGGGGTGGTTATCCATGGCCTGTTGCAGGGCGGCTTCCAGGGTGAGTTCCGGCTGCTGGGCCTGCGCCGGCAGGCTGGCGAAGAGCAATGGCAGCAACAGGGCGGCGGCCGGCGGTATGGGTTGCTGCAGCCTGCGGTTGGCGAGGTAATATAATACGGGCAGGACGACCAGCGTGAGCAGGGTGGCCGTGACCAGCCCGCCGATGACGACGGTGGCCAGGGGTTTCTGCACCTCAGCCCCATTGGAAGTGGACAGGGCCATGGGCAGGAAGCCCAGGGCGGCTACTGTCGCCGTCATGATGACCGGCCGCATGCGGGTGAGGCTGCCGATGATAATAACCTGCCGGATATTCGTCATGCCGTCTTCGTACCGCAGGCGATTGAAATGGCTGATGAGCACAATGCCGTTGAGCACCGCTACTCCGAACAGGGCGATAAACCCTACCCCGGCGGAAATGCTGAACGGCATGCCCCGTATCCAGAGCGCCATTACCCCGCCGACGGCGGCGGTAGGCACGGCTGTGAAGATCATCAGGGCGTATTTCA
Organism: uncultured Phaeodactylibacter sp.; assembly: GCA_964488965.1. Lineage (GTDB taxonomy): Bacteria > Bacteroidota > Bacteroidia > Chitinophagales > Saprospiraceae > JACJXW01. The sequence goes on along the minus strand of CAZAXA010000083.1, from coordinate 3,460 downwards.
GCTTGCCGAAGGTGAAATACAGCAGCACGAAGATCAGAGCCAGCGAGACAGGCACCGCCACGGCCAGCCGGCGACGGGCGGCCTCCAGGTTCTCAAATTGCCCGCCGTAGCGGATGTAGTATCCCGGCGGCAGCTCCATCCGTTCGGCCAGCGCCGCCTCGATATCGGCCACCAGGCTGGCCACATCCCGGTTGCGGACGTTGACGCCGATGTTGATCCGCCGGCGGGCATCCTCGCGGGAGATCATCATGGGCCCTTCCGTGTATTCCACCTTGGCCACTTCGCTCATGGGGATGGAACGCCCGTCGTCCAGATGGATGAACAGGCGGCTGAGGTCCATCTCCTGGCGGAAGCCTTCCTGAAGGCGTACCGTCAGGCTGAATTTGCGCTCGTTCTCGAATATGGCGCCGGCGGTTTCGCCGGCATAGGCCGTCCGGACAAGGGTATTGAGCCGCTCGATGTCCAGGCCATATTCGGCGATCTTGGCGCGGTCGAAGTGAACCCGCAGTTGGGGCAGCCCTTCGGTTTGTTCCACCCGCACGTCGCCGGCCCCGGGAATACCGCTGATGATGCCTGCCGCCCGGTCTCCCAGCCGTTTGAGTTCGTCGACCTGCTCGCCGAAGATCTTGACGGCGATATCGGTCTTGGCGCCGGTGAGCAGCTCGTTGAACCGCAACTGGATCGGTTGAGTGAATTCGAAGCTCGCGCCGGCCACTACCGACAGTTTTTCTTTCATCTTATCGGCAAGTTCTTCCCGGCCGGAAGCAGAAACCCATTCTTCTTTGGGCTTCAGGATGATCATGATGTCGGCATCTTCGATGGCCATGGGGTCGGTGGGCACTTCGGCAGTGCCGATCTTGGAGACGACGTGCCGCACCTCCGGGAAATTGTCCAGCAGGATGCGCTCGGCTTTGGTGGAAGAACGGACGCTTTCCTGCAGGGAACTTCCCGGCTGAATGGTCATCTGCATAGCCAGGTCGCCTTCTTCCAGTGTGGGCAGGAATTCGGCGCCCAGCGAGCGGAAGACCAGAACTGTGGCAAGGAGCAGTATGGCTGTTCCGGACAGTACGAGGGCGGGCAGGCGAAGGGCCCATTCCAGCGTAGGCCGGTAGAGCCGCCGGATGAAATTGACGATGCGCCCGGCAAAAGAGGTGTGCTCCCTGATATTCCTGGGCATCACCCAGGCCGCCATCATGGGGACATAGGTCAGGGAGAGGATCAGGGCGCCCAGTACGGCAAAGCTGAACGTCATGGCCATGGGGCGGAACATCTTTCCTTCAATGCCGGTGAGGGTCATGATGGGAATGAAGACGGTCAGGATGATGAACACCCCATAGACGGCGGCGCGGAACATCTTGGAAGATTCTTCGATGATGATGCCGTCCATCTGTTCCTGGGTGAGCTGTTTTCCCACATGGTAGGTGAAAATGGCGTGCAGCACTCCTTCCACGATAATGACCGCTCCATCGACTACGATCCCGAAGTCGATGGCGCCCAGGCTCATCAGGTTGGCCGACAGGCCGAAGTATTTCATCAGGATGAGAGCAAAGAGCATGGCCAGGGGGATGACAGAGGCCACGATCAGCCCCGCCCGAAGGTCGCCCAGAAGGATGACCAGCACCAGGATGACGATCAGCCCCCCCGTCAGCAGGTTGTGTTTCACCGTGTTGATGGTCTTACCCACGAGGGCCGAGCGGTCGAGGTAGGGATAAATTTCTATCCCTTCCGGCAGGGATTGCTGAACCAGTGCGATACGGTTGTGGACGTTGGCGATGGCCTCCGAGGCGTTGGCCCCTTTCAGCATGAGCGTTATGCCGCCCACGGCCTCGCCCTGCCCGTCCATGGTCATGGCCCCGAAGCGCTTGGGGCTGCCCAGTTGCACTTTGGCCACATCGCGCACCAGCACCGGAATGCCCTGGCGGTTGCCGATGACGATATTTTCTATATCGCTGATCTGCTCTACCAGCCCTTCCGTGCGGATGTAGTAAGCATTGGCGTTCTTTTCGATATAGCTGCCTCCACTGTTCTGGTTATTGCGGGACAATGCATCGAACATCTCCGATACAGATATGTCGTAGCTTTGCAGGAGTAAGGGGTCGAGCGCTACTTCATATTGTTTGAGGTAGCCGCCGAAGCTGCTCACTTCGATGATGCCCGGGATGCCTGAAAGCTGCCGTTTGACGATCCAGTCCTGTATCGTACGCAGTTCCATAGGGCCGTAACGGCCTTCATAGCCGGGTTTTGCCTGCAGAACGTACTGGTAAATCTCCCCCAGGCCGGTGGTGATGGGCATGAGCTCCGGTTTACCCATGCCTTCCGGGATTTCCTGCTCGGCCATGCCGATCTGTTCCCTGACATATTGCCGGGCATCCAGCACCGAAGTGCCGTCCTCAAAGACGATAGTGACCACCGACAACCCAAAGCGGGAGATAGAGCGTATCTCTATTACGCCAGGTATATTGGCAGTAGCGACCTCTACGGGATAGGTGATGAACTGTTCTACTTCCTGAGGCGCCAGAGAAGGAGCGACGGTGACCACCTGCACCTGGTTATTGGTGATATCCGGCACCGCATCGATAGGCAGGCGCGCCAGGGAATATATGCCGGCTCCGGCCAGGCCGGCGGCCAGCAGTAGTATGATGAGTTTGTTCCTTACGGAAAAACTGATAATTGCTTTGATCATTGCTGTTAGTTACATGTTTTGTCCTGAACAGGGAGTAAGCAGGCGCCTTTGCCACTCGGGGGCCAGGCTGTTACTCTGAGTTTTTCAGCTGTTATGAGTAACAGGCGCCGGATACCGGCAGGCGCTATCCTGTACTGCCGGCCGTATGCATCAACAGAAGAAAGGTATCAGGACAACATAGGGGGGCGGAAGACGGCGCCGGCAGGTATAATGCCCATAAAGGCACAATGGTGAGGAATGAGAAGGCTGACGGCGGCGGCCGGCGTGGAAAGGCAAAAACTTATCTCACTTGCGGGCGCCTGAGAAAAAATATGAACCGTTTTCAAAGGCAGGTCCTGGTGGCTTTGGCCATTATCGCCGTGGTGGTGGTTGCTGCTGTCCCAGAAGTGGTCGGCCAGAAATTCGGTGATGGATGCCTGCTGCCCCGAGCGGGCGGCAATGGCCTGGTGCAGCCTGAAATGTTCCTGAAGAGCAGCTAACCGCTTCATCTGGCTGAAGTCGGAACCCGGCAGCATGCTGCCGCACAGGAAATACAATGCCCATATTTTAGTTAGCGCTTTCACTCAGGGGCCAGGACAACTTTAAGAGGTTATGTGGTTAACCCTGCAAATATAGGGGTTTCTATATGTATGTGCAACAGGTACGGAAAGAGGTTTAGCCCAAGTTCGCTGTTCGCTGTTCGGTGTTCGCTCATGCGGGAGCCCTCCTCGGGCAGGCGAACGCCGAACCGGCGAATTTTAACCGGCTCGCAGAGACGGTACCGAACTGCCGAAGTTG
>CAZAXA010000082.1:1468-16668 GCA_964488965.1 uncultured Phaeodactylibacter sp. | reverse complement strand
GAGACTGGAGATGCGGATCGTATTCCTGCTTACCCTGATCCCGGGCACACCCGCCTTCGGGGCGGTTACCCTGCCGCGGCTGATCAGCGACGGAATGGTGCTGCAGAGGAATGTGGAGGTGAAAATATGGGGATGGGCCGGCGCCGGCGAGCCGGTGGAAGTGGCCTTTATGGATTCCGTATATACTGTTTCTGCCAAAGGTTCGGGGGAATGGGAAGTGATATTGCCTCCTATGAAGGCCGGCGGCCCATATACCATGAAGGTTGCCGGCGGCAATGCCATCACCATCAAAGACATTCTGATAGGCGACGTATGGGTATGCTCCGGGCAATCCAATATGGAGCTGAACATGGAAAGGGCGAGGCCGCTTTACGAGAAAGAGATCGCGGAGGCGGCCAATCCCTGTATCCGGTATTTCGAGGCGCCCAAAACCTATGACTTCAAGGCTCCCCGCCAGGATTTGTCCGGAGGGGAATGGCAATCTCCGGATCCGCAGAGCGTTCTGAAGTTCCCGGCCGCCGCCTATTTTTTTGCCCTGGAACTGTATGAAAAATACCAGGCGCCCATCGGCCTGGTGAATACGAGCCTTGGCGGTTCTCCGGCGGAAGCATGGATAAGCGAGGAGGCCCTGAAGCAATTCCCCGCGCACTATGAGGAGGCGCAACGCTTCAAAGACGATGCGCTGATAGCGGGCATAGAATCCGGGGACAGGGCCCGCATTGGGAAGTGGTACGAGGAATTGTATCAGCTTGACGAAGGATACCATGGCCCCGGCAGCCCCTGGCGCCGCCCGGAACTGGACACTTCCGGATGGCGGGAAATGCCGGTTCCGGGCTACTGGGCCGATGAAGGGGCCGGGCTGGCCAATGGCGTTGCCTGGTACAGAAAAGAGGTGCAGCTTCCGGCGGCGGCGTCCGGCAAGCCGGCCCGGCTGTTGCTGGGCAGGATCGTGGATGCCGATTCGGTTTTTGTCAATGGGGTTTTCGTAGGTTCCACCGGCTACCAGTATCCGCCCCGGCGCTACCAGGCGCCCGCTGGCGTCCTGAAAGAAGGTAAAAATGTGATTACTGTAAGAGTCATAAGCGAGGCAGGCAAAGGGGGTTTTGTGCCCGGCAAGCCCTACGAGCTGATCATTGACGGGCAAACCATCGGCCTGGCGGGAAACTGGTTGTACCGGCAGGGAGCAGAGATGCCCCCCCTGGCAGCCCGGACGTTTATCCGCTGGAAGCCCCTGGGGCTGTTCAACGCCATGATCGCTCCTTTGCTGAACTACCGCATCAAAGGCGTAATATGGTATCAGGGCGAATCGAATGCCGGCCGGCCGGAAGAATATAAAGAGCTGTTCCCCGCTTTGATCCGGGACTGGAGGGCCCGGTGGGGGCAGGGCGATTTCCCCTTCCTGTTCGTTCAACTGGCCAACTTTATGGAGGCCCGCTCCCGGCCTTCTGAAAGCAACTGGGCCTTGCTCAGAGAGGCTCAGCTGGAAGCCCTTGCCCTCCCCAATACCGGAATGGCCGTCGCCATCGACATAGGAGAATGGAACGACATACACCCCCTGAACAAGAAGGACGTCGGCAAAAGGCTGGCCCTGGCGGCCCGGCGGGTGGCCTATGGCGAAAAGGAGGTCGTCCATTCCGGGCCGATATACCGATCCATGAAAGCTGAAGGAAGCAGGATCGTATTATCTTTCCGCAACATCGGCAGCGGCCTGGCGGCCAGAGGCGGAAATGAACTTCGCCATTTCGCAATTGCCGGCGCCGACAGGCGCTTTGCCTGGGCCGAAGCCAGGATAGAGAAGGATAAAGTGGCGGTTTGGAGCGAGGAGGTGCCCGAGCCTGTGGCCGTGCGCTACGCCTGGGCCGATAACCCGGCGGGCGCCAATTTGTACAATAAAGAGGGGTTGCCTGCCTCGCCCTTCAGGACGGACAGATGGACGGATTGAAGGGGAAGGTAAAATGTAACTATCGTACATTGAGCGATAGTTACGATAAAACTCAAAACACCCCGGCAACCACTTTTTTCGTAACCCTCCCCGCCGGCGTTTCTACCAGCAGCAGGTACAAGCCGGCAGGCAGGCCCTCTGCCGGCAGTTCGATGAACTGCTCCCCTGCCTGCAGCTGATGCCTGCCCCAGCTCATCACCCTTACCCCTGCGGCGGAAAGCAGGCTGATACCGGCGGCGAAGCTTTGCCGGGCATGGATCGCAACCCTCAGGCTCTGCCCGGAGGCCAGGGGGTTGGGATGCACTTCAAGAGAAGCGAGCAACTCCGGCTGAGTGGCTGCCGAAACCACATCGGTAGTAAAATGCCCAACGGAAGAAAATGCCGTACAGCTATAGCGGGCATTGAATGGACGTACCCGCCAGTAGTAGTCCTTATTGGCCTGCAGGCTGTTGATGGTAAGCGAGTTGGCGGCCACGATTTCCCGCGCCGTTACAAACGGGATGTCCGGAAGCCTGGATATTTCAACGACGTAGTGGGTGGCATTGTCTACCGGCGCCCAGGAAAGCGTCACCTCCGTATAGTCCGGCACGGCGGCGCCGCCGACCGGAGCGATGAGGTTGGCCGGCGCCTCCGGAATGTCGCCGGGAAGGTTGCTGCCGAAGGCCAGCCCCGACCAGAAGTCCTGCAGGCTGGCCTGCATGGCGCCGATCTGATCGTCGGAGAAGCGGTGGGCGCATTCATCATTGGAATAAGACATGATCAGGGCGCCATCGGAACGAAAAGCCACCCCATTGGGGTCGGTTTGCAACTGGATGCTTTCCGAATCTTCATTGCAACTCCAGCGGAAATTGAGGTAATCGGGAGGGGTGCCGCAGAAGCGGTCGCCGGCGATGTGGCAGTTGCTGCCGTCCACCTTTTCCACCGGGCGGTCATTGATAAAAGCCGGCGCCGGCAGGGCATAATTGTGTTCAAAGCCTTCCCAGCCCACAAAAGGGTGAGGCAGGAAAAGCATATGCCCCATCTCATGGGCCCAGGTATGGTCGTCGGGGAAGAGGCAGCTGATGGCCACGGCGGCGCCGAGGGAGGAGGCATAGCCGCAATTGCCGGCGGGGTCGTCCACGATATATGCGTTGAGGGTGTTGGGCACGTTGCTGGCCTCCATCATATCGTCGCCGGGGCCGAAAGTGGTATGGGCATACCAGGCGCTGTTGTTGATGTAATTGAACTCCCCGGCAATGAAGAACTGTATGCCGGCGGGTTCAAAATCCCGGTTGAGCGTACAGAAAGCCTCCATCAGCTGATGAATGGGGACATAACCCGAGCCATTGCTCTCGCCCACGATATGTATCGTCAAAGGCACATAAACGGTTCCCTGGAAGCGGCTGTACCGGCCCGGATCGCTCTGATAGCGGATGAGCCAGTCGCTGATCCCGGACGGCGTGCCGCAGGGCGCCGGCCGTTCCTGGCCGATGGAAGGGAAAGCGCCCAGCAGGAGGAAGCATAATGCAAGGATAGAAATATCAAACTTCATGTGTAATGATTGAAATGGATGAATGATTGAATTGTGCATTGGTGCATTCGTGTCCAGGAACTCTCACCGATACACCGATACCCTGATGAGGATGCTCCGGATACTTTTGGCAGCGAAGGTTATTTTATCCACCCCCTAAATCCCCCGCCGGCGGGGGACATTTCCTCCGATTTGGGGGTACGTTTCAAAATAAAGTTCCTCGTTTTCAATAATGGGATTCCCATCCTGACTTTCCGGAGCAGCCTCACCGATACGCCGATCCCCGGTCACTGGTACTCATAACAACCGATATCCGGCGCCGCCCCGTCCCGCATATTGCCTTCCAGGTCGATCCCGATGCCGGGTATAGGCAGGGCCATGCCCTCGGCGATGGACAAGGTATCGAGGTGGTAGTCATCTTCGTTGGGGTCGGCGAAGAGGGCCTCGTCGCGGGTGGCATTGATGCAGGTAGCGCATTGATTTTCCAGGAAGCCGGCGTACAGGCCGTCCTGCTGTTCCAGAAGTTCGTCGACGCGGACGATACAGTTTTCAAATTTTATATCGAAGGCGTTGGGCTGCTGGCCGCCGTACAGGTCGCTCAGCCCCAGCTCGTCACGGCGGGAACCGAAAAAGATACAGTTGCGGAAGCGGGCCTTCAGCGGGTTTTCCTCCAGGTACTGGCAGTTGAGGAAGTCGTCGTAGCAGAAGAAATTGCTCATGCTGATGGCGGAAGCGTCCACGCCGTAGCTGGCCACCGTGCAGTAGTCGAAGGCATAATCGCCGCCGAGGATCAGCTGCACGGAGGTGCTGAGGTTGTTGTACACCAGGCAGTTCTCCAGCCGGATGGTACTGTGGAAGCCGATGATGCCGCTGCTGTTGGTATTGTAAAATTGTGAATTGCGGGCGGCGAGTTCGGCCAGGGAATCGACGTAGACGGAATAGATGGCGTTCTTGACGGTTGTCCATTCCATGACGTTGCCCCTGCTGCCTTTGCCCAGGATGATGCCCTGCCACTGGCCGGGTTCCTCCCGAAAAGGTTCTTCCAGGCGGTCGCCCTGTATGACGATGGGTTCTTCCTTTGTCCCGAGCAGGCGGATGCTGCCGCCGGCCAGCGTCCAGATGATGCCGTCATTGAAGATGCCCAGGAGCTCATTCTGCGCGATGCCGCCGTGTACGTAGATGCGGGCGCCGGCCATCACTTCCAGGGCGCAACTGTCGATGAAAATCTCGCCGTAGATGACATAGGGTTTGGGGTCGTCCCAGACGACCTTGTCGTTGTTGCAGCTCAGCACCACCGGCACGCCTTTGTTGAAGCGGCCGGGGAAGTAGTTGGCGTTCTGCCCCCAGGCTTCGAGGCGCACCTCCTGGCGCTTGTCGCCGGTTTCAAAAACGACCTTGTCCTCGATGACAAAAGGGCTGACGGACAGCGGCTGGTCCGGGTCGATGGTCACTTCGACGAAGACGTAGATGCTGTCCTTGCCCCAGATTTCCACATTTTCAACGGCATCGCCCGCCTGGCCGTCGACGTTCATCCGGAAGCGGGCGCCGGCGGCGCCGGCCAGGCTCACCTTGCCGATGCGCACAGGGCGGCTGTTGCGGTTGTACACCTTGAAAGAACGGGTGGCGGAGCCCAGCTCGGTAAAGACCGTATCGAAGCGCAGGGTATCCAGCGAGAACTCCAGGGTGAAATTGCCGTCGGGAATGAAATCTTCCTCCTGATTGCAGGCCGCCAGGGCCAGGGCCAGCAGGAAAACCCCCGGCAGAAAGTTACATTTCATAATATCATATTCTTTGCAGCTACACTATAACGGCAGCCGGCCGGTTTCAGTTTGCGCCCCAAAAATAAAATAATCCGGGGTTCGGGGTTTAATGTTCAGGGTTTAATGTTCAGGGTTGGTATGCCACAAATCAAAAATTGCAGATCGTAAATCCCGGATTAAACATTTCCGGCCATCCCCTAAATGTTTGGGCAAGGGCATTCAAGTTGTGTATAATTCTTCTACCTTTGTGGAGTAAAACTGGGATGTAGATTTGGATAAACCGGTAATTGACGTCATTATTCCCGCCTTTAACGAAGAGCGCCCCATAGGCCTGGTCCTGGCGGGCATACCCCGGGGCCTGGTGCGGGAAGTGGTCGTCTGTGATAATGCGAGTACGGACGGCACTGCCGCGGCAGCCCTCCGCGCCGGCGCAACGGTAGTCAGCCAGCCGGGGAAAGGCTACGGCAACGCCTGCCTGAAAGGGATTGAATATTTATTGCAGAAACCGGAAAACGAACAGCCCGATATTATCGTTTTCATAGATGGCGACTATTCTGATCACCCTGAAGAAATGCCGGCATTGGTTCGCCCCATCATGGAAGAAGGATATGACCTGGTCATCGGGTCCCGCACGCTGGGCGAGAGAGAGAGGGGCGCAATGACGCCTCAACAAATCTTCGGCAACTGGCTGGCCACTAACCTCATAAAGCTCTTTTACGGTTATCGGTTTACGGACCTGGGGCCCTTTCGGGCCATTATTTTTCGCAAGCTGCTGGAACTGAACATGCAGGATAAAGATTTCGGATGGACGGTAGAGATGCAGGTCAAAGCAGCAAAAAAAAAATATAAATGTACCGAGGTTCCCGTCCGTTACCGGAAGCGGGTCGGCCTGTCTAAAGTTTCGGGCACGATCCGGGGAACTATTTTAGCCGGATATAAGATTTTATGGACTATATTCAAATTACTTTAGGAAAACAGCTTCAGGCAGTTTTCAACTATTTCAAACAAAACCCTTTGCAATGACATCTGTGATTGCCTACACGGTACTGGGCGTTTATACTTTGGCCCTGTTATACATCACCGTGTATTGTCTGGTACAGTTCAATTTATTGTATCACTACAAAAAGTACAAACGCGACGAAGAACTGAAGCCCCGGGAAGGGGAACGATCGGCCGCCGGCAGGGTTGCAACCCGAAGGCTGGCCATGGCGGGCAGCTCTTCTAACCATAAGTACGCGCCTTTTTCCCACCATACCGAGGTGGGCCTGCTGGATGAAGAAGAAGAGAGCCTGGCCTGGCCCTTCGTTACCGTGCAGCTCCCCATCTACAACGAGATGTATGTCGTGGAGCGCCTGATCGACAGCGTCGCCGCTTTCGATTATCCCCGCAACCGCTTTGAAATCCACATCCTGGACGATTCCACGGACGAGACGGTGCAGATCGTCCGCCGGAAGGTGGAAGAATACCGGGCCAAAGGGATGCGGATCGAGCAGGTCCGGCGGGAGAAGCGGCAGGGCTTCAAGGCCGGCGCCCTGCGCGACGGCATGCAATACGCCCACGGCGAGTTCATCGCCATTTTTGACGCGGACTTCCTGCCCCGCCCCGATTTCCTGAAACGGACCATCCCCTTCTTCGAGGATGACAACGTGGGGGTGGTGCAGACCCGCTGGGAGCACATCAACCAGGACTACTCCCTGATCACCAGGCTGCAGGCCCTGCAGCTCAACGTACACTTCACCGTCGAGCAGGTGGGCCGCATGGCCGGCAACTACATGCTGCAGTTCAACGGCACTGCCGGCGTATGGCGCCGCGAGACGATCGAAGACGCCGGGGGCTGGGAAGCCGACACGCTGACCGAAGACTTCGACCTCAGCATCCGCGCCCAGCTTAAGGGCTGGAAGATCAAATACCTGGAAGAGGTAGGTTCTCCGGCGGAACTGCCGGCGGAAATGAACGCCTTCAAGTCCCAGCAGTTCCGCTGGATGAAGGGCGGCGCCGAGACCGCCAGGAAGATGCTGCCGGTCGTCTGGCGTTCCCCGAACCTCAGCCTGCGGCAGAAGCTCCACGCCACCTCGCACCTGCTGGCCAGCACGGTTTTCGTGTTCGTGTTCATCACCGGCCTGTTCAGCGTGCCGCTGTTGTTTGCCCTGAGCGAACTGATCGGCCTGGGCTTCAGCAAGAACTTCTTCGCCTACTTCCTGGTGGGCCTGCTGTCCATCATCGCCGTGTACTACGCGGCCAATGTGCAGGCGCCCGCCCGCCAGGAGCCCTTTGGCAAGGCCGTGCTGCGGTTCATCGCCCTCTTTCCTCTGTTCCTGGCCCTGTCCATGGGCCTGTCCCTGCACAACACCGTGGCCGTGATACAGGGGTATATGGGTAAAAAGTCGCCCTTCGTGCGCACGCCGAAGTTCAACATCCGGAGCATAAAGGACAACTTCACCAAACACAAATACCTGAGCAGGAAGCTGTCGTGGACCACTATCTTCGAAGGGTTGCTGGCCCTCTACTTCCTGTTCGCCGTGGCCGGCGGGTTCTTCATCCAGAACACTACCTTCTTCGTGTTCCACCTGATGCTGGCCCTGGGCTACGGCACGATCTTCTATTATACGATCCGCCACCTGAGCCTCAGGTGATAGAAAGTGAGCATGTGAGAGGGTGAGAAAGTGGGGAAAGGGCATTCGCCCGCCCGCTTTCTCACCCCTTCCCTTCCCTCCCTTGCCCGGCCTTAAAAACATACCGCTTTTCTCCCATCCCTTCCTGCGCCGGGGAGCGGCCCCGCTTTTCCTCCTCCTTATCGCGGCCCTGGGCTACATCCCCCGGCAGGGCGACTTTGGCTGGATCGCCGGCCTGCACGCCGCCGCCTTTGTTTTGTACCTGCTCATTTACCGGAACACCAACACCCCTTCCACTCTTTATTTCTACCTGTGGGTGGCCATCCTTGCCCGCCTGTTGCTGGCAGGCGCCTTCCCGCAATTATCGGACGACATCTACCGCTTCATCTGGGACGGGCGGCTGGCCAACCTGGGCGTCAACCCTTTCAGCCACCTGCCTGCCTATTATATGGAGGAGGGGCGCCGGCTGCCCGGCCTGAGCCCGGAATTGTATGCCTTGCTCAATTCTCAGCAATATTTCACCATCTACCCTCCGGTGACACAGGCCACTTTCGCGCTGGCCTGTTGGATTTTCCCCGGCAGCCTGATGGGCGCCGCAGTAGTGATGAAGCTGATCGTGCTGGCCTTTGAGGCAGGCAGCCTGATCCTGATGAGGCGGCTGCTGCCCCGCCTGGGCTTTCCCGAAAAGGGCGTCCTGCTCTATGCCCTCAACCCGCTCGTCCTGGTGGAGGTGATGGGCAACCTGCACTTCGAGGGCGCCATGGCCTTTTTCCTGCTGCTCAGCCTGTGGTGGCTGGCGGAGGGCCGCTGGCGCCTGTCGGCCGTAGCCCTTGCCGGAGCGGTGGCTTCCAAGCTGTTGCCGCTATTGTTCTGCGTCTTCCTGATAAGGCGGCTGGGGTGGCGGCGGAGCATAGCCTACTTTGCGATCATGGGAGGGGTATTGCTGCTGCTGTTCGCCCCCCTGCTGGGCAGCGCCTTTTTCTCCGGCATGGGCAGCAGCCTGCAGTTATATTTTCAGCGCTTCGAGTTCAACGCCAGTATTTATTACCTGCTGCGGTGGGCGGGCTATCAGCTGTCGGGCTACAACCTCATCAAATACATCGGCCCGGCCCTGGCCGCCTGCACCTTCCTGGGCGTCCTCGGCGCCGCCTGGCTCAGCCCCAGCCGCGACTGGCGCAGCCTGCCCGGGCTCATGTTGTTTGCCATCTGCCTCTACCTGGCCTTCACGCCAACCGTGCACCCCTGGTACGCCATCCTGCCCCTCCTGCTGGCGCCTTTCACCCGCTTTCGCTTCCCCGTGCTGTGGACGGCCCTGATCAGCCTGACCTACGTCAATTACAGCTATCCGGAATACCACGAGAACCTCGCAGTGGTGGCCCTGGAGTACCTGCCGGTATATGGCGTGGCGGCATGGGAGCTGAGGAGCGGCAGGAACTGGATGCAGGCGGCGGGCCTGGAGGGCTGAACGCGGCAGTTATCCTGTTTTGGTTGATTGGGTAGCCCCGGCGCTTCGTGTACAGGGCCCCGGCGATCTGGGCTGCCAATGCGCCCCTGGGTATCCCGCGCCTACGGTGTGAGGGCTTTCGCCCGCGTAAAGCGCCGCCTTCACTTAAAGACGAAGGTAAAAGCCCTTTCGGTGGCCGGGATTTTTGAGCAAAGAAGGCTTTCATATTTGGCATACATTGTTTAGATTTGAAGTAGGTTCAGGCCGGCCTACTGTCCAGGAATAGTGCGACAGGCTTTTATCAGAGGTGTGGAAAAACGTTTGTAAGCGATTATAGCCGGTTACAAATGATTAAAGGGGACAGGCAGGGGATATACCCGCCATAAACTTGCGGGTACACGGATGTTAGCGGTCACCCTAACGAACGACCGTGCTAAATTCAACAGACAGGCAAATGAATAGACAACCCAACGCTTCGGCAAAATCAAAAGAGTTGCAACCCAACGCACAAAGCCAACGCTTTGCAGCACATTTGCTTTTGCCCCAACCGCACGACAGACCAACCCATAGTAAATTGACAAGAACCAAATAAAATAATGGCAACAGATATTAACATTCAGAGTTTATTCCCTGCATTAAAAAACTCACAAATTGCAAGACCAACGACTGACGTTTTTAATACGACTTTTATCGGTATTGACTTTGGTACATCTACAACTGTTGTTTCAGTTGCAACTATTGACAAGGCAACAAAGGAAATATTAACAGCACCAATTTGGTTAAACCAAAAACTTTATGACGGAGCGATAATGTCGTCAGAAAAAATCCCAACTGTAATTGCTTGGCACAACCAACAACTTTTAGTTGGCAAAGGAGCAGCAGACTTAAAATATCAACTAAAAAAAGGTGTAAATGTTTGGTATTCGTTCAAAATGGAATTAGGCGAAGACCTTGGTTCAAAATACTACAACAGTGAACTTGACAGAAACAGTGACTTCCCTATTTTGAATCCAAAAGACGCAGCAAAAGTTTTCTTTCAATATCTGAAAGCACAAATTGACCGCTACATAAAAACAAATAATTTGCCACCAAATGTTCAATATGCGGTAAGTATTCCAGCTTCATTTGAAGCAAACCAACGAAAAGAATTGATTTATGCACTTGAACAAAACGGAATTTCAATAAACAAACAATCTTTGATTGATGAGCCTAATGCCGCATTTTTAAGCTACGTTCAAGTATCATCATTAGAACAGAATCCAATAACAATCCCAGACGGAGACAATCCTAAAATTTTGGTTTTTGATTTTGGTGCAGGAACTTGTGACGTTTCTATTCTTGAATTAGGAAAAGATTTGAAAGGCATTTACTCTAAAAATCTTTCCATTTCAAAATTTGAAAAACTAGGTGGGGATGATATAGACAGACTTATTACTATTGAATATTTGTTTCCGCAACTTCTTAAAGAAAGCGGAATGAAAAAAGATGATTTCAGAACACCTGAAAAAAATAGAATTGTCAGCCAACTACTAAAAGCAGCAGAGCAACTAAAAATTTTAATATGCGAAAACATTGCTTTGAAAACAAGCAATCGCATATTGCCAGCATCTGCAACAAGCAAAGATTATGTTTCAGTTGGGAATCGTATTGAAATAGACACAAGAAAAGGACTTTTAACACTAACCGAACCTAAACTTACTTATGCGGAGTTCAACGAAGGAATGAAAGCCTTTTTGAAATCAGCATCTATAATTCCATATAAAACCAAAATTGTAGAAGATGAATTTGCAACAATATTCAGTCCTATACAAACGGCTTTAAAAAAGGCTTCATTATCCAAAGATGAAATTGATTATGTCTTATTCATTGGTGGGAGTTCCAAAAATCCTTATGTGCAAGCGGCTTTGAAAGAATACTTCAAAGAATCAGAATTGTTAGTTCCAAGAGATTTGCAAACACATGTATCATCGGGTGCAGCATTACATTCACTTGTTTACAATGGTTTTGGCAAAAATATCATTCAGCCAATTACAAGTGAACCATTTTTAGTGATTACCAAAGACGAAACACCAAAAGTAATTCTCAAAGCAGGAACTCACATTCCTTGCGATTTAATCGTAATTGATGATTTGGTAACAAGTCAAGACGGACAAAAAGCTATTGAATTGCCAATTTGCTTAGGCAACGTAAATAAGTTGCTTTACAATATTCAAATTGTAAGCAGTAATCAACAAGGTTTCAAACGCAACACACCAGTAAAATTAGAATTGGAAATTACGACTGATAAACTTCTAATTGCACGAGCAACCGCAGTAGGACAACAAGTTATGGTTGAGCCAATAAACCCATTTGCAAACAAAGAGCTAACCACAGAACAAAGAATTGTTTTGAAAGCAGAGCGACAAGCAAACCTTGAAGCAGAACAAAATGGGGGTAAGCCTACAAAACAGGGTTTAGAAACACTTTACAAGGCGTACGAAAAAGTCGGAAATGATTTTAGAGCAGCAGAAACCTTGGAACTCTTAAATGAATTGTATCCAAGCGTTCATAACTTCAATCAGATTGGAGTGTTATATTCAAGTGCAGGTTATGACGAAAAGGCATTGGAGTATTACGAAAAAGGCTACAATTCAAATAAGAACGCAACAACCGCATTCAACTACGCCTATAAATTAAAAGATAAAGACAGAGCAAAATTCAAAGAAATTTTAGAAGAATCATTACGCCTTGACCCAGATAAACCTCATAGTTTATATGAATTAGGGCGGCTACTCCAAAAGGAAAACAATCCCGAAGGAAAAAAAATGATTGAGAAAGCATTTGAAACCTGGAAACGAAAATTTGAAACCAACCAAATGAGTGAAAGCGATTATAGTTGGTTGTCATCTGCGGCAGACGATTTGGGAATGAGAGATTTTGCACGGCAAGTAAGAGATTCAAAACCTCAATTCAGCGGAGAAAAATTGTATAATTCAGAAAACCTAACCGTTACTTCAAGAGAAGAAGGGTTGATAAAACGATAAAAAAATTGTACTATGGCTTGGATGATTAGAGAAGACCAACTTGACCCCGACCAAAAGGAGTTTATCAATGTTGAGTCAAAGAAAACAGGAAATATTTGGGTAAAAGGATTTGCAGGAAGCGGCAAGTCGGTTTTACTTATTCATTCTCTGAAAAATATAATTCAAAAAGAGCCAAACGCAAAAGTTGCGGTTGTGGTTTATACTCATTCTCTGATTGATATGTTCAAAACAGGAATGCAGGAATTGAACTTACCAAATTCAATTCCTGTGATGACATACATTGAGTTTGTTGATAAAAATAGTCAGAATTTTGATTATATTTTTTGCGATGAAGTTCAAGACTTGCCTGCAAAAGTTCTTTATGCAATGAACAACAGAGCAAGAAAAGTAATTGTTGCAGGCGATTCAAACCAATCCATTTATGATACAGACCCACGTTGGCAAGAGCCAACCGTAAATCCAAATCAAGTTGGCGACATTATCAACGCAAGAGCCTTTTCCTTAAATATGATACATCGTTTGACAAGAAGTATCATCAATGCTGTTCAAAAGATATTGCCCTCAATGAACATTTGGGGAGCAAAACGAGATCTGACAAAACAAGACGTTAACATTCGCTTATGCGAAGCATCAAGCGAACAAGAAGAAGTGAAATACATTTATCAAGAAGCGTTGAAAGGTGCTAATGTTGGCGATACCTCTGTAGTTCTATTTCCTAAAAACGAATTGATAATAAAATTTGCAAACCTTGTTTTATCAGCTAATGGTAAAACGCAATGGAGTGAGAAAAAAAATCAATACGGTAAACCTGATTACGGAGATTTAAACAGGCATTTTAGAAGTAGTGGAATAAAATTGCAATTTATTGGAAGCGGATATGGAGCGTTAAAAAATGCAGAGCAAAACAAAGAGGCAATTTTAATGACCTACCATAGTTCAAAAGGTCTTGACTTTGATAATGTGTTTTTACCATTCCTAAACACACATTTTTATTTGCACCCAAGTAATGCTGAAACTTTGTTTATGGTTGCAATGACAAGAAGTAGAAAAAATTTGTATCTAACTTATTTTGGTTACACTCACGATTTAGTTGATAAGTTTAAGGGCGAATGCACTGAAATTTCAATATCAGACATTTTAAACCAAAGAACAACTGGTCGTACAACAAACAATTTTGACTTTTAATGATGAAGCAATTTTTAAGTATAGCATTACGAAATCAGTTTAACTTGTTTTACAGGTTTGGATATACATTTATACCCAAATCTCAACTTGTAGAATTTAGCGGGAGTATCAATGATGAAACGCAAGATAAAATAATTAAACAGTTCAAAACGGTTACACCATTTGAATATGACGAAGAATATTTAATTCTTCATTTAGAAATAGCACCAAATGATGAAAGTGAATTTGTTCAGTTTGAAATCAATGATATTGTCGCAGTTTATCCACTTTCCAAACAAGCTAAAACCTCTATTGAATCAAAAATTGACCAAAGAATACGACTTGAAAAGCCAATTTTTGAAGCCATACTACCTGCAATTGAAACAGAAATAGAAAACAAAGAAGTTGAAAAGGCAATCTCAGCACTTTGGACAATTTGCAAAATAGAAGTCCCTTTAGAAAAGTATATTACTATACTCGGACTCGAAAATATATTAAATGGTTTAGAATATAGAAAACACGGAACAAAGGCAAACAAAATTCAAAACGGGAATTATTGGGAATACTTAATTGCTTATGACCGGTTTGATTATTTTCCAAACTCTACACTTGGATATTTCTATGATTCGGGACAAGTTTTTGCCTTTAGCAAAGGGCTTCCAACTTTTGAAGGTAGCGGAATACATAACTTTTTAGAGAAACTTAATTCAGCAAATCCAACAGCCAAATTACCTGATATTATCAAATATTTAGAAACAGAAGAACAACTAAAAAGCTATGTTTCTCAAACTTCAACGAGCGACATAAAACAATATATCGTTACGCCACTTTATTTAATGCTTCGTGACGAAATTCGCAAATCAGACGACATTTCTCAAACGAAGCTATTTAAGAACTTGGAATATCTGAAAAAATTTGAAGATAGTTTCAATTATGTTGTTATTCTATTAGGAGCATTCTTCGGTTTTCGTAAGTTCTATGACAACTATTATGAAGCATTGAACTTACGTTTCTATAAAGGCTTTAAGCAAAAACAAACAACAACCGAAGAACAACAAAAAGAAGTTACTGATATTTCGAGAGTGTAACATAAACTGTGTCAAAAGTAAAAAACGCATTAAATTGACACGGGATGAAAAAGCAAAACTTTGATTTCGAGTCCTTTAAGAAGGACGCAGCCGCTCGCTTGAAGAAGGGCGACGGGCTATTGGGTAAGGATGGGTTATTAACCCCGTTGCTTAAGGACTTTCTGGAGGAAGCCCTGAACGGGGAGCTGGAAGGTCATTTGGAGACGGATGAGCAGCCCAACCGAAAGAATGGCAAGGGTTCCAAGTTAGTAAAGACGGACATGGGGCCGATAGAAGTGCAAACACCGCGAGACCGGAATGGGACCTTTGAGCCGGAGATATTGCCCAAGCGCCAGCGGAGTCTGAACATGGGTTTAGACCGCCAGATACTGGCCTTATATGCGCGGGGTTCAAGCCTGAGTGATATCAGTGATCATTTGCAGGATATCTATGGCATAGAAGTGTCTACAGCCACGATCAGCCGGGTTACCGACAAGATACTACCCTTGATCCAGGAGTGGCGCAGTCGGCCTCTGGAGAGCGTATATCCGTTTGTATGGTTAGATGCCATTCATTACAAAGTTAGGCACGAAGGTCGCGTCATTACCCGGGCTGTGTATTGTGTGATCGGCTTGAACCAAGAGGGCTACAAAGATTTATTGGGGATGTATATCGGTG
>CAZAXA010000082.1:0-1458 GCA_964488965.1 uncultured Phaeodactylibacter sp. | reverse complement strand
GGTAGTAAGTTTTGGCTGCAAGTGTTAACAGATCTTCAAAATCGAGGTATCGAGGACATCTTTATAGCTTCCATTGACAACCTGAATGGCTTTGCCGAGGCCATAGAAAGCATTTTCCCTAAAGCAGAAGTACAGTTATGTGTCGTTCATCAGATCCGGAACTCTCAAAAATACTTGTCCTACAAGGATCTTAAACCGTTCATGAAAGATCTTAAACCGGTTTATCAGGCCACTACCAAAGCACTCGCGGAAAAGCACCTTGATCAGCTGGAAAGCAACTGGGGCAATAAGTATCCTAAGGTGATAGAGTCGTGGCGCAAGAACTGGGATCGATTATCGAACTACTTCCAATACACCAAAGAAATCCGGCGCATTGTATACACCACCAACATCATAGAGGGCTTTCATCGGCAGCTTAGAACAATAACCAAATCCAAAGGAGCATTTACTTCCGAGGACGCATTGATGAAGCTGCTCTTTCTTGCTCAGGAAAACATTACATCAAAATGGAACCGTCCGGTCCATAACTGGAATCAGACATTATCACAACTATCTATTATTTTTGGAGAACGACTAAAACTTAAACTGTAAAGCAACTGACACAGTTTATGAAACACACCCGATATTTCGGACACAGACAATGCAATCAAAAGCCCTGTTGAAGTAGTAAAACAGATTGACGTAAATCAAACAGAAGCTAAAAACGAAGAAAAAAAGACAGAAGCAACATCAGGTGTAGAACAAAATTTAGCCAACAAAACTGAAATTGAAAAACCGACACAAGAAGATCCAGTCAAAAATTCAAAATTACAACAAGACAATGTTTCAGACATCTCAACTCAATACCAAAAGATTATTAACGAAGCTCTTGACAAACAACCCGAAGTCAAATTAGCTGACATTGTTACAATGATAAAAGAACAGACAAGTAAAAAAGTTCAGAATGGAATTGTAGAAAATGTTGCTAAGCAAATGAATGGAATTGAAATAATTAAAATTGGAAAAGCAAAAGGCGTAAGACGAATAACAGGAACATTATTTAGTACATAGCCATCGCTTTTGGTGGCACATTTGCAAACCACACAAGCCAACACACAAACCAATGTTTGCAAAAGAGCCACCAAGCCAACGCACCACGACAGACCAAATGAACGGACAACTAACATATAGACAAGAAGGGCGAACCGCTAACAAGGTATTGCCAAAAGCGGGGGTGACAGGCTACTATGACACTTTTGTACTTTCCCGAACTTTAGTTTTTCAAATCAACAGTAGTGCTGAAACGCCCCGCCTTCGGCAATACCCAAACCGTTGAACTAAACCGCCGTTCCGGCGGTAGCTTTTGTCCTCCAAAAGGCTTAACTGGTAAAGCGAGAGATGATTATTTCACCAAATCGTTTTACCATGACACCATTAAGAGCTAAGATGTTGCGCTACATGGAGCGCAGAGGGTACAGC
>CAZAXA010000081.1:4843-16685 GCA_964488965.1 uncultured Phaeodactylibacter sp. | reverse complement strand
CTGGCCCTACCAGCTCAGGGAGATCAGGGAGATGCTCAATACCATGGGCAGGGCCCTGTACCAGGGGCATCAGGACGGGCTGGTGCACAACAACCTGTGGCCCTCCAACATCCTCATCGATAAGAAAAAGGGCGCCAAACTTTCGCCTTTCCAGGTGGTGCGCGCGTCCTACTACAAGCGCTCCTTCGAACGCCTCCGGCTCCTTTCCATGTACTGGAGCCCGGAGCAGATCAACAGCGATACGGCCACGCCCCTGTCCGACCAGTATTCCTTCGCCCTGATCGCGGTGGAACTCTTCACCGGCCGGCCTTTCTTCCGGGGAGATACCATCCTGGACATCCTTCGGCGGCGGCTGGAATTCGATCAAAACCCCGGGCTGCTTTACGAGGAGCTTCAAGATACCCTCTGCCCTCCCGATTTGGCGCAGGCCCTGCAGCGCATGCTCAGCAATGACCCCCCTGGCCGCTTCCTCGATATGGAAGAGGTGCTGGAGGAGATTCAGAAACTGCCCTCCGCCAGCAGCCCTGTGGAAAAGCATCCCGAGTACCAATTGCTGAAAAAACTGCGCAACAGTTACAACCGGGTGCGCCGCATAGAGGGCTTCTACAAGGCCTTCTACGATTTCTTCCTCGACAAATCTCCCAACGCCCAGGATATTTTCGACCGCGCCTACACCGCCCGCATGGCCCGCGAAAATGCCTCCGAAGAAGAACTATGGAAATACCAGCACCAGATGCTGGACCTGGCCATGGAGCGCCTGCTGCAGTTCCCCTCCATGTCCGCCGCCATGGGGCAGAGGCTGCAGAACCTGGCCCGGCAGCATGCCGCCATCGGCGTACGGCCCGAAGATTACGCCCTCTTCCTGGAGTGCCTGAAGGAAACCCTACTGGCCTTCGACGAGGAAAACTGGCCGGATGCCAACGAACTGGACCAGGCCTGGGAACTGGCAGTGCGCAACGGGCTGGAGGCGATGCGGAGAAGCTGATAACAGAGGGGTTGTGCATTTTTTTCACAATCCCGGCACGCTAAAAAAACCTGTTTATGCTTCGGTTGCGCCTGCCGTTTCTTTCGTGAAGAGTATATACAGTATGGGCACCAGCAGCAGGACAAAGGTAGTGGAGGTCAGCAGGCCGCCGATGATCGTCCAGCCCATCGGCGCCCAGAGGGAACCGCCCATCAGCGTGAGGGGCAGCAGGCCGAGGATGGTGGTCAGTGTGGTCATCACGATGGGGATGAAGCGCACCTCGCCCGACTGCTGGGCGGCCTCCAGGACGCTGGCCCCCTCGCGCCGCATCTCGTTGGCAAAATCCACCAGGATGATGGAGTTGTTGATGGCAATGCCGATGAGGCTGGTCAGCCCGATGAAGGCAGTAAAGGAAAAGTTGATGCCGGTGGCCAGCAGGGCCAGTATAGAACCGATGATAGCCAGCGGCAGGGCCGAAAAGATGATCAGCGGCTGGCTGAAGGAGCGGAACTCTATGACCAGCACGCCGAAGATCAGCAGCAGGGCCATGAGGGAGGCGATGCCCATGCCGCCGAACGATTCGTTGCGGCTTTCCAGGTCGCCTTTGTACACGTACGAATAGCCGTCTTCCCAGTCCAGTTGCTGCAGTTGCTCATCTATGTCGCTGATCACTTCATCCAGCGTGTACCCCTGTTTCAGGTCGGCCAGCACCGTAGCGGTGCGCTCACTGTCCAGGTGGGTGATGCGGCTGGGCGCTTCGGCGAATTCCACCTGCGCGAGGTGTTTCAGCGGTATAAAACGCCCCGTCATGGACTGTACGCTGATCCTGTCGAAATCTTCCAGCCTGAACTGCTCATCGTAATCAAAGCGCATGGTGATGTTGTGGTCTTCTCCGTCCTTGTCGCGAAATTTGCCGATGGCCGTACCGTTGACGAAGCTGCGGATCGTTTTATCTATCTGGTGGATGGGCACGCCCAGCATCATGGCCTTGTCGCGGTTGACTTTGAAATGGATGTCTGTGCTGTTGTTCCTGATCGGGTTATCCACATTTACGGCGCCTTCTGTGGAACGGACGATATTCTCTGTTTCGCGCGCATAGGCCTGCAGCCTGGCCAGTTCCGCCCCTTTTATCTTGATGGCGATGGGCGCTTCCGAGGGCGGCCCCTGTACGAATTCGCGAACGTCGATCCGGGCGCCGGGGTAGTCCTGGAAAATGGCCCGCAATCGGCCCAGCAGTTCGTAGAAACGGGTGATATCGTATTCTTTCAGCACCACATACAGCTCGCCGAAGGTATTGGAATAGTTCTCTGAGGCCACGTTGTAATAGATGCGCGGGTTGC
Source organism: uncultured Phaeodactylibacter sp. (assembly GCA_964488965.1). Lineage (GTDB taxonomy): Bacteria > Bacteroidota > Bacteroidia > Chitinophagales > Saprospiraceae > JACJXW01. Next base: position 14,381 of record CAZAXA010000081.1, on the reverse strand, counting down.
CATGGCCGATATTGGCGGCGTAGTATTTGATATCCGGCATAGTGTCGAGCACGCTTTCGACATAGCGCACCGAAGCGTCGGTGGCATCGAGGTTGCTGCCATTCGGCAATTGCACAGTGATGCGGAACTGCGGCTTTTCCGCCTTGGGGAAAAAGGCCACGCCCACCAGCGGGAAGAGGGCCAGGGCGCCCATCAGGCTGAACACCGCCAGGGAAAGCGTCAGCCCCTTGTTGCGCAGCGACCACTGCAGAGAAGCCCGGTAGGGGCCTTCCACAAAGCGCTTCAGGCTGCGGAAAAGAGGAGTCGCCTGGCGCTGGTTGCCATTCCGGCCTTCCTTCAGGAGGCGGCTGGCCAGGAAGGGCGTCAGGGTCACCGCCACGATGAAGGAAGCAGCAAGGGTGGCGATCACCGTAGTGGGCAGCGCCTTGATGAAAGCCCCGGTCGTGTCCGGCATCATCACAATAGGAACAAAGGCGAGGATGGTGGTCAGCGTGGCGCTGGCCATCGGCGCGATCAGTTGCTGGGCGCCTTTGACGGCGGCGTCCTCCCGGGAGTACCCCTGGCCTAGAAAGCGTTCGATATTTTCCAGGATGGCGATGGAATTGTCCACCAGCAGGCCAAGGGCGACGACCAGGCCGGCGATGGACATCTGCTGCAGCGCAAAGCCGAACTGGTCGACGACGTACAGGCCGATCAGGATCGAAAAGGGAATGGCCAGCATGACCAGGCTGGCGGAGCGGATGCCCAGCGCCAGGAAGATGATGGCGCCGACCAGCAGGATACCCTGGATCAGGTTGTTCAGAAAGACGGCCACCCGCTCGGTAACGCCTTCCGACTGGTCGAAGATATAGGCCAGGCCAATGTCGCCGGCCAGGCTCATTCCGCTCAGCTTTTCCCTGACAGGTTCCGTCACCGAATAAATGTTGTACCCGTCCTTCTGCTGTACGTTGACGTAAACCGCCGGCCGGCCGTTATAGCGCGCCAGCCAGCGGCCGTCTTCAAAATCAAAGAATACGCCGGCGATATTTTTCAGGTAGATGATCCTGCCCTGATAGCTGCCTACCACGGTATTGCCGATCTGCTCCAGGCTGGTATAGCGGCCGGAGGTCTTGATGTTGAACAACTTGCCGGATACCTTTACCGCCCCTCCCGGGATGTTGGCGTTGTTGCTCTGTATGGCGCGCTCGACATCGTCCAGCGAGACGCCCATTTCCTTCATGAGGATGGGGTTGAGGGCGATGCGCACTTCCTTCTCGGGGTAGGCGTCCACCTCCACCTTGCGCACGCCCGGCACTGTTTCGATCTCCCGCTTTATCCGCTCGGCCTCCGATTTGAGCAACGCGTAACTGGCTGTCCCGGATACCAGGCCGATCTGCATGATGTTCACCGTATTGGTGGAATACTGGATCACATCGAGCTGGTAGAGCCCCTCGGGCATCTCATTGCGCGACTGGTTGACCTGCCGCTGCACTTCGTCGAACTTCTCATCGGTATCGACCCCGAAATTGAACTCCACCTCCATAAAGGCCACGCCGTCCCGGATGGTTGTCTGTATCTCTTTGAGGTCATCCAACTCATTGATGGCGTCTTCCAGCACATCGGCCACCTGGCTCTCGACATCTTCCGGGTTAGCCCCCGGATAAACGGCTACCACGGCCACATTGGGAATGTCCAGCGCGGGGTCTTCCCGCCTCGGCATATTGAAAAAGGAGGCTATACCCATGACGAACAGAAAGGTAAATGCCGTAAGGGTGAACTGGTAGTTCTTTATGGATAGCTGTGGGATATTCATGATGGATTTTTTTTAGGTTGTGCATTCGTGTATGGGTCCATTGGTGCATTCGAAGTTCCGCCAATGCACAAATGCACGAATACACAATCACCGCTGGCCGATCATGATCGCCTGTTCGTCTTCCAGGTAGCCGACGCCGCTGGTGATCACTTTGTCGGCGCTGTCCAGCCCGCGTTCGATAAGCAGGTGTTCCCCTTCCGCCTTATAGATGCCGACCCTGGTTTTCACGGCCTTGCCGTTTTCAGCGACGAAGACCTCGCCCTCCATCTCGTGAGCGCCGATGAGGGCGTCGGCCGGAATCCGCAGCAGATGGGCAGTGCTGCTGGTAAAGATCGATACGGAGCCGATGAAGCCGGAAAGTAAAGTTTTGCCTTCGGGCATCACCTCTACCTCCACCTCATAGGTATTGGCGTAGGGGTCGGCCATGCTGGCCACTTCCCGCACCTGCCCCCTGAAGGTATGGCCCGGATAGGCGTCGAACTGCACTTCCGCTTCATCGCCGATCCCGACGTGGATGATATCCTTATCAGTGAGGCTCACCTTGATGACCCTGGATTTATCCCGGGAGCCGAAGAGCAACACCGGCATTCCCGGCCCTGCCAGTTCGTTGGCCTCCGCCAGCTTTTTGAGGATGGTACCGTTGGCGGGCGCCGTAATTTTGGAGTACTGCAGGTTGAAGGCTGCCACCTGTACCTGTTCGCCCTGCATGGCCAGGCCCTTGCGGGCGGCTTCCAGTTGGTTGCGGGCGTTGTCGAGCTGCACTTCGGCATTCTGCAATTGCTCCAGGGTGGCGACGCTGTCCCGGTACAGCCCCAGGGCGTTCTGGTGATCGCGCTCGGCCAGGCGCAGGGCCAGTTTGGCATTTTCCACGTTGATCTCCGCTTGCTGGTTGCCCAGGCGGGCCTGCCGGGCCTGGGCGCTGATCTCGTCCAGGGCGAGCTCGGCCAGCACCTGCCCCTGGCGGACAGCCTGCCCTTCGCTGACGTATATCTTCCGGATGATCCCTCCGGTTTTGAAGCTCAGCTTAGCTTCCTCCTCCAGGGAAAGTTTACCGCTGGCGAACACCGTTTCCCGGTACTGGACGGGCTCTGCGTCGGCAGTTTCCACCGTGCGGACAGGCGCCGCCGCGCCGGAAGGGGCGCTCTTTTCCTGTTTTTCGCCGCTGCAGGCAGTTGCCAGGATGGCGAGAAGGACGGCCGGGATAACTGGCTTGAAATAAATGGCCATGATCATATGTTTTTTAGTTTTTTTCTGTTAGCCCACAAATCTATCATCTATTCAAAGCTGTAGCCGGCCGTAGCCCGCTCGAATTCGGCGAACCTGGCCTGGTAGCCATAACGGGCGATGGACAGGTTCTGCTCGGCCCTGGTCATTTGGGTGCGGGCGTTGGTGAACTCTACCAGGTTGGCCTGTCCCTGGGAGAACTTCCTGCTCATCAGCCGGAAAGCCTGCCGGGCGGCTTCCACTTCGGCCTCTGCCCTGAGGATGCGCTGTTGGGCTGCCTCCAGTTCGTAGAAGGCGTTGACCACCTGCAGGCCTACCTGCTGCTGCAGCTCGTCCTTGCGGCTTTCCGTTTCCATCTTTTCTATCCGGGCCTGCTGGACTTTGGCGCTGGCGCTGCGGTCGAAAAGGCTCCAGCTCATCACCACGGAACCCAGGAAGAAATCGGCATCGTCGTTGAGTTCGTAACGGACGCCCTGAATGCCGTAATCGGCCTGCAGGTTCAACTGAGGCAGGTAAGCGCCCTTGCTGAGCTGTAGCTGCCGGTCCTGGGCGGCAAGGTAATAATTGAGCTGCTGAAACTCCTCGCGTTGCCGGAACGCCAGGCTGCGGGCCTCTTCCAGGCTGATGGCCGAGTGGGAGAGCGCCTCGTCCGGCATCAGTTCAATCGCCTCATCGTAATTGCGGTTGAGCAGGAAGTTGAAATAGGCCTTTGCCGTTTTTTCATTCTTCACCGCCTCGGCCAGTTGCTGCTCCACGCCTTCCACTTCGGCCCGGGCGCTGAAGACGACGTCGAGGGTGGCCTTGTGGTTGCGATGAAGGCTCTCGCTGGTACGCAGGTTCTCCTGCACCAGGGCCAGGGCGTTTTCCAGGATATTGACGCCTTGCTGCGCCTGGGCATAGTTGAAATAGGCTACCTTCACCTCCTTGGCCAGCTCGCGGCGGTAGATGTCAACCGATACCTTCTCCGCTTCGGCCAGGCTGTGTCGAATGCGCTGGTTTTGCAGGATGGCCTGGTTGAAAACGGGCATCTGCAGGCGCAGCACGGTTTCCTGTTCGGCCTCGCGCAGGAAGTTGACCTCCTCGTTGCTGATCATCGGATACTGCGGCACGGCGGGATAATCGGGATAGGCAGACTGCGCCAGGCTATTGATCTGATTCAGGTTCTGATACACCGGGTTCATCAGGCTGCCAACAGGAATGGTAAAGGAGCGCCCGCCCCGGGCCACGGAATAGCGGGCCTGGATGGACAGGCGGGGGAAGAACATGGCCTTGGCCTCTTCCAGGGCAGCCAGGCTCTTTTCGCAGGACAAACCCTGCCGCTGCAGGGCGATGTTGCTCTGCAGGGCGGTGTTGACGTAGGCCTTCAGGGGAGTTTCCTGGGCGTGGATCGCAGTGTTCAGAGAGATCAGGGCCATTAATGCCGGGATAATTTTACTCATGGCGGCGGTTGGGTTTTTCTTTACAGCAAATTTCCGGTTAAAAGGCTTACATTTCCACTTTGATGGAATGAATCGTTATTCCTCCGGAATGAAGGGTTAAATCGGGTGGTTGATCCGTTTTTCGGGCAGCCTTATTCCCCCGAAGAGACCTCCAGCCCCTTCACAAAGGAATAATCCGAACGGATGGCCAGGCGGGCCGAGGCTGCGCTGTTCCGGAGGCGGGCGCGGAGCACAGTTTCAATTTCCCGCAGCAGGACTGTCCGGGGCTGTTCCGTTTCCATCCAGAGCACTACCCTGACCTGTTCCGGCTTTTGCATCAGGCTGTAGGCCCGCGCCCAGAAACGCCAGTCATTATCCGTGACGGGCAGCAGGCGGAAGGCGGGCAGAAGCCGGCGGAACAGCCACTTGCGGTTGTAGTATTGCCAGATGGCGTCGATCCCCAGCAGGGTGTCTTCCACCTTAAAAGCGATCTCCTCGGCAAAGGCCGCCGGCTCGAACATCACGGCATCCAAGGGGTTCTCCTGCTGCCAAAGCTGTCGCCGGCGGAAGTTTTTAACCTCAAACAGGAAGAGTTCTTCTTCCAGTATCCCCAGAAAATCCATCCCCTTGAGGCCGCTGCCGCTCAGGCCCTGGTAGAACCGGTGGGCGTCGTACTTCTTGATAACCCATTGCTCGCTGAAGCGGAAGTGAAGGCCGGACTCGATGAATTCCATGATTTCGGTTCACATTGTCGAAGGGCATTTTGTCAATGCCGCGATGAATTTATTAATTTTCTCTTTGAAAACCCGTCCCCCCGTAAATTAAAGGCTATGAAGTACTTTTTTTGCGTTTTTGCCCTCTGCATTGTTCTTTCCGAAGCCGGCGCCCAGGCTGCCTTTCCTGCATTTGCGCAGGCTGAAAAACGGCCGGCGGCCGGCCCGGCGCCCAGAGTTCCCATGCCGCCGCCGCCGCCGGTGCGGACGATGGCGGAATGGGAAGAAGTGCAGGCCGTCGTCATCACATGGAAGCTGGAATATTCCAACATACTGGCGGAAGTGGTCCGCCACAGCCGGCAGGAATGCCGGGTGCTCATCGTCACCGGCAACCAGGAGTTGGTTGCCGCTTTTCTCCAGGAAAAAGGCATACCCCTGGAGAATGTGGAATTCCTCGATGCCTTTTTCGATTCCGCCTGGATTCGGGACTACGGCCCGTGGACGGTCTACCACAACGACGCCGACAGCCTGATGCTGGTCGACTGGATTTATGACGATACCACCCGCATCTGGGACGATGCGCTTCCCCAGAGCATCGCCGCCTACTTCGGCCTGCCCCTCTACGAGGCCACCGAGCCCCCTTACGACTGGGTGCACGCCGGCGGCAATAACCTGCAGGATGGCGTAGGCTCTCTGTTCTCGTCCGAGCTGGTGCTGGCAACCAACCCCGGGAAAACGAAAGAGGAGATCGACGTCATCGCTCAGGCCTATCTGGGCATAATGCCCGGCCGCTACTTCACCATGCCTGTCCTGCCCTACGACTTCATCCACCACCTCGATATGCATATGCGCTTCCTGGATGAGGAAACCATCATCGTCGGGCAGTACCCGGAGGGCGTGGCCGACGGGCCGCAGATCGAAGAGAACGTGGCCTTTCTGCGGCAGCTGACGACTGCTTTTGGCAACCCTTACGAGATCATCCGCATTCCCATGCCGCCGGACGAACTGGGGCGCTACCCGGATGCGGGCGGCTTCTACCGCACCTACACGAACGGCATTTTCGTCAACAAAACCTTTCTCGTCCCCATTTACGAAGAGCGCTATGACACCGCCGCCCTGCGCATCTACCGCGAGCAGTTGCCCGGCTACAAAATAGCCGGCATCGACTGCGACGGCATCGTCGACAATTTCGGGGCCATCCACTGCATCGCCAAGCTGGTGGGGGCCCCCGGCCCGCTGTGGATCGCCCACGCCCGCCTGCGGGATACGGAAAATACGGAGGCGCCCTACCGCGTGGAGGCCATCATCAAACACCGCAGCGGCATCGGCCAGGCCACGCTGTACTACCGGACGGCGCCGGAGGGCCCCTACACGGCCGTGCCCATGGCGATGGAATATGGGCAGGCCTCCCGCTGGGCAGCGGCCATTCCGCCTCAGCCGGCCAATACGGAGGTGCAATATTACATTCACGCCCGGGCCCTTTCCGGCAAGGAGCAGGCGCGGCCCCTGGTGGCGCCGGAGGGGTATTTCCGCTTCCGGGTGCTGGGGCCTTCGAATGCGGAGCAGCCCGGCGGACAGGCGGAAGCCCTGACTTTGCATATTTATCCCAACCCGGCGGGGGAAACGGCCTGGCTGCGTTTTAATTCCCGAAAAGCCCAGGCGGTTTATCTGGAAGTGGCCAACCGGCTGGGGCAGGTGGTGTGGAGTGGAAAAGAGCAGTTACCGGCTGGAACGCGGCAGGTTCAGTTGCCGGTGAGCCATTTACCCAACGGGGCTTATCAGTTATCGGTTATTCATTCGGGGGAGAGGCTTGGAAGGGTGTTGGTGGTGGGGCGGTGAGGAGGGGGAGGGCGGGCAGAGGAACTGTTGGTTGTTGGTTGTCTGTTGTCTGTTGTCTGTTGTCTGTTGTCTGTTGTCTGTTGTTGGTTGTCTGTTGTTGGTTGTTGGTTGTTGGCCCATATCGGCGGGCACGCTCTATTTATCCCTTCAAAACCAGGATAAATCCCCACATCCTCCTATCTTTGAACCTCGTTTTCAAGCGAACTAAACACCCGATCATGACGAAGTGCTTACTCCCCCTGTTCCTCAGTTTGTATTCCTGGGCGGCCTTCGCCCAGCAGGAACCCTTCCCTCACTACCCCACCCGGGCGGAGGCGCGGGAAATGGAAGCTTTCATCGACTCCCTGCAGGCCCTCTCCCCGATGGTTACCCCTGAGCCGCCGCCCGCGCCGGTGCGCACCATGGCAGAATGGGAGGAAATACAGGCCATCGCCATCAGCTGGACGCAGCAATATGCGGAGATTCTCACCGAGATCGTCCGCCACAGCGCCCCGGAGTGCACCGTGATCATCATCGCTTCCAATACCAGTTCCGTTGCCGGCCAGTTGCAGAATGCCGGCGTGCCGCTGGACAATGTGGAGATCATCAACGCCCCCTACAATTCAATCTGGATACGGGACTACGGCCCCTGGTCGGTTTACCATAACGATGTCGACAGCCTGATGATCGTCGACTGGATTTACAACCGGCCCTGGCGGCCGCAGGACGACCTCATCCCCACCGTCCTGGCCAACCATTTCAACCTGCCCATCTTCGAGGCCACCGTCGCTCCTTATGACTGGATACATACCGGCGGCAACAACCTGGGCGACGGCATGGGTACCAACTTTTCCTCCGAGCTCGTCCTGGAGGAGAACCCCGGCAAGACGGAAGCCCAGATCGACGCCATCGCTCAGGCCTACCTGGGCGCCAGCCGTTACATCAAATTTCCCACCCTGCCCTATGACCTCATCCACCACATCGATATGCACATGCGCTTTATCGATGAGGAGACGGTCATCATCGGGCAGTACCCGCCGGGGGTGGCTGACGGACCGCAGATCGAGGAAAACGTCGAATACCTCGTCAATGAGGCGCCGACCGCTTTCGGTAATCCCTTCCGGGTGATCCGCATCCCGATGCCGCCCGATGGGCAGGGCCGCTATCCGGACAATAATGGCGATTACCGCACCTATACCAACTCCATTTTCGTCAACAAAACCATCCTGGTGCCCGTCTACGAGCAGCGCTATGATACGACAGCCCTGCGCATCTACCGGGAAGCCCTGCCGGGTTATAATGTGGTGGGGATCGATTGCAACGATATCATCCCGGCCTTCGGGGCCATCCACTGCATCACCAAGCTGGTGGGGGTCAACGATCCGCTGTGGATCGCCCACGCCCGCCTGAGGGATACGGAGGGCACGCAAAACGACTACCGGGCCCGCGCCATCATCAGGCACCGCAGCGGCATCGCCAACGCTACTTTATACTACCGCATCGCCCCGGAGACGGGATATACCGCCGTGCCCATGGTACTGGAAGACAGCCTGAACAACACCTGGGCAGCGGCTATTCCCGCTCAGCAGAGGGACGCAGAGGTGCAGTACTACATCCACGCTGCCGCCAATTCCGGCAAAGAACAAGTGCGCCCCCTCGTAGCGCCGGAGGGTTACTTCCGCTTCCGGGTCGATGCCCTGTCGCCGGCCTTTGCCATTTCCCAAAGCGAGATATGCCCCGGCAGCCAGGTGCAATTCCTGGACCAGTCGGCCGGCAACGTCAGCAGTTGGCAGTGGTCCTTCCCGGGCGGGCTGCCCGCCGTTTCTACGGAGGCCAGCCCGGTGGTCGTTTACCCGGAGGCCGGAACCTACGGCGCCACCCTCATCACCGGCAACGGCTTTTCCTATGATACCCTCCACCGGGAGGAGGCCATCCGCGTAACGCCGGGCATTGCGCCCTACTTCGAACCCTTCAGCGAACCCCTCGCCGCCAATTCCTGGACAGTGGATAACCCGGACGCCGATGAGGCCGCCTGGGCCCTCGCCGGACAGGAGTTTTGCTACGGAAAAACGCTCGTACTGGACAACTTCCACAACGATACGCGCCATACCGGCGATTTTTTCCGGGCCCGCTTCGACCTGAGCGGCCTGAGCAGCCCGAAGCTGCGCTTCTCCCTGGCCTATGCCCTCCATGACGAGGCTTTCTCGGACGGCCTGCGCGTACGCGCCGTCGGTTGCGATGGGACGGCCAGCCTGCTCTATGAGGCTTTCGGCCCTGCCCTGGCCACCGCCGCGCCCGTTGCCGGCGCCTTCGTTCCCTCCGATTGCAGCCTTTGGCGGCGGGAGATCCTCTCGCTGGAGGCCTTTGCCGGCCAAACCGTTATTATCGAGTTTGAGAATGTGGGCGGGCATGGCAACCTCCTGTATATCGACAATATCGACATCAGCGCCCCCGGGCTGGCCAACCAGCCGCCGGCCATTGCCATCACCAGCCCTGCCGACGGTACGGTTTTTACGGGTAATTTGCCGGAACTGGACATCCGGGTGGCTGCCAATGATGCAGACGGCATTGTT
>CAZAXA010000081.1:0-4833 GCA_964488965.1 uncultured Phaeodactylibacter sp. | reverse complement strand
CATTGTTCAGTCGGTAGATTTGCTGGTCAATGCCGGTATTGCAGGAACGGCTTCCTTCCCGCCTTTTCAGTGGAATTATGCCCTGCCGGCCTATGGCGCCTACACCCTGCAGGCCCGGGCGGTGGATGATGACGGCGCCAGCAGCTTATCGCCCGTTATCCAGCTGTGGGCGGAGCCGGCCAGCAGCACTTTCACCCTTCCGGGAAAGAGCGGCATCAGCTTTGATCTCTTCCCCAACCCGGCTTCGGGCCGGCTGAACCTCCGTTTCAACAGCGCCCGCGCGGCGGAGGTGTCGGTGAGGCTGTACAACGCCATTGGGCAGAGGGTACATTCGGCCCGGCTTGCCCTGCCGGCCGGAGCTACACAGCGGGCCCTTGACATCAGCCGCCTGCCTGCCGGCCTGTATCAGTTGTCAGTTGTCCATGAAGGGGCCGGGGCGAGCAGCAAGGTTGTGGTGAAGTGACAGGGGAATAGCGTGTTTTTTTTAATATTTTCCTGTCTCCGCATAACAAAAACAGCGCCCCAAAGCGTTACCTTTTCGAAAGCCTGCGTCAATGTATGGCTTTTAACTTGATAAAAAGACCAACTAAAATTTCTTACTAACATGAAAGCAAAACAAGGTTTAATTATCCTGGCCGCAATCCTGGGGCTTCTGCTGATCGTAGCTGCCATCTGGGGTATCAAACAGAACAGCGCCCGCAAGGCCCTCGAAGCGGAAAACACAGAACTGACGGGAACCGTTGAAGACCTGGAAGAACTCCGCAGCGACCTGCTGCAGGAGGTGGACAGCCTGCAGCAGGAATACACTACGCTGGCACAGCAGAACGAGGAACTGCAGGGCTCTCTGGCTTCCGCTCAGGAAACCGTTGCCAAGACGGAGGCCGCCCTCCGCAACGCCAAGGCCCAAAGCTCTACTGAGATCAACAGCCTGAGGGCGGAGATTCAGAAGCTGCTGGCGCTGAGATCCGAACTGGAGTCCAATATCTCCGCAGTTCAGGCAGAGAACGATTCGCTGCGCGCCGTCACCGGCATACTGGAAGCCGACCTGGGAGTTGCCCGCGATGAAAACCAGGCGCTGGCCAACCTCAACAAGGCCATTCAGGATGAAGTGGACCGCCTGACGCTGGCCAACTTCAAAGCCACGGCCTTCCAGGTGGACCTGGAACAGAAGAACGAAAAGGTCACCTCCAAAGCCCGCCGCGTACGCACGATACGCACCAGCTTCGACCTGACCAATGTGCCGCCGAAATACCAGGGGCTGAAGACCCTCTACCTGGTCATTACCGATGATAAGGGCAACCCCGTTCCGGCCGCCAACCCCATCAAGGCCCAGACGGTGGTCAACAACCAGACGATGGATATCATCGCCGTTAAAGCCAAGGATACGGATATTACCGAAAACCAGCGCTTGTCTATGGTCTATGACCTGGAAGACAAGCTCGCCGCCGGATATTACCGCGTAGCCATCTATACCGACATCGGCCTGCTGGGCGCCTCCAGCCTGCGGCTGCGGTAGGAGGGCGATTGAATGAGTGAATGAGGGGGTGGGGGCAGGCTTCCGGAGCTTCTCCCACCCCCTCGCCTGAACTCCTTCAAAACAAACACCTATGAAGAAACACTTACAATTTGGTATTTTCCTGCTCTTCTTTTCCCCCCTGCTTTTTCCCTCCTGCGTTGCCAAAAAGAAGCATCTGGAAATAGTGGCTGCCTGCAAATACCAGATGGACAGCCTGCATCATCAACTGGATTCGGCAGGCGAGGAAATTCACCGCCTGAATATGGATGTGGCCGAGCGCCGGGGTGAAAATAATGCTCTGCTGGCCAGCCAGGACAAACTGCTCAGCCGCCTCATCGAACTGGACGACGAGATCGAACGCCTGCAAAACGAAGCGGCCATCCGCGTCGAATCGCTGGATGAACGCCTGCAGGAAAAGGAGGCCATCATTTCCGATAAACAGGCCAGGATCAATGCCCTGCTGGCCACCTTCAACCAGCAGGACCGCGCTATGGAAAACCTGGAGCAGGCTTTACGGGATACGCTCCGGAGGACCGACCCCGCGCTTTATACCGTGGAGATCGTCAATGGCCAGTTGTCGGTTGCGCTGCAGATGGACTTCCTGTTCTACAAAGGCAGCGCCAACAAGACCCACTCTGCCGGCCGCCAGGCCCTGGAGAATATCAGCCGGGTGCTGGGCGGCTATCCTTCGCTCAACGTCCTGGTGATCGGCCATACCGACAACAGCCCGCTGCGCCGGAGCAGCATTTCCGACAAATGGGAGTACAGCGCCCTGCAGGCCGCCACCGTCGTACAACTCATGACCAAAAAATACGACCTGAGCACCAGCCGGGTGATGGTGGGCGCCAAAGGAGAGTTCGAACCCAGGGCCTCCAACGTCACCGCCGAAGGACGGGCAAAAAATGAGCGCATCGAAATCCGCGTATATCCCAGCCTGGAGCGCCTGATCCGGGACCTGAGAAAGGTGCTGGAGTGAAGAACCAGAAACCAGCCCGTCCTCGCTGCACTCAGCCGGGTAAAAATCCAGAAACACCGAACACTCCCGCCCCCAGGCGTATCACCGCATTACCAGCTTTTTCACTACCCTCCGCCCATCGTTCAGTATGATTTCCACCAATACCAGGCCTGTGATCCCCGCCGGGAATTGCAGCTGCCATTGGCCGGAATGCAGTACGGCCGTTTCGGCCGCCACCTGCTGGCCACCGGGATGACAGATGGTTACAGAACGGATCGTTGCCGGCCCTTCGGCGGTAAGGGTGGCAGTGCGGGTAGCCGGATTGGGGAATAAGCGTACCGGAGAGCCTTTGGGTAAAGCGGGCCCGGTGACACTTACCGGCGCCAGGCCATGGAGGTCCAGAATGGCGCCGAAGGAGGGAGAAACAGGCGCCCGCTCCGTCTTTATGAAGATCCTGCCGCCCTTCTCCTGCGGATCGTAATACCAGCCCGAAGAGGCGTTCTCCCATTGCCCGTCCCGGTAAGCCTGGCTGTGGCCGTCGTCTTCGTGCAGCAGGAAGCCGGACTGGCCTTCCGGATAAACATCAACGATGAGTACATCTTTTGGCACTTCCCGGTCGTGCAGCCCCTCTGGGTACATGGGGATGATGGCGCCGGCGCGGACGAAGAGCGGCAGCTTGTCCAGTGGAGCCGGATAGGTGTTCAACGTCATAGGGCCTTCGTAGCGGGCGCCGTCCCAGTAGTCGATCCAGGTTCCCTCCGGCAGGTAGATGCCATTGCGGGCCACTCCCGGCTGGTAATAGGGGCGTTCGGCGGCCATCATGCTTTCGAGCCGTCGGCGGAGCTGCTCCAGTTCGGGTTCCAGCCCATTCGGGGCGGAAGGTTCATCAACCAAACAGTAGTCGGCCCGGGCGCCTTCCCTGCGGCCACGGGCCAGCAGCAACAGGCTGTACACCAGGCCCTGAACGACGCCGATCAGCAGCAGAGAAGAGTAAATGCTGAATTCGAAAAACAGGGGTAAAGCAATGAGCAATGCCCCTCTCAGTCCTTGTAAAACATCCACTTCCCCAACTCCTTCAGCGTCACCTTCTTGCCATACATCAGGATGCCCACCCGGTAGATGCGCCCGGAGAGCCAGACGAAGAAGATGGACGAAGCGGCCAGCACCACCACGGAGGCCACCACCTCCCAGGCCGGCGGCGAGAAGGCCAGCCGCGCCGGCATGACGATGGGCGAGAACAGCGGAAAGATGGACGACCAGATCGCCAGGCTGGAATTAGGCGCCTGTATGGCCACGATCATGATGTAAAAGGCGATGACCACCGGGATGGTAATGGGGATGGTCAGCGACTGCCCTTCGCCCAGGTCGTCGCCCATGGCGGAGCCGACGGCGGCAAAGAGGGAGGAGTAGAGGAAATATCCGCCCAGGAAGAAGAAGACGAAGAGCGGCAGGATGCTCCACCAGTTGAGGCTGTTGAATTCTTCGATGGCCAGGGCCAGCATAGCCTCGGCATCTTCGGGGTTGATGTCGGCGGCGGCGGGTGAAGGTTGCGCCATTTGCATCCGGGCGCCGGACTCGAAGCCGAAAACCAGGCTGGTGATGAGCACGATGACGGGGATGAGGATGGCCCAGATGGCCACCTGCGTCAGGCCCACCGCCCCTACGCCGACGATCTTGCCGAGCATCAGCTGGAAAGGGCGTACGGAGGAGATCATCACTTCTACGATGCGGCTGGTCTTCTCCTCCATCACGCTGCGCATCACCATCATGCCGTAGATGAAAACGACGATGTACATGATGACGCCCATCAGGCCGCCGATGCCGGCAGCGATGGCGCCGGTGAGCTTGCTGGCGTCCTGAGACCCCTCCTCGATGGGCTCCGGCTCCAGGGCGACCTTGGTGTCCAGGGCTTCCAGTTGAGCGGGGTCGAGCTGAAGGGCAGCGATCTTGTAGTCCTTCAGGCTCTCCCGCACCCGCTCGCGGATGAGGGCCTCGATGTCCAGCGTGGGCTGCTTATCGGAATAGTAATAGATAGTATAATTTTTGGACATCAGATCCCTGACCCTCGGGAGGACCAGGATGCCGTCGTAGTCGAACTCGTTGAAGTTATCCCTCAGCACCTTCAGCTCCACATCCACGAATTTGAAGTAGAGGTTTTTTTCATCCCTGATACTTTTCTGAAGCACATTGCCTTCGTCGATGATGGCGATCCGCCGGGTGTCGTCGCTCTCATACTGAAAGATCAGCCCGACGACGACAAAGAAAACGGCAAAGGCCAGGGGCGTCAGCAAAGTGGCGATGATGAAAGACCGCCGCTTGACGCGTGTAAGGTATTCCCGTTTGATGATGAGCCAGAGTTTGT
>CAZAXA010000080.1:0-16687 GCA_964488965.1 uncultured Phaeodactylibacter sp. | reverse complement strand
TGCAGTTGGTGAAAACATTCGGCGACAACGCCAAAGTTGGCATTTGCTTTATCGTCGCAGCCGCTTTCCGGGATGTGGTGTTTGCGCATACGAACTGCTTTCCCCTCCTCTTCCTGTTCGGCCCAAAAGGCACCGGCAAAACTACCTTTCGGCAGGCTATGCGGAGGCTGTTCGGCGCTTACGGCCCGAACGATGCCATCGGCCTGGAGAGTGCATCCAGCCCCAAAGGATTTGCCCGGAAGCTGGCGCAGGTACGGAACGGCCTGGAGGCATTCGAAGAATACAAGAATCGGATTGACCGGAACCTTATCGGCATGCTGAAGAACGTTTACGACGGAATAGGATATGAACGGGCGCAGACTTCCAACGACAACCGCACTCACGCCACCCTGGTCAATTCGGCGGTGATCCTTGGCGGGCAGGAGATGCCGACCAAGGAAAACGCGCTCTTCAGCCGGGTATTGATGCTGACGTTCAGCAAAACGAAATTCGACGATGGAGAGAAGGCTGCTTTCAGGGGCTTGGAAGAAATGATATCCGCCGGTTTGGGTAACGTCTTGCTCGAAATATTGAGGCACCGCGGAGTTGTCGCTACCCAATTCGACCGTCAATTCTCAACCGTTTATGGCCATCTTCGGCGCGATAGCAAGACGAACGGGCTGGATGAGCGAACATTGGCCAACGTAGCCGCCATACTGGCGCCCTTCAGGGTTCTTTCCGGGTTACTGGACTTTCCTTTCGACTACAAAGCGATTTACAGGCTGATGCGCGAAAAAGTCATCGAGCAGCACGACCAGATGACGAAGACCAGCGAAGTGTCCGAGTTTTGGCAGATAATCGACTCGGAGGAGGGCCAGAGTTTCTTCCGGGGAACCCACTACGTGGTAAGAGGCGAACACCTTTACCTCGACTTCAACAGAACATTCAAAATTTACAAAGAACAGGCGATCAAACAACAGATCAACCACCTCGACAAAGCCACTCTGGAGAGCTACTTGACTATGCAGCCGTATTTTGAAAGACCACAGGGGAAGGGAGAGGCGGACCGGCTAAAATCCAGGGTCGTAATGGAGGAAGGGGGGCCGCAAAGGCGGTGCATGAAATTCCAGCATGAAGCTCTTGATTTGGATTTTATTAAGACTAAAAACTAAGGTTGACTGGACTAAAATAAGCATATAACCTTTAATGTTTTGAAAATCAAATATTTATCGTAGTCCAGTTGTAGTCCAGTGTAGTCCAGTGGAAAATATAAATTACTGTAAACCAGAGATTTGAAAAAATCGGTTTTAGTCCACCGTAGTCCAGTGAAAAAAAATATCGGGCAAAGGCCGGATTTCACTGACTGGACTAAAATATGGCAAACTGGACTACGAAGTCCAGAGAGTGGACTAACGTAACTCCCTCTCCCTGTGGTCTTTAACCCTTGAAAAGTCCAGTTAGTCCGGTTAGTCCAGTGATTTTATAGGAAAAATCTCAGGACACATTTTAGGCAATAAAAAACCCCTGCCGCTCGGCCCCAGACCGACACGACAGGGGAATTAATAATCAACAAAATTGATCATCATGTCAAAAGTAAGTAAACCTACTGACAACGCCAGCACACCGGCGGAACAGGTGCGCAATTTCACGATCGAGGCGGCGGCCATCCTGACGGCGGCGGCCCCTGCCCTATTGCTCATTGTCATCCTCATTTCCGCGGTGGCTGCCTCTTACATCGAGTATGCATTCCACAAAGAAGTGGTGGGCCAGTTTGCTATGGTATCGGGCGGCAGCTATGGCATGTTCCGGTTTGCCGTCGGCGGCGCCGGCGTCCAGATGGCAAAAATCCAGCGGTGGATACCGGCGGCGCTGTTCGTGGCCATCTCTTTGCTGTTCACGGCCTGGAGTACCTACCACGTAGACACCGCGGCCCAGCAGCTAATGATCGGCGGCACGATCGAGGCGGCAAGGGTCATCTTGCTGACCATTCTGTGGACGGCCTTTGCCGGGGAACTGGCCCTGGGCATCTTCTCGTACTCGATGGACTTGTTCAAGGCCAGCCAGGGAAACGGGGAAGAGGAGGAGGAGGAGGAGGAGTAAGACGAAGGCCACTTCTCCGAACCGAAACCGCGAAAGAAAAGCTAATACCCTTTACGTGCCACGAAATTTCCGGGCCTGCCCCTGCAGCTGATGACTTTGAATATTGGGACAACGTACGCTATCTGAACCGATACAAAAAACGGTATGCGCGCCACGTCCAAAAGAAGTTGGCAGCCGAAAGGGCAGGCCGGGAAGTTACCCGGCGGACGTTGGCCGCCATCGCCAACAACGCGAAGTGGGTGGCGCATTACGAACGGGAAATAGAAGCCATTCAACAACAAAAACCTAAACCTGATGCTGTACCTAATTCATTTTGATAAACCGCTGTTCCATGCCCGCCATTACCTGGGCATGGTTGCCAGCCATGACCACCTAGAAAGGAGGATGCGCCAACATCGAACCGGCCGGGGCGCCAGGCTGCTGGACGCCTGCAACCGGCAGGGGATAACTTACCGGGTAGTAAGGACGATGAACGGCGGGCGGATAAAGGAGCGCCGGCTGAAAAACCGGAAGAACGGGCCGAAGCTTTGCCCGGTATGCAACCCACATTTGAATAACTAAACCAGCAATGCCATGAAAAAAGTATGCGAGTACAAAGGGAAAACCCTCTATTTAGACCCTGAAACGGGAGAATATTGGGAAATCGAGGAGGGCGAAAAGACTTACTGTTGGTCGTCTGTAGAAGATTGGAAAAGCACCATTGATTGGGATGAGCAGATGAGAGCAGACGCCCACAGTTGTTCCGCCAATGCGGTATTCACTGATAAAGGCCCTGCAGGCTCTGGGACATACTGTACCATTTGCGGAGTATTGGTGAAAAGTTTTGATTAAGCTAACCGCTGTACTTTGTCTCTTCCGTTAGCAGCCCTTCTCTGCCTCTGGCAGGGGAGGGCTTTTGTCTTTATAAATAATTCGGTGATCTACATTTATAGGCATAAATCCCTGATCTACAACTGTATTTCGGTGATTTTCCTTTGTACATCTACAATTGTGTACAATTTGCTTGATAGTTTCACTAAAAAAGATCACTTTTACGGTTAAAATATTTAAGCAAATAATTTATGAAATATTCCAGCGTCACTTTCAGGGCATCTGACGAAGAGAAGGAAGCCCTCCGCGAACTGGCTAAAGAACAAGGCACTACGGTGAGCAAACTCTGTGGTAGCATCGTAAGGGAGCATTGCTTAGAATGTGACGAGGATGAATACGGCCAGGTACTTGGCGAAGCCGACCTGGAGGCGATCGCCGAAGCGGTAGCGGAAAGATTGAATGGCTCAACTGGAGGCGGAGGAGAATTGCCGCAGAGCCAGAAGCTTGAAGACTACATCAGGAGGGCAGTAGAATCCAATGATGTATCTCGGGAAGAGGTTATTGGACGGTTACTCTCCTATGCGATGAAGAAGATTAGCCCTGAACCTGAAATGCTGCTAAGGAGTATTAATGACTTCAAAAACGAACTTAAGTAAAAATTTTAAGCATGGATAAAGTTGAAATTATTCGAGAACTCAACCGCATGAAGGGTTTGACCCACATGAAGCGATCCTGCCTGGAGAGGCAATGGGCCATCAAAGGCCACGCCCTGGGGCATAATCCCTTTCTCCCTCAGCCAATCCCGGAAATAGAGCAAGAGGATATCGCCCGGCTGGTGGCCAGCTCCCCCTCGTTGGTAATTCCGGTGCAGGCCTGTCGTATTTGCGATTTTAAGGGCGATCCGCGGCTGTCGAAAGAGCCGACGAGGTCGAAGGCCCAGGCGGTGCAAAACCTCGTCGGGGGCTGGTGGAAAAATCCTACTTTATGATTGACTTGAAGAGTTTTATCCTCGGAGGCCTGGTAGTCCTGGCGGGCGTTTACTACGCCATCCGGCAGCAGAAAAGCCGCCCGGATAAACGGGTTCTTTTTTTCAAAAGGGAGAAGCGGGGAATCCCGTCTTTTTCTGAAAACTGAAGTGGAATGGGACGAAATGAAGCTTTCCTATTGGGTGGCATACTCACGATCATAGTAGCCGCCTCAGTGGCCTTTATGATTCGTATATCCAAGCAAAAGCAGAATCACATAATAGTGGCCGCCGAAGCTACGGAAGCAGCTGCTGTAAAATGACTCGAAGATGGGACTAAAAATTTCACTTTGCGGAAACAAATGCAAATGCCGCCGCCGGTGCGACGGCTGGTTCGGCCTGGCGCCCGAGTTGGCCAATAGTTGCAGGCGGATGTGTAACTCTGGGAATACTGGGTTTACAAAAGAAGAATATCTATGTACCGTCTCCGAGGCGGACGTCATCCGCCGTTATGGCTACGACCCTTGCCCGAACCGGGGGTTGACAGTCCTCGATTTTGCCGACCCCACCGGGGAGATTCCCAGGTCAGAAGATCAGGCAGCGCTGCAAGCTGAGCAGGTTGATAATGCCCTGCTCATCGGTGGCGTTTTGATCATTTTCGCTTTGTTCATCTTCGCAATAAGGTAATGGAACCAGTTACAGCAATAGCCCTCGCAGCAGAAGCCCTTTTCGAAGGGGTTGCCAATATCATCGTATCGGGCCCCAGGCGCCTGAGCCGCGCATTTGACCTTACCAGGCCTGACGTGATAGATCCGCTCGATCCGGGAGAGCTTCAGCCCTCAAACACCGTCTTTCTCGTCATCATTATAGGCACCATCGTCCTCGTAGGAGGCATTGTGTATGCGGCATCCAAAAAGTAACCAGCATGGAAAACAAATCAATTTTTTTGCCTTTTGTCGCCCTTTTGATGGGGCTTGCGATGTTGTACTACGCCTTTCAAAGAAAGCCAAGGGATATTGAAACCGGCAGTGCAGAGGGAGAGCCAGACAATGGCGGCAACTGGCTGAACCCGGTTAGCGTACCAGTCACCCCGCGGCCGGACACTAAGTGGGGCGTCATCGGAATATATGACACGGAGCAAAACAGAGTGATTTTGGACGAGGTTATTGCTCAGCTTAATTTCTTTGTCCAGAGCGAAAACCTACCGGGAGGATACCAGAAGATCAAATCGGCCATCCAGATGCGGAACACGGATTATCCGCCTGCATTGCTGAGAGAAGTATTTCCAGAGGTGGAAAGTGGCGCATACCCCAAGGTTTACCTGGTAAGGCCTGATAAGCAGGCTGTCCATCATGACATTGTAAAAACCTTTGCCTATGCCACAGGCAACATGGATACCTCAAAAATATATCAGTTGAAGCAAGGAATCCTGCGATTTTTCGGAAGGTAAAAGCGGGAGGCATAAAGTGTGCGATATAAAAGAAAAGCTTGTTTTTTTGAAAATTTAATAATTCAAATTTTAAGGCTATGAGATGCATTATACTCGCATTCGTTCTGGCTGTCTCCATTTCCTGCCAAAAAGAAAATCCGGCGCCTCCGGACTGCCAAGTGAACAACTTCGGCTCCAGGTGCTTTGAGAACGCGGCCGGTGCGCCGATGGACGTATTCATAGACGGCGCTTTCAAATTCACCTTGCCTTCAGGCGGGAACCGGTGCATAGCCCAACTGTCTGTAGGCCTCCACCAGTACCGGGCGGAGCAGGCTTCGACGGGGAAGCTGTGGGAGGGAAGTTTCGATGTGATTCAATGCCAGGCCAGGACGGTAGTTTTTCGCCCATAAAAGCTGCATGTCAGCGTCGTTCTTTTCATCTGAGATGGCCTATGGAAGCGGTTGCATTTACTTCAGGCCTTTAGGTGAACTTTGTATTTAGGAGGGCAGTTTTAACGGAGCTGCCCTTTTTTTTTACAATTTTTTTTACAAAACCCCAACCTGGCCGCATAAACAAAAGGTAACCAGCTTTTTATAAGCTTTCAAAATTAGTCCCGTCCGGACCGCTGAAAAACACAAAGCCTTGTAAGTCAATTGCTTACAAGGTTTTTTTATTTTAAATTGTTTTGTGCAACTTGCTGATTATCAGGTTTAAATATATTTTTGGGTAGAATTTTTTTTACGGATATTTTACAAAATTTGCCCCTCTTCTAAGGCATATTATTTGCCCTACTCTTTATGTTCCATATCCATAATTACATTTTATATCTGGTATTTCTGATATAGGAAATTGCATTCTTTATTCTTTATAGTTAAATTAACAGCTTGAAACTGGCAAATTAACTATGAAGCATAAAACCATTTCCTATCAATCCTCTACCCTTCTTGCTGCTTTGATCAAAAAAGGCCAGGACTTTTTCGGCATCGAAGATGCTATGGAAATCCTGGAAAGCTCTTCTGAAACAGCAGTCAGGGAACTGGTCCGGGGCATGGTCAACCGGGGGTTACTGTTGCGAATTAAGGACGGGTTGTTCCATATCATCCCATACGAAGCAGATAGCACCACCTACTTTCCCAACTGGCATATTGTGGCCGCCCAACTGGCAGGTGATCGGGGGTTCTATATCGGCTATTCCAGCGCCCTGGAGATCCATGAACTAACGACTCAGCCTTCCCTTACAGAGCAGGTGGTGGTGGATAAACAGGCCAGGCCAAGCAAGGTCATGGTTAGGGACGTGGCCTTTCAGTTCATCTACCACAATCCCCGCCATTTCTTTGGCTTCAGGAATACCTGGATTGATGATTTCCACAAGGTACCTGTCAGCGATCTGGAAAAGACCTTGATCGACTGCCTCTACAAACCGGATTATGCCGGAGGAGTTGTCGAGATCGCAAAGGCAATATACAAGGCTCGAAAGGACATTAGTTTTGAAAAACTGAATGATTATCTCCAGCGGTTCGGCGCCCAGTCTGTCAGAAAGCGGCTGGGATATCTGCTGGATGGATTTGGCATTGAAAAGGATTTTACCGAAGTATTGGAGGCATCACTTTCTTCTTCCTACACCAGCCTGGACCCCAGCCTTCCAAAAGAGGGGAAGTACATTTCAAAATGGAAGGTCCTCGCCAATATCGATGAGGCATCTGTTTTTTCATCAATAGAAACCTGACCCATGATAAAACCAGGAGAAATACAAGCCATTGCCAATCAAAGGATCGTCCGGGACACCCAAATTGAAAAAGACTACATCATTACGTGGGTGCTGATGGGGCTGTCTCAAAATAACTATCTGAAGGAAACGCTCTTGTTCAAAGGGGGTACCGCCTTGAAAAAGGCATATTATCCTGATTACCGGTTCTCCGAAGACCTGGACTTTACTTTTGTCGGTGACGGATTTGACAAAGACAGAATCCTGAATGCATTTGAGGAAGCCTTCGAATGGATCTACGACGAATCCCGGGTAAAACTGGCTATTAAAGAAGTCAGCGAACTCAGCACAGGTAATATCAACTTTTACACCGGTTATATTGGCCCACTTGGTGGCGATGGTTCGAAGAAAGACCTGAAGGTCGATATCAGCCAGGACGAAAAAGTCTACTACGCCCCTGAGATCCGGAGTATCCATGCAGCGTACTCAGACACTGAAGGCGATTTTGTATGTAAATGTTACAGCCTGGGGGAGATCATCTCCGAAAAGATGCGGACCCTGATGGAGCGGACTACTTCCAGAGACTTGTATGACCTGTGGTTCCTATTGGAGGTGGAAGGATTGGATATCGAAGATTATATTTTTGGCTTTCAGGATAAAGCTGCATTCAAGGGATTGAACCCTAACGATTTCGTAAATAAGGTAAGTTCAAAAAAGAAAACCCTGAAAAGCCAGTGGGAGAAATTCTTGTCTCATCAGGTAAATGACTTGCCGGATTTTGAAGACGTATGGCGAGACTTTGGGAAACACCTCCGTAAGTTTTCCAAATTCCTGGAGGGAGGATAGGTTTTCTTGACCGAAAAATATCAGCCGCTCATTTTTTGTACGATTTGTTATACAATTTCCAACCTGCAACACTTAAAATATTGATTATCAGACTAATAAACCACCAACCTCTCAGTCCCGTCCGGACCGCTCATTTTTCTTCAATAAGTGTCATCTATTCACTTTTATTCAGCGTATAATTTGCTGCGGAGATTCCTTCCCACCCTGTATTTTGTATTTTTCCTGAAGGAGAATATCAAACCTTCTTCCCCTAACACCTCTTGTATTCTTTCCCCTTTCATAAGTACAAGGGTCATTATATCTCTTACATAAAGGGCCAAATTCCATCACATCCAAATTTTTAGATACAAAACCAAACCTAATGTTTGTTATTTCAAACACAAGGATTATTTTTGTTTGAAATAACAAACATTATGACTTCCAGAAAAGCTATTTTACGCCCTAAAGAAAAAAAGATACTCTCTACATTGGGTGAGAATATCAAACTGGCCCGGCTCCGGCGCAAACTCTCCGCCGAACAGGTAGCTGAAAGGGCAAACATCAGCAGAAGCACTTTATGGAGTATCGAGAAAGGCAGCCCGAAAGTTTCTATGGGAAAGTACGTTCAGGTTTTATCAGTACTGGGTTTGGAGAAGGACTTACTGGCTGTAGCATCCGACGATATACTGGGGAGGAAACTACAGGATGCTGACCTAAAAACGCCTAAAAGAGCGCCTAAAACGGAATAATGAAAGAGATCATCGTATATGCCGATTGGCAGGAGTTGTCAGCTACCATGAAAATGGGAGTGCTGCGAGCGGATCAAGTCCGGGGTGAAGAAGTATTTTCCTTTGAATACGATGAGCACTGGCTCCAAAGTGGGTTCGCGCAGGTGCTCGACCCAGACCTCCGTTTATTCACCGGCCCTCAGTATATCACCGATGAGAAACCTAACTTTGGTATTTTCCTGGACTCCTCCCCCGACAGATGGGGAAGGACATTGATGAAAAGGAGGGAAGCTCTCCAGGCAAGAGAGGAAAAAAGAAAAGAAAGAAGATTGTTTGAGTCTGATTACCTGCTTGGGGTCAATGATATATCCCGTTCGGGAGCACTTCGCTTTAAATTAAATGAAGAAGGGCCTTTTTTGGACGATAACATGGTTTTTCCAACTCCACCCTTTTCGAGTATCCGGGAACTGGAACAGGCCAGCCTGAGAATTGAGGGCGATGATTTTTTTGAAGATCAACAAGCTTCAAAGTGGCTTCGTTTGTTGATGGCGCCGGGGTCTTCTCTGGGTGGGGCCAGGCCCAAAGCAAGTGTCCGGAGCCCCGAAGGCCACCTCTGGATCGCCAAATTTCCAAGCAAGAACGATGACAGGGACCAAGGAGCTTGGGAAGCTATCGTCAATAAACTGGCAGCAGAAGCGGGGGTCAGAGTAGCACAAGGAATGGCAAAAAAGTTTTCTCAGAAATACCACACCTTTATGACCAAGCGGTTTGACCGCAGCAATAGTAGCGAACGGATACACTTCGCTTCCGCCATGACACTACTGGGCTACAAGGATGGAGTCAATCATCAGGACGGCGCGAGTTATCTGGAATTAGTAGAAGTTATTGAAGCTTATGGCGCGCAGCCGGAAGAAGATTTACTCGAGCTATGGAAAAGGATTGTGTTTTCTGTTTGCGTCTCCAATACCGATGACCACCTGCGCAACCACGGTTTTCTCCTGACGAATAGAGGTTGGCGTTTATCTCCTGCCTACGATATCAATCCAAATGAGCAAGGTGTTGGGCTTAGCCTCAATATTGATGAAAACAGCAATGCCCTTGACCTGGAATTGGTAAAAAGCGTTGCGGAGTATTTCCGAGTAAATCTCAAAGCAGCGGAAAACTTCATGCGCTCTACGAAAAAGATCGTTAACACCTGGCGGAATAAAGCTGATCGACTAGGAATTTCTAAAGCGGAGCAGGAATTGATGAAATCGGCTTTCAAAAAAGCTTTTAATCCTTTTTTTCCGCCTCTGGCTCCCTGAAGCACTTCCGTTTGTCATCCCCACAGGTGGTAGTATGCGCCGGCCGTCCGTCCGGCCCTACGGGCCCCATGGTTTGCAGGCACCAGTAGGTGGTAGTGGCCGGGTCGAAATTGAGGAAGGGCTTGTCGCCGCCTTCCAACGTGCCGTAGGCATTCTTGCCGCGCAGGTAGCGGCAGTAGCAGGTGGGGGAGGCCATGGTGGATTTTTGATTTTCGATTTTTGATTGGGGTATAGATGCTATGGGGTTGTGAAAAAAAGCCCTTGCGGTGATAGTACACTGATTCATTAAGATCAATTAAAATCTGTTAAGATCAGCCTGCCGGTGAATTGTGATCCTAATAAATCCTAATGGATCCTGAAAAATCCCTGGCTACCGCATCCCTTTTCTCACAAACCCACAGCATCCATAGCACCGCTACGCCACCGCCTCCATCACCGCCCGCTTCAGCAAGGTTTGGAAGAGATGGACCTTATAGCCGTTGTGCGCCAGGGGCGTAGCGCCTTCCAGCGCCTTTCTGGCAGCTTGAAGCAGTACCTTCTCGGTAATGGCCTTGCCTTTCAGCACCTCCTCGGCAGCTTCACGGCGGAGGGGGACAGGAGCTGCTGCCCCGAAGACTATACGGGCATCCTTGCACTTCTTGCCGTCCATTTGCAGTACTACGGCTACGTCGCCCATGCTCCAGTCGTAACTTTCGCGCTGGCCGTGTTTGATATAGAAGGCGCGCGTACTTTCCTTAACCGGCGGCAGCATGATATTGGTGATTATTTCCTGGTTGGTCGCCACATTTTCGCAGGTGACATTCACCTCGGAAGGGGTGAAGAATTCCGACAGCGGAATGACGCGCTTGCCTTCCGGGCCGGTCAGCTCCACTTTTCCATCGTAAGCCACCAGGGCCGTGGCCAGGGAGGATGGGTGTACGCAGGGGCAGACATTCGTCAGGAAAATGGAATGGAACTGGTTCTGCCCGATCTGGGCAAAACAGGTCGTGCCGCCCTTCTTCCGGCAATGGTGGGCGCTGCTTCGGAAATACCAGCAGCGCGGCCGCTGCATCAGGTTGCCGCCCATGGTGGCCATGTTGCGGATTTGCGGCGTGGCGGCATGGGCAGCCGCCTCATACAGGGCCCGGTAGTGTTTTTTTACCTCCGGGCTGTTTTCCATGCCCGCGATGGTAACCATAGGGCCGAATTGCAGGCCTTTTTCAGCATCATAAGAAAGCTTATCCAGGCCCGGTATGTTCCTGAGGTCGATCACCCTGCCCGGTTGCAGGATACCCTCTTTGATGAGATCGAGCAAATCGGTACCCGCGGCTTTGACCACTTTGGCCGAGCCGCCGGTTTTGGTAACCATGGCCTCCGGCACGGTGCTGTCCATCATGTCGAGGGCTTCGGTTATGCTCGGCGCTTTTATATATTCGAAACGATTCATATCTCAATAATTGATTTTGGCTTTAGACAATTGATTTTAGCTCACGCCCAGGGCTGCCAGCACTTTCTGCGGCGTAATGGGCAGGTCGTATATCCGTACGCCAATTGCGTTGTACACGGCATTGGCGATAGCTCCGGCCGTAGGAATATTGGCCGGCTCGCCGATACCCGAGGCATCAGTACTGGAGAAGGCCCCGTAATGCTCGATGAGCACCGTTTCGATCTTAGGGGTCTCCTTAGAGTAGGGCAGCTTGTACTGGTCGAGGTTGGCGTTCACCATGTGGCCGGTATTGAGGTCCAGGATGCGGTCTTCATACAGGGCGTAGCCAATGCCCATGATGATGCCGCCGTTGATCTGGCTTTCCACCTGCATAGGGTTGAGCGGGCGGCCGCAACTGTGGGCGGCGACAACGCGCTCCACTTTGACAAAACCCGTCTCGGTGTCCACCAGTACTTCAGCGAACTGCACGGAGGCAAGGCGGCCGTAGCCGATGCCGTTGCCGATCTCGAAACCGCCATAGTCATCCGGGCGGCTGGCCGTGGCCATCACCTGGCTGGTGCGCATCTTCTTCGCCGCTTCACCGAAGGACATCTTCTTCGAGCTGTCCGATCTGGAGTAGACCTCGCCTTTCTTCATTTCCAGGCTGGTGATCTCGACATCCCAGGCGCCGGCCACCTGGCCCAGCAGTTCCATCTTGGCCTTATAGGCGGCATTGCGGACGGCGGGTGTGATGGAGCCGGCCGTGACGCTGCCACCGGAACCGGGGCCGTCGGGGTAGAGCGTATCGCCTATCTTGACCGTAATATCCTCCGCCATCAGGCCCAGTTCTTCGGCCACTACCTGGGCCAGGATGGTCTTGGTGCCGGTGCCGATGTCCTGAACGCTGGACATGACCTCTACTGACCCATCCCTATTGATGCGAACGGTAGCCGAGCTGTTCAGGGTGATGAAACGCGTCCATTGCCCCTGAGCCATGCCAAAGCCCCGTTTGATCGGGCCGGGGTCGGAACCCGGCTTCTTATACTTCCAGCCGAAGGCCCCGGCGCCCTTTATGCGCTGCAGTTTCCGGACTTCGTGCTTGTCGATAATATCCCTGTATTTCAAGGGGTCCATACCGAGGCGCTCGGCAGCCTCGTCGATCACCTGCTCCAGGGCGAAGATGCCCTGAACGTTGCCCGGCGCCCGGAAAGCAGCGCCCGGGCCGGCGTGGGTGAATACATCGTACTGTGCCGTACGGAAGTTCGGGCACTCGTACTGGTCCTGAGCTACCCGGCCGACGCCGGCGCCCAGGCCTACGCCTGCCGTTCCGTAAGAGGTCAGATCAATGGCGGTGAGCTTTCCGTCATTCTTAAACCCGATCTTCAGCATCTGGTGGGAGTTCGGGCGGTTACCGGCAACGAGGTGCTCCTCTTCACGGTCCAGCATCAGTTTCACCGGCCGGCCGGTTTTTCTGGACAGGATGGTGGCCATCACGCCGGAGTGGCCGGCGCCAAATTTGGAGCCGAAGCCACCGCCCATGTATTCGGTGATCACCCGTACTTTGCTCTTGGGCAGGCCGAACAGTTCGGCCAGGTCATCGCGTACACCGGCGGTATTCTGAGTCGAAGCATACACCGTCAGCATGTCCCGTTTCCAGTCGGCCACGACGCCATGAGTTTCCAGGCAACAGTGCGTCTGCACCTGCGTACGGAATTCCCTCTCCACGATGAAGTCCGCCTCGGCAAAACCTTTGTCGACGTCACCGCGCGGGCCTCCCAGAAAGCTGCCTGTCGTGGGGCCGCGCAGGTTGCCTTTTTGCTCTTCGGCGGCTGTGACGCCGACATCGCCTTCGTTGCCCTCGTCTTCGACCACTTCTTCGAATACGATGGGGGCGCCTTTCTGGCGGGCCTTATCCAGCTCCAGGACAAAAGGCCTGGTTTCGTATTCTACTTTGATCAGTTTCGCCGCCTCGTTGGCGATGTACTGCGATTCGGCGGCAACTGCGGCGATGGGCTGCCCTACATAACGCAGCAGGGGCAGCTCGTCTATATTATAGGTTTCCGCCGGAGCGTCGTGCCCGCTATCGCGTTCTACCGAGCCTCCGGGTTCCATCTTCATGACGTGGACTGCGTGAACGCCAGGGTAGCGGCGCGCTGCCGATACATCGAGCGACTTGATCCTGGCGTGCGGATGAGGCGAGCGCAGAAATTTGCCGAACAGCATACCCGGCAGCTGAATATCAGCCGTATATTTGGCGGCGCCCGTCACCTTGTGTATGGCGTCGATGCGTTTGGTGCGCTTGCCAATGACATTCAGTTCTTCATTGATGGGCAGGGCGGGCGGTTCGTCGATCGACACTTCCCGCTCCATTTCCGTCAGGTTATGCCCGGGGACGCCGTAGGGTAGTTTTACCTTTTTGGAATAGAGGTGCTTTGCCGGAGCATGCCCCCCGGTATCGGGCGCGACCGGTAACACGACTTTCTTTTTATTGGGATTGGCCATAATTTTAGTTTTTTCGTAAACCGGGCCTCATGCCCGGAAAGGGTTTGAACGAACAGAAGGGCTGTCGCTGCCGCGCTTATTTCTTCATCTTTTTAGCGGCGGCCAACGTAGCATCAAATACGTTGGGATAAGTCCCGCAACGGCAGAGATTGCCGCTGGTTGCCATTTTGACATCATCAAGCGTGGGGCTGGGATTGCGCTCCAGCAGGGCGGCGCAGCTCATGACCATGCCAGGAGTGCAGAAGCCGCACATGGAGGCGTCGTGTTCGATGAAGGCCTCCTGTACGGGATGCAATTCCCCGTCTTTGGCCAGCCCTTCAACGGTAGTCACCTCGCGGCCCTCCACATCCACGGCCAGCGTCATGCAGGAGTTGACCGGTTTCCCATCCAGCCATACGGTACAGGCCGAGCAGGAACCCCGGTCGCAGACTACTTTGGCGCCGGTGAGGTTAAGGTGATCCCGCAGGGCGTTGGCCAGGGTGGCGCGCGGTTCTACCCAAAGGGTACGAGGCTGGCCATTGACCATGAACTTGACCTCCGTTTCCCCGGGGCCGAGAATAGCAGCTTTGGGGGGAGCGGGCTCTGCCGTCTTGAAGCTCAGCATGCCCGAGGCGAGGGCTACGGTGCCCGCCGTCGTCACGCCGGCGCCCCGAAGAAATGCCCGCCGCGAAACGCCATGCTTTTTCTTTTCAGGCGATCTTTCTTTGGAATCGTTCTTCATGATTCTTCTTTTGATTGGTAGATAGAATTCAGGATCTTTTCGAAGAGCTATAAAATTACAAAATTTTACATCGGTTTGGAAGTGCGGCCCGGATAAAGTGCAGATGGACGCGCAGTGGCGGCCCTCCAATTCGTCCGGGCAAGGGAGAGCAGGTTCGGGAACCGTACTTCCAGCCTCAGCTACCCGGGCAGGTTCTTAAACCAGGCGCCAGCACTTCCAAAGGATTCGTCCAATCCTGACAGATTTCGACTATTATTTTACATTTTTAAATTTCTCTACTATATTAGTCGGCAATTCGGAAAAAATACAAAAAACATCAGCATATTTTGAAACCTACGAACATCCAAGATCCGGAGTATTTCCACAAGGTAGTGGACTGCCAGTACGCCTGCCCGGCGCATACGCCGGTGCCGGAGTATATCCGCCTGATCGCTGCCGGGCGCTATACTGAGGCCTACATGATCAACTGGGAATCCAACGTATTCCCCGGCATCCTGGGGCGCACCTGCGACCGGCCCTGCGAACCGGCCTGCCGTCGCGGAAGGATAGAGGAAGAACCCGTGGCCATCTGCCGGCTAAAACGGGTGGCGGCCGACAATAAGGAGGAGGTCCGTCACCTCATGCCCTCTGTTCCCGAAAAGAAGAACGGCAAGAAGGTTGCCCTCATCGGCGGGGGGCCCGCCTCGCTGACAGTAGCGCGCGACCTGGCGCCACTGGGCTACGAAATCCACCTCTACGACGAATGGGACAAAGGGGGCGGCATGATGCGCACACAAATCCCCGCCTTCCGCCTGCCGGAGCCGGTGCTGGACGAGGAGGTCAATTACATCCTCGACATGGGCGTACACACCCATTTCAATACCTACGTGGAAAGCATGAAAGAAATCCTGGAGAAGGACTACGACGCCATCTTCGTAGGCACCGGCGCTCCCAGGGGCCGCGACCTCAACCTGCCCGGCAGGAAAGAAGCGGACTCCAATATACATATAGGTATAGAATGGCTCGCCAGCGTGGCCTTCGGGCACACCGCCAGGATCGGAAAGAAAGTTATCGTCCTGGGTGGGGGCAATACCGCCATGGATTGCTGCCGCACCTCCCGTCGCCTGGGGGGAGATGAGGTCAAGGTGATCGTCCGAAGCCCCTTTAAGGATATGAAGGCCTCGCCCTGGGAGATCGAGGATGCCCGGCGGGAAGATATCCCGATCATGAACAATATGCCCCCCAAGGAATTCGTGGTCGAAAAGGGAAAACTCAAGGGCGTCGTCTTCGGAAAGGTGGCGGCCATTTACGACGAGAACGGCAGGCGCAACCTGGTCTCAACCGGCGAACCCGATGTCTTCATCGCGGCCGATGACGTCATTATCGCCATCGGGCAGGATAATGCCTTTCCCTGGATCGAGCGCGACCTGGGCATCAAATTCGGCAAATGGGATTTGCCGGTGGTGGATAAGACCACCTTCCAGTCGACCCTCGACCGGGTCTTCTTCGGCGGGGACGCCGCCTTCGGGCCGGAAAATGTGATCACGGCAGTAGCTCACGGCCATCAGGCGGCCATTTCCATCGACCTTTTCTGCCGCGGCGAATCGGTCTACAACCGGCCGGCGCCTCATACCAACCTTATCAGCCAGAAGATGGGCATCCACGAATGGAGCTACGACAGCCCGGTTGTCGTGGACAAGCGCTACCTCGTGCCCCATGCGGAAAAAAAGATAGCGCTCTCTAACCGGACGGTGGAAGTCGAACTGGGCTTCGACCAGCCCACCGGCTTCAAAGAGGCGCAGCGCTGCCTGAACTGCGATGTGCAGACCGTCTTTAATACCAGCCGTTGTATCGAGTGTGACGCCTGTATGGACATCTGCCCGACGTCTTGTATCACTTTCACCACCAACGGAACGGAGGAGGACCTCCGGGCCCGCCTGCTGGCGCCGGCCAACAACACCAGCCAGGACCTTTACGTTTCCGAAACCCTGCCCACCGGGCGGGTCATGGTCAAGGATGAGGACGTCTGCCTGCATTGCGGGCTATGCGCCGAACGCTGCCCCACGGCGGCCTGGGACATGCAGAAGTATTTGTACCAAGTGACAAAAGCTACGCCAATATGGAACATATCCGAGCAATCAACGATCTAGTCGTTCGATTTGCCAACGTTAACGGTACAGGCTCGGCCAGCGCCAACAACATGTTTGCCAAGGCCATCTTCCGGATGGGCATACCG
>CAZAXA010000079.1:0-16775 GCA_964488965.1 uncultured Phaeodactylibacter sp. | reverse complement strand
CCATGGAGCGCTGCCCCAGGCTGCCGCCGTACCACCAGATGTCCCAGGCAAAGGCAATGTAGATGAACAACAGGCTGAACAGGAAGGTAGCCGGAAACAGGGGCCGCTGCTGCCGGAAGAGCGTGAGGAAGCCCAGCAGGGCAAAACCCATCGCCGGCGTGTACATCAGCCAGCCGGCGCGGTAGCTGAACAGGCCGTTGCGGATATGCGGCTTCAGCCAGCTGAAACCCTGGTCCTGATAGCTGTACACGATCCAGTCGCCGGAGACGTATTTCCAGTAGAAAATCTGAATGCTGCCGACGGCTACGGTGGCCGCCGCCGCCAGGGCCAGCTTTGGCCAGTGGCGGCCAAAGAAGGCCAGCCGCTCGCGGGCCTGCGCCATGCTGCCCACTCCCCACAAAATGGGAATAAAAACGGCGACGAGCTCCGTAGGCCGCGTGAGGGCGGCCAGGCCGATGATCAGGCCGATGCCCAGCGCCTTGTAGTGGCCGGGGCTCTCGTAAAATTTTATCGTCAGCCAGATCAGCAGGGCGTAAAGGGTGAAGAGGTAGTTGTGCGTCATCGGCCCGTTGATGGCGCTGTAATCAAGGTAGTTGGTGGCCAGGACGATAATGAGCAGGGTAGCGGCCACCAGCCGGTCGTTGAAGTACCGCAGCAGGGCCCGCCGCAGAAACCACAGCCCCAGGATGGCCACCAGCACGCTGCCCAGGCTGATGGCCGCCTGGTAGGGCCGGGAGAAGCCGTCGGCAGGATAACCCAGAGGCGCCGCCAGGGCATGGGCCGCCAGGAAAAAAGGCAGGTACTGTACCGCCATGCCGGCGCTGTACTTCATCACATAGTTGCCGCTCTCGTGCTGAAAGGCCTGGTAAGGGCTGCCCGCCGGCTGGTATTGCTGATGCACCTCCTCCCGGAAGCCCACCTGCCGGAGGTCTTTGTAAATGAACAGGGCGGGCAGGTAGAAATAGTAGCCCGAAACGTCCCAGCTGATGGCCGCTTCCGTATTCGGCAGCTTCCACTTAGGGTAGTAAAAGAGATTGACGGCCAGGAGGAAGGCCGAAGTGAAGAGCCAGGCGTAGAGGGATAGTATCTTTTTCATGGCCAAAAGTATGAAGGAGGGCAAGATAATGAATTTGCCCCGGCAAAACCTTTGAGGCTTGCGAAACCTCAAAGGTTTAAATGGCCCGATAATTACAATTTTTTCCTATTTTGCCTCTGACATCTTCTAAACCCCAGATATCATGGCACTACATCAGGATTTTTCCAACCTCCTCGAACAGAACAAAACGGAAGCCTCCCTGCGCAAGGGCGTACGCGGCGACTCGGTAGCTACCCTGCAGCACATGCTCCACCAGATGGGCTTTGGCGACGAACTGAAATGGGATACCTACGGCGCCGACGGCGACTACGGCGGCGCTACCACTACCGCGGTACAGGCTTTCGGCAAAAAAAATGCCCTGGACACCGACGGGCAGTCCATCGGCCTGGAACTGGGCGCCAGGATTTTGCAACGGTTCATGCTCATCCCCCGGATCAAACGCCTCTACCGGGCGCTGCACCGGAAAAATGTAGCCCAGGCCTTCCCCCTCGACGGGCAGGAGGAAAGCGCTCTCCATCCCCTGCTGAAGGCCCTGGGCTTCACCGGCGATAACGAGGCCGCAGCCCTGCAGGCCTTCGCTCAAAAACACGGCCTCTCCTTCGACGGCAGGAGCCTGCCCGAACCGCTGGCCCGGAAGCTCTTCGACGAGGTCTCCGGCCTGTACGGCAGCAGCCTGCCCGCCCTGTTGCTGTTCGAGCCGCCAAATATCGACTTGACTATCGACAGCCGGAAGCATGTGGCGCGGGGCAACAGCGTGGCCTCCCATACTGTTCGCATGGGAGGTCTGGAAGTGGAATTCAAAGGCTTCGGCAGCCTTGGCGGCTATTACGAAAACGGAAAGCTGGAACCCAAAGGCTTCATCGAACAGCATTGGGAAGCTTTTTTTCAGGACAGCGGGCTGAGCGACAGCGCCCGCAAGGTCATCCTCGCCGTCTCCCTCAACGAGGGCAAACTCGACGCCATCAATACCTGGGACCGCGCCTTCCTCAGCTTTGGCATGTTCCAGTGGACACTGGGCACCGGCGACGGCCCCGCTCAGGGCATGGGCGAACTGCCCGCCCTGCTGCTCAAGGCCAAACAACAGCAACCGGAAGCCTTCGGGGAATACTTCGCCCCGTTCGGGATTGACATCGACGAAGGGCGCACGAACGCGACCTACGGCTTCCTCACCCTGCGGGGCGAACTCATCAGCAGGCGCCAGCAGAAAGAACAGTTCCGCACCCCGGAATGGGGCTTCCGCTTCTGGCATGCCGGCCAGGATCCCCGCATACAGGCCATAGAGATCGGGCACGCCCTCAGCCGCCTCAACAATTTCTACTGGAAAGAAAGAAGGGAACTCCAGGGCCACAAACTGGCCGAACTGATCAATTCCGAATACGGCGTGGCCCTGCTGCTCGACCAGAACGTCAACCGGGGCATAGATGTCTACTCTACCGTCGGCGATGTGCTCAACGGCTTCGGCCTCGACAACATCGCCAACTGGAGCGATGAAGACGAGCAACGCCTCATCGAAAAATACCTCGCCCGCAGAGAACGGACCGTCATGCACGACCCCAAAGGCCGCGCCCGGCGCATCCGGGAAATCGCCGGCGAAGGCCCCAACCAACTGTCCATGCGCAGGGGTTCGTTCAGCTTCCTGAAGGACCGGTCCAGAAGCATACTCTCCACCGATGCCGCCCCGGCGCCCCCCCCCGGCTACCGGGAAGAGGATTATCCGGATATCATAGTGGAAGACCGCGGCCAGGAATGACAGGGCCGTAGAATAGACGGGATTAACAGGCAGTTTTCAGGGAACCCATAAACCAGGAACCCCAAACCAGGAACCCTGAACAACCCCTCAACCCCGTCCCCTGCCGATCCTGCCTGCCTTCACCGTCGCCCACACGGCAAAGAATGCAAAATACCCCAGGCAGGCCCAGGCCAGGGCGGCCAGCCATACATTCCTGTCGGGATAGAGAAAGATAATGCCCGGCAGAACGAGGAAGAAAGCGGCCGACATCAACAGGGAGGCCCGGCGCCAATGGGCGCCCCGGCTGGGGTAAGCCACCTTGATGGGGACAAAATGCAGGATGGAAAGAACCGCCACCAGCAACACATTGCCCCAGTGCCCCCACTGAAAGACGAAGATCATATAAAAGGCCGCAAGGTTCCACAGGACGGGAAAGCCGACGAAGTAGTAATCATCCGATACCATTCCTTCCTTGCCGTAATACAAGGCTGAAACCAGCAGGATGAGAAAGGCTGCAGCCAGGTTCCAGGGGCCATGCATCAGGCCGGATTCATAGATCATGTAGGCCGGCACGATGGCGTAGGAAGCAAAGTCGATGACGTAGTCGATGTTCTTGCCGCTGATGTGGGGCAGCACTTCCGCCACCCGGAAGCGGCGGGCCAGGGCGCCGTCGATACCGTCGATCAGCAGGGCGGCCAGCAACCAGAACATGGCGCTGCGGAAGTCGTGCCCGCTGACGGCCAGCATGGCCATGAAGACGGCCAGCACACCGGTGGCCGTAAAAAGGTGGACGCTCCAGGCCTGGGCTTTTTCTTTGGCGGAAAAGGTACTTGGCATTGGTTGTTCGTTAGATGCATAAAAATAGAACAGTTTTGCCTATTTTCCCGCCACAATGAAACCGAGCGCCTCCCGAACCAAAATCCGGCGGATACTTTTCCCCACTCTGAGTTTAATGGCCATGCTGACGCTGACAGGCCTTTACCTCTACGCCTTCACGGAAGAAACGGTGAACTGGCCCTCCTTTTTCTCCATGATGGTTTTTTATACCCTCATCTTTCTCACCGGCGCCTATGCCGCCACCCTGCGGGAGAGCGAAGACACCCAGGGCTTCCTGCTGGCAGGGCGGCAGCTTCCCTTATGGGTCGCCGTGTTCACCATGAGCGCCACCTGGATCGACGGCGGATACATCAACGGCACGGCAGAGTATGCCGCCAGCTCAGGAATGGTTTGGGTGCAGGCGCCCTGGGGCTATGCCCTCAGCCTCATCATCGGGGGGCTTTTTTTTGCGCGGCGCATGCGGCGGTATCGCTTTCAGACCATGCTCGACCCGCTGGAGCAGCGCTATGGCAAACGCATGGCGGCTCTGCTGTTTCTGCCTGCCCTGGCCGGGGAGACCTTCTGGACTGCCGCCATCCTGACGGCCCTGGGTACTACTTTTGGAACTATTGTAGGCCTGGATACCACTACTTCCATCATCTTATCGGCCGGTATCACCATTGCTTACACGGCCCTGGGCGGCTTGTGGTCGGTAGCTCTGACGGATATCGTACAACTGGCGCTACTGCTGGGCGGGCTTTTCCTGATCGTACCCTTCGCTCTCAGCAAGGCCGGGGGCTGGGAAACGGCATGGCAGCGCTACAGTGAGCTGCACGGCCCGGCGGCCAGCCTGCTGCCCAGCCGGGAAGCGCTGGGCCGCTACTACTGGAACTGGTGGGACTACGCCCTCTTGCTCACCTTTGGCGGAATTGCCTGGCAGGTATATTTTCAGCGTGTGCTGGCCTCCCGCAATGAAAAAACGGCAATGGCCTTGTCTATCCTGGCCGGTGTGATCTGCCTGATCGCCGCCGTGCCCGCCGCCCTGATCGGCATTGCCGGCGGCGTAGCCGACTGGGAAGCGCTGCATGCCTCCGCGCCGCCCGACGCGGCTTCTACCCTGCCTTGGGTGATCCGCTATATGACCCCCGGCTGGGTAGCGCTGCTGGGGCTGGGCGCCGTTGCAGCCGCCGTGATGTCGTCAGCCGACTCTTCCATGCTCTCCGCTTCTTCCATGGCGGGCTGGAACGTTTACCGGCCGCTGCTGAACCCTCAGATCAAACCGGCCAGGCTGGCGCAGCTGATCCAGCGCATCATCTGGGTCGTGGGCATCGCCGCTACTTTGCTGGCGCTGAAAATCCGCAGCGTGTACGAGTTATGGTTCTTGTGCAGCGATTTCGTCTATTGCCTGTTATTCCCGCCGCTGGTTTGCGCTCTGTTCGACCCGAAGGCGAACACCTGCGGCGCACTGGCAGGTTTTCTGATCGCCTTCGTGCTGCGCTTCGGCGGAGGGGACGCCACCCTGGGGCTGCCCGTCATTTTGCCTTATCCTATGACCGAAGAGGGGGTGGTGCTCTTTCCGTTCCGAACCCTGGCGATGGCGAGCGGCCTGGCGGCGATCATAGTGGTTTCCCGCCTGACCGGGCGGTGGATGCCGGCGCGGGTTTTGCAGGAGATGGAATAGGAGAATTTTTGCCCGTCTCCCCGAGCCGGGTAAAATTTTTGATTTATACCGGGATGGCAGATCATTATAGGGCAGCGTCAATCATAAATCTCATTCGCTCACCCTGAACTTCCGGATCATCACCGCCCCGCTTTCCTTAAGGTCGGAACTGAGGATGATGATCTGTTCCCTGACGCCGTCGTCGACAGAAACGGCGACGGTATTCGGCGGGATATCCCCCAGGCTTTCAGCGTGCAGAACCAGGAAGTTGTCCTCCTGCTGGAGCTTGACCGGAATGCCCATACGGTGGTTGCCGACTCTGTGGTCGTGCAGGATGCGCTCGCCGTTGAGGAAGATGGTGGCAACATCGCCATCCACCGTCCCGCTGTCCCAAACCTTGATGCGGATGCTGGCGCTCTGTACCTCGAGTACCCGCTGCACCTTGATCTTCCGCTTATTCTCCGTTTCGTAGGGCTGTTCGACCATGGATTGCTCCTGAACGATCTTTCGGGTGAGGATAGGCTTCTCGAGGTACACCTGCCCGTCGGCACAGGGCCCCGATTCCATGTCATGGCCTTCGATGAACCCCTTCCAATCCCCCTCCAGCACCAGCCGGGCCGGCTCCCGGCGAAAGCTGAGGGTTCCGGATTTGATGCACCAGCGCCAGCGCGGGTCCGTTTTGCTCTTCACTTCCAGTTCCTTGAAAGAGAAGAGCTGGAAAATAGAATCGTATTGCCATTCCAGCCGGTGAAAGGCGCTGCCGCCGTTATCTTCGGAAACAATGTACGATTGTCCATTGGCGCCTTTGCCCAGGTCCATCTCAAAGTAGAAGCCATAATCGCGGTCGGACTGGGAGAGGCTGCCGGTCCATTTTCCTCTGAAGGTAGGGGGGATGACCTCTTCGGCCACCTTCTCTGCCGGTTCTTTACGGCGTTCCAGCACCATATCGCCCGGCAGGCAGCCGTCGGCCTTCCATCGCCCCTGCAGGCGGTCTTTGAAGGGGAATTGTTCCAGGGCGAGGGTGGCGTATTTCAGGCACCATTTTGGCTTGGGCGGCTCGGTTTGCCGAATCTCCTGCAGTACCAGTTGCTGCCCGTCGGAGTAGGCGGTAAGCTCAAAACCGGCGGAGGACTTTCCATCCGGAGTCCGGGAAAAAGAAGTGCCGGAATAGGATGCCGCCCCCTGCTGCAGGCTCACCCGGTAAAAGAAAGTGTCGGTTTTACCATCCTGGGTGATGTAGCCTTCCCAGTGCCCGGCAAGGCTCTGGGCAGCCAGCGAAAGGCCGCTGAACAAGAATATGGCGATGCAAAAAATTCTCATAATATGCTTTCAATATCCTTCAAATTTAAGGATTCTGCGGGATATAAAAAGTTTGTTGATAATGATCATTAATACTGCTGATAAAAATCATCCCGCTTCCCCGCATTCCCGGCTATTTTACAGGTAGGAAAAAATTAAAAGCAAGCTATTGCAAAACGCCAATACCTAACCGAGCTGGAAAATACGAAACTATGAAAGTAATAGTAAATGCACCCTTCCAGGTGAACGGCCAACTTCAGGAAGTGATCGATGAAAAAGTTGGAAAATTAAAAACCTATTTTGACCGCATCGTAGAAGCCGAAATCTTTTTGAAAGTCGGGGAAAACCGGCGCCGCCACCGCCAGCAGATCGTGGAGATACGCCTGAATGTTCCGGGAACTACCCTCTTTGCCGAACAAAGGAGCGACGCCATGGAAAAGGCGCTTGCCGGGGCAACGGAAAAAGCCAGAAGACAGTTGATGAAATACAAAAAGCAGTTGCCCGGCAGCTATTGACAAAAGGAAACTTTGCCATCAGGGAAAGCTGACTCGCCAGGAACGCATACTATGAGTTCTTCAATCCTGGCGAACGACAAGACGATCAGCCAACATACGGCTGTGCCCTGCCTGCGGCGGGGCACAGCTGTTTATAGGCCCGGGCACAAGCGGAAAGCTATGGCCGCGGCGCACAGGGCTTCAAAACCATTTGGTTTAGCCTCAATTTATCCCCTCATCCGCACGGGTCATCCGCAACTACCCACTATTTCCCCCAGGATTCCGATGCTCCGCTCCATCTCCGGAGAAAAAGGGGCGCCGAAGCCGATGCGGATATAATTGGAGAAGCGGCCGTCCGGGCTGAAAATCTGGCCCGGAGCGATGCTGATGTTGTGCCGTAAAGCCTGGCGGTAGAGGCGGTAAGCATCAACCTCCGGCGGCAGTTCCAGCCAGAGAACGTAACCGCCCTGTGGACGGCTAACCCGAATGTTTTCCGGAAAGGAGGCGCTGATGGCCCGGGTATAGCGCAGGCATTGGGTATGCAGGGCCTTGCGCAGTTTGCGCATGTGCAGGCTGAAACGCCCCGCCTCCAGGAAGCGGGCGACGGCGGCATGGGTTGGCGTAGCGGAGGTGATCGTATGGGCCAGTTTCTGCATGAGCACCTGTTCCCGGAAGCGGCCGGGGATGCACCAGCCCACCCGGTAGCCCGGGGCCAGCATCTTTGAAAAAGACGAACAGTAGAGCACCAGCCCTTTCGCATCGAAATGCTTGCAGGCCAGCGGGCGGTTTTTGCCGAAGTACAGCTCTCCGTATATGTCGTCCTCGATCAGAGGGATATTCCGCTGCGCCAGCATGCGAACCAGGCGCTCCTTGTTTTCATCCGGCATGCAGGCCCCGGTGGGATTATTGAAGTTGGGAACAAAAAGGCAGGCGGCAAGGGGCACCCTTTTCACAGCCCCCTCGAGATAGTCGAGATCGATGCCGCTTTCGGGATGGACGGGCACTTCCAGCACCTTCAGCCCGTGGCTGTGCAACACCATGGAGACGCCAAAATACCCCGGCGCCTCGATGGCCACCGTGTCTCCCGGGCGGGTAAGGGCATGCAGGCACAGGGAAAGCGCCTCCATGCAACCCTGCGTAGTGACCACCTCTCCGGGCGCCGCTACCCCACCCCAGTTGAAGGCCAGGCGGGCCAGTTGCTGCCGCAGGAGGGCATTGCCCTGTATGTCGTCATAATGGATGCAACTGCTGGCATCCTCCCGCAGGGCTTCCATCATAGAACGGCTGAGCCTGGCCTCCGGAAGCAACTCCAGGCCCGGTACCGCCATCGACAGGCGGACGATGCCCTCCTGGCTGATGTTGCGGTACACCTCCCGTATCATCTCATCTACACTGATATCCCTGGGGGGCGGCGGCCACCTCTCCGTCCGGGGCGCGCCGGGCATCTCCTGAGGAGTGAACCGGACATAATAACCCGATTTGGGGCGAGCCTCCACCAGGCCCTTCATTTCCAGCTCACCGTACGCCTTGTAAGCCGTGCTCATGCTGATGCCCTGCTCTTCGCTCAGGGTACGGACAGAGGGCAGCTTATCGCCGGTACGAAGGACGCCTTTCCCGATCATTTCCTCCAGGCGGCCTGCCACCTGGCTGTACAAGAAGCTGTCATTTCCATTCATCTCCCAATCTGTTATGCTTGAAAATTAAAAATCTGCATCTGTTTTGTTTTTTCAAAGGTATGCATATTTGTGGCGGATATCAAGCATGTAATGCCTTTCAATAAAACGGCGCCTTTCAGGAGCGCGCTGTATGGAAATCACCCAAAACTGTTGTACTATGCCACCTATCGAAATCCTCGACTACCGCCCGGAGTGGCGGCGCTATTTCGAACAATTCAACAAAGCCTGGCTGAAGGAGTATTTCAGCATCGAACCCATCGACCGATGGATATTGGAGAATCCGGAAGAGGCTATCCTGAAAGGGGGAGGGACGATCCTTTTCGCCCGGCACGAAGGCCGCATCATTGGCGCCGTCGCTCTGAAATATAACCGGGACGGCGCGCTTGAGCTTTCAAAAATGGCCGTTGACAAACCCTACCGGGGCCGGGGCGCCGGCACGAAACTCTGCCAGGCCGCTATCCGCAAGGCAAAGGAAATGGGCGCTCCGAAGCTCATTCTCTACTCTCAAACCCAACTGCCGGCAGCCGTCGCCATTTACCGCAAGCTGGGCTTCCGGGAGGTTCCACTGGATGTGAACGACTTTTCCTATGAGCGGGCAAATATCAAGATGGAGATGGAGCTGAAAACTCTGGAACAAAGCTAAAGTAAAATCAAATTCATATATGCATACCACAACCACCATTCCTGTTCACCGAACCGCCGAGTCCCGCCTTCCGGGGCTGGATATCAACAACCTGCCCTTCGGCAAGGAACCCACCGACCACCTTTTCATCGCCCGTTATGCCGGCGGCGAGTGGGCGGAGGCCCGCATCGAACCCTTCCACCGGCTTACCCTCAGCCCCTTTGCCCTCT
The DNA here is from genome assembly GCA_964488965.1 of uncultured Phaeodactylibacter sp. Lineage (GTDB taxonomy): Bacteria > Bacteroidota > Bacteroidia > Chitinophagales > Saprospiraceae > JACJXW01. The sequence goes on along the minus strand of CAZAXA010000079.1, from coordinate 7,153 downwards.
GCTTCCACTATGGCCAGACGGTATTCGAGGGCATGAAGGCCTTTCGCATGGAAGACGGCAACATCTCCATCTTCCGCATGGAGAAACACCATGAGCGCTTCAACCGCTCCCTGTACCGCATGGGCATGCCGCTCATCCCCTGCGAGCTGTTCCGGGAAGGCATGCGGCAACTCATCGAACTGGACCAGCGGTGGGTTCCCTCCGGGAAAGACACCTCCCTCTACATCCGGCCCTTTGTGATCGCCACCGAGGAAAGGCTGGGGGTAAAAATCTCGGACGAATTCCTCTTCCTGATCACATGCACGCCGGTAGGGCCCTACTACGCCCGCCCGTTGCGGGTGAAGGTAGAAACGGAATTCATCCGGGCGGCGGACGGCGGCACGGGCTATGCCAAATGCGGCGGCAATTATGGCGGCGCCTTTCTGCCAACCCAAAGGGCTATAGAGGCAGGCTTTGACCAGGTGCTGTGGACGGATGCACAGAACCGCGAATTTATCGAAGAGTCGGGCACTATGAATATCATGTTCCTCATCGACGGCATCCTCATCACCCCGGCGCTGAGCGATACCATCCTCGACGGCGTCACCCGCGACTCCATCCTGCAACTGGCCAGGGCCCGCGGCCTTAAAGTACAGGAACGCAAGGCCAGCGTCAGGGAACTGGAGGCGGCCCTGCAGAGCGGCGCCCGGGTGGAAGCCTTCGGGGCAGGCACAGCGGCGGTGGTGGCGCCCATCGAATCCATTGCCATCGGGGAGGAAACATACTCCTGCTATGTGAAGGAAGATGCAGTGATGTATTCTTTCAAAACAGAACTGCAGGCCATTCGCACGGGTAGGGCGGATGATCTCCGGGGGTGGAATGAGGTGGTGTACTGCAGGTGAATTGCTCCCCTGAAGGCTGCCGTCATCTCCTGAAGCTCTTAGCGATACCTTATCACCCCGTAGATATCTCCATCATACGGAATCTCATACAGTACTTGCTCTGCCGGGAACTGCTCCGGCAGAGCAATGTAATAAGCGCCCTCTTCCAGCTCGTAATTGCGGCGCAGGGTTTTGCCCCGGATCTGGCTGAGGTAAAAAATGGCGGAGAAGGAGATGCGGGCGTCTTCGTATAAATATAACGGCGCATCTCCGGCGATATTACTGACCGCCTGCGCGATCCCGATGTCCTCCTGGGCGTCGCTCTCGTGTGCGCGCTGGGGCAGGACGGTAAAGTCGAACAACAGGCGGGCGATGGCCGTGGCCAGGAGGAGGAGCAGGAGCGTTTGCTGCGAACGGCGGAGGTAGAAAAAGAATACGGCCGCGCCGGAAAGGAAGCCGCCAATGGCTAAAGGCCAGCGGTAATTCAGAAAATCCAGCCCCGGAATGAACGGGATGGCGAGGCTGCCGAGGGCCACGGCCCCGATGAGCACCCCGCTGAGGGCGCGAAAAACCCGGAAACGCCAGGGCCCCGCCTCCTCCCTGTGCTGCCAGGCATACAGGCCGGTCATCAGCAGGAAGGGGTACAACATATAAATATAACGCTGCCGGGCGCCGGGCGATACCCAGTACGGCAGCACATTCGCCACGAACATCAGGACGGCAAATGCCATCAGCTTGTTGCGCAGGAGCAGGCTGCGCAAATCCTTGCGGATGGCAAAGATCAGCAGCAGCCCTCCCGGCGGCAGGTCTTTGATGGTGTCCAGAGGGAACATAAAAAGGTGCTTCGCCAGCCTCACAAAACCATTTTCCGCAACCGTCCTTTCGCTCGATTCCGATACCATCATATGCAGGTAGGCGCCAATGTCGTTGTATTGATGGTACGCCAGCAGGTATCCTCCCACCAGGGCGGCATAGATCATTATCCCCAACAGATGGGCCAGGGAGAACAGGCGTTTCCACTCCCCCTCATACCACAGCCAGGCTACCAGCGACAAGCCCAGGAACAGCAGGGACGGCAGGCCTTTGGTCAGAGTGCCGATGGCGGCCAGCAAATAGACGGCGGCGTACATCGGCCCGTACTGCCCCTGCTGCTGAAAGTGAAAAAGGGCGGCAAAGCCGGCAAAGGTGATCAAAGTGTAAAAAAGGTCAATCTCTCCGAGCAGCGAGAAATAGAAGAACAGGCCCCCGCTGACGGGAAAAAGCAGGGCCGATAACCAGCCGAACTCCAAACCCACATAAGCGCGGCCCAGCCAAAAAAGCAGCAGAGAGGTAAGGACAATGGACAAAACCGTCGGCAGGCGCAGGGCCCATGTGGTATAGCCCCCCATCACCTTCGCGCTGGCCCACACGATCCAGTTGAATGCGGGCGGCTTCTTGTAGTAAAACTCCCCGAACTGGGTCGGCACGATAAAATTGCCGTTCTCCTCCATTTCCATGGCGATCGTGGCGCGGCGGGGCTCCTCCAGGTAAACGGGCTGTACGCCCAGATTGAGGAAAAGGCCCAGCAGCACCAGCAGGGAGGCCAGGGCGAGGAGTCGTGTATTCGTATATTGGCGCATTGGTGCATTTTTACCCGGCCGAGGTACGAGGACGGGCGTGTATTCGGAAAAAGATAACAATATTAGTAAACTGCCCTAACCTCCTGCCTGAAAATCCCCGTAAAAAATATGATTCTTTGACAAATCCTTAACTTTCGCGGGCCCGGCTTGTTTGTCTTCTTACAAAGAACCGCCAGATCGAATACGGTTATACCATGCATAGAATTCCTTTTTTCATCCTCTTACCTGCCCTGTTCCTCCTCAGTTGTTCGTCCGAAGAACAACAGGCCTCTGGCCAGTACGTCAGGCTGGAAGGGCAGACCATGGGCACCACTTACCACATAACCTATCAGGACAGGCAACAGGGCAACCTTCAGCCTGCCATCGATTCGCTGCTCGAAGCGCTCAACCTGGAGGTATCCACTTATATTGAACAGTCTACCATCTCGCGTTTCAACCAGGCTGACAGCCTGTTCCGGCTGGACTACAACCCGGCCACCCAACAGCCGGGCGGGTATTCCAACCGCCACTTTCTCGCCAACTTCTTCAAAGCCCGGGAGGTCTTCGAAACATCGGAAGGGTATTTCGACCCCACCGTCATGCCGCTGGTAAATTACTGGGGATTCGGATATACTCCCAAAAAGGCCGTTGAGGCCGTAGACAGCCTCGTAATAGATTCCCTGATGCAATTCGTAGGCTTTGACAAAGTGTCCCTGAAAGTAGAGGGTAAAGACAGCTTCCTGCTCAAAACCGCTCCCGGCGTACAACTCGACTTCAGCGCCCTGGCCAAAGGGTATGGCGTGGATGCTGTTGGCCGCTTCCTGGCCGCCGGCGGCATTCAGGACTATATGGTGGAAATTGGCGGCGAGGTGGTGGCACGGGGGAAAAGCCCCCGGGGCGGCGACTGGAAGATCGGCATCAACGTGCCCCGGGAAGACGCCGCCATGCAGGATATACAAACGACGGCGCCGCTCCACAACCGCGCCCTGGCCACTTCCGGCAACTACCGCAACTTCTACGAGGTGAACGGCGCCAAATACAGCCATACCATCAATGCCTTCACCGGCTTCCCCGAACGGAGCGCCCTGCTGAGCGCCTCCGTCTTCGCCCCGGATTGCATGACGGCCGACGCCTACGCCACCGCCTTCATGGCCATGGGGCTGGATAAAGCCTTCGCCCTGGCCAGCCGCCTGCCTGAAATAGAAGGCTACTTCCTCTATGCGCAGGAAAACGGCAGCATTGGCGCCCGCTATACCGATGGCCTGCGCTCATTATTTGAAAAAGAGGCCGATAAACAATAATTTTGCCCGGCATCTTTGCCAACACCTGTAAATCATTTGTATTCCAATGGATCTCAAGCTCGACCGCGACCTCATTTTTTTAGACCTCGAAGCTACCGGACTAAACGTCATCCGCGACCGCATCCTGCAGGTCGCCATGATCAAGTTCTTCAAGGATGGCCGCGAGCCCGAGGAACTTTCTATGCTCGTCAACCCCGGCATTCCCATCTCGGAAGAGGCCATGCAGGTACATGGCATCCTGCCCAAAGACGTGGCCAACAAACCCACTTTTCAACAGGTCGCCGGCAAAATCCTGGAATTCATCGGCAACGCCGACCTGGCCGGTTACAATTCCAACCGCTTCGACATCCCCATGCTGATGGAAGAATTCGCCAGGGTCGGCATGGAACTCGATATCTCCCGCCGCCGCACCATCGACGTGCAACGCATCTTCTACAAAATGGAGCCCCGCACCCTCAAAGCCGCTCTGAAATTCTACTGTGATGAAGAGATGGAAGACGCCCACGACGCCCTGGCCGATGTGAAGGCCACCGTAGCTGTCTTCGAAGGCCAGTTGGAACGCTACCGCGGCGTGGATTATATAGACGAAGACGGCAACGTCTCCACTTCTCCCATTATCAAAGATGTGCAGGCCCTGCACGATTTTACCAACGATATGCGTTTTGTCGATGCAACCCAGAAGATGCGGTACGACGCCAACGGAGAGATCGTTTTCAACTTCGGCAAATACAGCGGCAAACCGGTAGCCGCCACCCTCTCCAGCGATAAGCAGTACTACAACTGGATACTGAACAAGGAGTTCTCCTCCCAGGTCAAACAGGTCGTCAAAAAGCTGGTCAAGGAATATGAGCGGAATAATCAGAAGTAGTTTTTTCCTTCTGGCCCTGCTGGCCCTCGTGCCCGCCTGTTATGAGCCGGCGCCAGGCTGCCTGGATGTGGAAGCCGTCAATTACAACCTCGAGGCCGACAAAAATGACACTGAAGAATGTATATACCCGGAGGTGCGCCTGTCTGTCCAGCACCGCTACAGCAAGGACGATACCCTCTACCGCTTCGGGCTGGCGGATTCGGTTTATTTTGACGCCCTGGGCAACCCTTTCCGCCTCAATAATGTTCGGTTTTATATATCCAACTTCCACCTCATTTATGCCAACGGCCAGGAAAAGGAGGTGGAGGAAACCATAGATATCCTGACGCCGCAACCCGACGGCACGGATGCCGTCCAGGCTATTGAGGATAATTTTTCTCTCATCAGCCCCAGGGTCGCCCAAAATTACACCATCGGAACCCTTAAGCAATCCGGCGCCATACAGGAGGTGCGCTTTGCCGTCGGCGTTGAGGGCCTGGCCAATACGGCCCGCCCGGAATCCTTTCCCGCCGGGCACCCTCTGAGCCTGAGGGACAGCAGCCTCTACTTCAGCCAGGACTCGGGATACGTGTTCGGGTACATCGAACTCTTCCGGGACACCACCGCGGCGGATACCTTACCGGAAGTACTGCGGATCGGCACGGCGCCCTACCTCCGGGAAGTGCGCCTGCCTGTAGAATTTGAAAAAAGCAGGGGTTTTCACCTGCTGCTGGCCCTGCAGGTAGACTACAGCCGCTGGTTTGGAGGCATCAACGCCCGGCAGGACAGCCCCGGACAACTGGCGGAGAAAATTGTCGCTAACCTGGCACAATCCTTCGCCGTGGTTGCAGTAACGCTTCAGGAAAATTAAGTTAGAGCACTCATTGAAAGCACACCTTCAAGCCCGGCATAATTTCTAATTTAAAAGGATCTATCCACCATGAAGTACCTCCTCTTTATGCTCCCCCTGGCTGCTGTCCTCCTCTTCGGCGCCTGTAAAAATGCTGATGATGAAATGCCGGCCAGGACAGGCTCCGTGGCCCTCAATTTCAAAGCCTTCTACGGGCAGGCTCCTCTGGTCATGTTCGAACGCGAATACGCCTATGAAGACAACATGGCCCTCAAAATGCAGCTCTTCCAGTTTTACCTCTCTGAAGTAAATCTGCTGAAAGGGGCAGAAAAAATCCCGCTCAAAGATATCGGCCTGATCTCCTTCGGCGACGTGTACACAGACGCGGATGCCGCCAAGGGCAAAACAACAGCCATTCCCAACGCCATTCCCGCCGGCGAGTACACCGGCATCGAGTTCGGCTTTGGCGTCTCCCCCACCCTCAATGCCACCACCCCGCCGGATTATGAAATAGGCCACCCCCTGTCGGAAAACTACTGGGAAGCGGCCGCCAGTTATATCTTCTTCAAATTCGAAGGCAATGCCGACCTGCAGCCCAACGGCGAATTTACCGACAAGCTCACCTTCCACGTCGGCGGCAACGACAATTACCGGCTCCTGTCATTTGACAAGCCCATCACCATCGAGGACGGCAAAGAGCTTACCCTGCAGTTCAATATCGACCTGCAGAAAATACTGGTTGACCAGGACACGGGCGAATACCTCGATTTCCGCCAGGTGATGCAGAGCCACAGCAACTCCTCGCCTTCCGCCACTTTCATGGCCAACCACGTGCCGGGAGCTGTAACCCTGGAATGATGAGCCGGACGGGCTACTACATATTATTATGGTGTGCGCTGGGCATGGCAGGCTGCTCAGCCGGCGAAGGCGGAGGGCCGCCTGCCAGCCGCCTCTATGAGCTGGCTGAACCCGCCCATTTCGCCAGGCTGAACATCCCGGAAGAAAACCCCATGACGGTTGCCGGCTTCGGGCTGGGCCGGCGGCTGTTCTACGACCCTATCCTTTCGGCCGACAGCAGCCTGTCCTGCGCGTCCTGCCACCTGCCCGAACGGGCCTTTACCGACGGCCGGGCAGTGGCGGCAGGCATCAAACAACGCCAGGGGAGGCGCAACGCCCTATCCCTGGCCAATGTAGCTTACCAGTATAAAGGCCTGTTCTGGGACGGCCGCGCCGCCACCCTGGAAGAACAGGCCCTGATCCCTGTGGAAGACCCCAATGAAATGGGGCACGACTGGGCGGCCGTCGAGCAGGCCCTGCGCCGCCATCCGGTATACCCCGGCCTGTTTGCCGAGGCCTTCGGCATTGTGGATACTGCTGAACTCACGCGGCATCTGGCGGCACGGGCGCTGGCCCAGTTCCAGCGGGCCCTCATCAGCGCCGATTCGAAATACGACCGGGCCATGAGGGGGGAAGATACGCTGTCCGCTGCCGAAGAACGCGGCCGGCAAATCTTTTTCGACCTTTCCGAAGAGCTGCCCGAAGGGGAGTGCGGCCACTGCCATACGCCCCCGCTGTTCACCGACCAAACCTATATGAATAACGGGTTGGATGAAGCGCCCCAGCCGGAGAGCTTCCGCGATAAGGGGCGGGGCGAAACCAGCGGCCAACGGTATGACAACGGCCGCTTCCGGGTGCCC
>CAZAXA010000078.1:0-16778 GCA_964488965.1 uncultured Phaeodactylibacter sp. | reverse complement strand
CCTTGGATACAAGGCGAAGGAGAAGAATGATTCCTTTGTCGAATCTTACTCCAGAGTGATCAACAGATTTACAAGAGAATTTGCGAACGAATTCTGCAACGACAACGGAGAGATCAATTGGAAAAAGCTCGTAGAATTCAACTCGGGAAAAAAGAAGCTATAATCTTCCTGGCGGAGGCAGAGCATCTATCATACCTTACTCTATTTTCCCCGATCAGAAGTTTTTCCAAAGCGCCCACCCCAAGGCACCCGTCTTCCTTGTAACCAAGGCTGGCAAAGCGAATGCACGAATGCACGAATGCACGAATGCACGAATGCACGAATGCACATAAACACATACCTCCCCCTACCAGCTCCCCCCGGCGCCCCCGCCGCCAAATCCGCCGCCGCCGAAACCTCCGAATCCGCCGCCGCCGAGATCACCCCAGCCGCCGCCGCCGCCGCCGCCGATCCAGGGGCCGGGAAGGAATATCCATCCGCCGCCCCGCCGCTTACGGCGCGGGTGGTGGCCGTAGCGGCCGCCGCGGTAGTAGCCGCCATCGTCATCGTCATCATCCTGCCCCATGCGGGAGAAGAGGATAATGAGGAAGATCAGCAAGGCGATGACCAGGATGGCGGGCACGCCGCCTTTGGCGTCTCTGCTTTTTTCTTGCCCTTCTCCGGAGTATTCCCCGCGCCCCATGTCCATGATGGCGTTGGTAGCCTGGTCGAGGCCCTGGTAATACTGGCCCTGCCGGAAGGCCGGAGTGATGATATTGTCGATGATGCGTTTGGCCATAGCGTCCGTAAGGAAGCCCTCGGCGCCCAGTCCGGTTTGTATGCGGATTGCACGCTCCGCTTCGGCAATGTAGATCAGGATTCCATTATCGTATTCACCGCCGCCGACGCCCCATTCTTCAGCCAGGCGATAGGAATAATCGAAAGGGTCTTCCCCCTCCAGCGACTCATCCGCAACAATCGCGATCTGCGTAGATGTCTCCAAAGCATAATCCCGCAGTTTGCTTTCCAGTTGAGAAGCCTCGCGCTGGCTGAGAAGGCCGGCGAAGTCATTGACCAGAACGTTGGAAGGCGGCGGGATTTCCTTCTGGCCGCTGGCCAGCAGAGAGAACGAGAGGAATATAGTCGTAATAATGAATCTGAACATGGTAATTAACTATATGAGATATCGTCGGGCAATTCGTTGGCATCCTCCTGCTGATAGGGGAAGTAATCTTTGAGCTTCTGCCCCACCTGTTCGATGGCCCGGCAGATGCCTTCGGCGAAGGCGCCGCGGCGGAAGTGCTCCTGCATGAGGTCGCGCTCTTCCTGCCAGAAATTCTCCGGCGCCACCTTGTTGATGCCTTCGTCGCCGAGGATGGCAAAGGCCCTGCGCTCCGGCGCCAGCAGGATCAGCACGCCGTTGCGGGCCTGCGTTTTGTGCATCCCCAGGCGGAAGAAAACCCTTCTGGCCTCTTCCATGATATCTTCTTTGGGGTTGTCTTCCAGGTGCACGCGTATCTCGCCGGAGGTGTCGCGCTCGGCCGCCCGGATGGCTTCGATGATCCGTTCTTCCTCTTCGGGCTGGAAAAATTTGAGCATGTTGCTTGTGTTGTCGGTTGTTGGTTGATCGTTGCCGGTTAACGAGCAACCGGCAACGATCAACATCCAACTCCCTTAAAATTCCACTTTCGGCGCTTCCTGCGCGCCGGCCTCGGCTTCGAACTGGGCTTTCTGATCAAAGCCAAACATACCGGCAAAGAGGCTGCCCGGGAAGCGGCGCACCTTTTTATTGTAGGCCGTGGCCACGTCGTTGTAGCGGTCGCGCGCCACCTTGATGCGGTTCTCGGTGCCCTCCAGTTGCACCTGCAGTTCCTTGAAGTTCTCGCTGGCGCGGAGCTGCGGGTAATTCTCGGAGATGAGCAGCAGGCGGCCCAGCGACTGGCTCAGGCCGGCCTGGGCGTCCTGGAATTCCTTCAGCTTTTCCGGCGTCAGGTTGGTGGGGTCAATATTGATGCTGGTGGCCCGGGAGCGCGCCTCCGTCACTTCCGTGAGGGTGCTCTTCTCGAAGTCGGCAACGCCCTTGACGGTGTTCACCAGGTTGGGAATGAGGTCGGCGCGGCGCTGGTAGGCGCTTTGCACCTTGCTCCATTCGTTCTCGACATCTTCCTCCATATTGACAAAGCCGTTGTAGCTGTTGCAGCCACCGACAAACAGGACCAGCCCCAGGCCGATCAATACTACTGGTAAGACTAGTGATCTCATCAGAATGGATGTTTTGTTTTGAGTTTGTGGTTTATTATACCTAAATGACCTTCAAAATACCAAAAAAGATCGCGCTTTTTCTGCCAAGCTGCTACTTTTGACGGCCACCGGATAAAAAAGTCATTTTTTCAGAAAAAGGGCGATCAGTTCCTCGGCCCCCTGAAAGGGCGACTGCCGGCCGGAATGCACCGCCTGTTCAATGGCCTTCAGCCTTTCGCATACGGCGGGGTCTTCAAAAAAAGCGGCCCGCAGCCGGGCATTGATGGCTTCGTGCAGCCAGTAATGGGCCTGTGCCCGGCGGTTGCGCTCGAAGTACCCGTTCTCTTTCGTAGCTTTCCGGTAGGCCTCGGCCTGCTGCCAGATGCTTTCTATGCCCATGCCTGTGCTGGCCGAACAGATGTCCACCTTAGGCGCCCATCCGCTTTCCTTCGGGGCGAGCAGGTGCAGGGCGTTGCGGTACTCCTGGCGGGCGCGTTTGGCCAGGGGCAGCCGGTCCCCATCCGCCTTGTTGACGGCGATGAGGTCGGCCATTTCGACGATGCCCCGCTTGATGCCCTGCAGCTCATCCCCGGCGCCGGGCATCAGCAGGAGCAAAAAGAAATCGGCCATGGAATGCACCGCCGTTTCGGATTGCCCTACCCCCACCGTCTCGATGATGATCGTATCGAACCCTGCCGCCTCGCAGAGGATGATGGACTCCCGTGTCTTCCGGGCTACGCCCCCCAGCGATTCGCCGGCAGGGGAAGGACGGATAAAAACCTGCTCGCTGGCCGACAGCTTCTCCATCCTGGTCTTATCGCCCAGGATGCTGCCCCGGCTCAGCTTGCTGCTGGGGTCTATCGCCAGGACGGCCAGCCGGCGGCCCTGCTCCAGCAGGTGCAGCCCAAAGGCTTCGATGAAGGTGCTCTTTCCCACCCCCGGAGCGCCCGTGATGCCGATCCGGATCGAGCGGCCGCTGTGTGGCAGGCAGGAACTGATGATCTCCTGCGCCAGTTGCTGATGATCGGGCCGGGTGCTTTCGACCAGAGTAATGGCCAGGCTGAGCAACACCCGGCCGCCGGCCAGTATGCCCCTTACGTAATCACCCGCCGGCAGCAAGCTGCGCCGTTGCGCATGCAGGCGAGGGTTCATGCTATCCGGTGGAGGAACCCCCTTCCTGACCTTCGGTTGAGTGGGCTTGGGCATTTCGATACCTGTATTAAATGGCTTTTACTTCCCCTTAAAAACCGCTTTTCGTTTCTCCAGAAAGGCGTTCACCCCTTCCCGGTAATCTTCCGTGCGGCCTGCTGCGGACTGTAGCTCGTCCTCGACGGCCAACTGGCGTTCGAGTTCATTGCTGAAGGAGCGATTCAGGGCGCGCTTGGTATAGCCCAGCCCTTTGGTAGGCATCAGGGAAAGCCTGCGGGCCAGTTCCCAGGATCGCTCTGCAAATTCTTCATCCTTATAAAATTCGTAGATCATTCCCATGCGTTCGGCCTCTCTGGCGCTCACCTTATCGCCCAGCATCATCAGGGCGGAGGCTTTCTGGAAGCCGATCAGGCGGGGCAGGAAAAAGGTGCCCCCGCTATCGGGAATGAGGCCGATCTTGCTAAAGGCCTGAATGAAAGAAGCGGACTCGGCGGCCACCACCACGTCGCAGGCCAGGGCGATGTTGGCGCCGGCGCCGGCGGCGACGCCGTTCACGGCGGCGGCCACCGGCTTTTCGATCTCCCGGATGCGCCGGATAATGGGGTTGTAATGTTCATTCAGGATGGCCGTCATTTCGGGGGCGTCATCGGCGGCGGCCTCCTGCAGGTCCTGCCCGGCGGAAAAGGCCTTGCCCGCCCCGCTGAGGTAGATAGCGCGCACCCGGGGGTCGTCCCGGCATTCATCGAGGCGGGACTGCAGGGCCAGGGCCATCTCGCGGTTGAAGCTGTTGTAGGCCTTCGGGCGGTTGAGGGTGATCCTGGCCACATGGCCGTCCAGTTCGAAGAGGATGGTATTATTGTCTTGCATTGATAACATAGGTTTTAAGCAGGCGGGCTTTGCTCAATGGCACTTGAAATAATCAAAAGGTTCTTTACAATCCAGGCAGCGGTAGAGGGCCTTACAGGCTGTGGAGCCAAACTGGCTGACCATTACCGTATCAGCGGAACCACACTGCGGGCACTCCACTACGGGGCTATCCTGAAAGAGCGCATTTTTATCGACGCTGCCCCTGGCAGGCGGGGCAATGCCGTAGGCTCTGAGGCGCTGCCGCCCCCGCTCCGTGATCCAGTCGGTAGTCCAGGGCGGATGGAGTATGGTGGTGACCTTCACCTTGCCGAAGCCCTTCTCCTGCAGGGCGGCCCGGATGTTGACCTCGATGGTGTTCATGGCCGGGCAGCCGGAATAGGTAGGCGTGATAATGACCTCCACCTCTTCCTTTCCGATCCTGATATCCCGGATAATGCCCATATCGGTGACGGTGAGTACGGGGATTTCAGGATCGGCCACTTCCTCCAGGATGTTCCGGATATCTTCTTTTGCGGTAGTCATTGTCATAGCAGGATGGTTGTCAGCTAAAAAACTAACAATTGTTCGCATCAATCGGTTTTGACCATTTCCAGGTTCCGGATCATGAGGAGGTAAGAACGGGCGAAGTCGGCCAGGTTGTCGAAGCTGAGAGAGTTCGTTGCGGGGTTGAGGTTGGGATAATAGGCCCGGTTTTCCTCGACGATGCGGTTGATGGCCCGCCGGATGGCGCGTTTGTCAAATTGGCCGGCAGCCTCATCGTAGTAGTTGATCGAAAAGCCCAGGCTTTTGAAATAAGCGGGTTCCATGACCTGATAATAGAGGTGGAACAGGTCGCGGTCGGGTTTGGGCGCCGCGTAATTGAACATACAGTAGCCGACGATATAACCGGGAATGGCCAGGGCGATGGCGTCATAGCCGTGTTCCTTGTACCAGTCCATGTGGAAAAGCTCGGCGTCGATAATGCTGACCACGCGGTCGTGCTGTACGGAATGGGTAATGCCAAAGGTCGACTTGACGCGGTACATTTCCTTGAAGAACTCCTCCTGGTCCCGTTCCAGCAGCAGTTTGAGCTCAGTGCACAGCACCTGGTTCTTGCTGGCGGTCGACATACCGTCGTTCTCGTAATATTTCCGGTGCAGATGCTCCAGGGTTTCCATCATGAAGCCTTCCGGCTTGATGAGGTAATCGAGCCTGTAGATGAGGTCCAGCAGCAGGTATCCGATGCTGCCCGAATACTGTATCTTATCGAGTTTGCCGTTTTCCGCTTCTTCAAGGGCTTTTCTGGCCCGGGTGATGAGGTAGTTGTACTTGGCTTCCTTTTCATACCGGGGCAGTTCGATGAGATGGCTGGTATCCACCGGCTGAAGGGTCTTGAATTCTTCCAGGAGCAGGTCGTCCTGCTTATCGGCTTTGGTGGCCACCTCTTTCAGGGCGTAGTACAGCTTGTAGGGGGAACCGTCGAGGGTGTAGGTATCGAAAATGATGGCGATATTGCCTTCTGCATCCAGGGCGAAGCGGCTGTACTTCAGGTTAAAATTCTGCTCCAGCAGGCGGCGCATGAAGGCCACATTGAGGGCTTCGGCCCGCACGACCTTGACCTCTACCGACACCTTCTGAGGAGTGGCCGTGCCCGTGATCTTTTTGGAACCCTGATACAGTTCAAACTCCAGTTTCCCTTTCACTTCCTGGTAGCGGACGTTATCCTCCCCCTCATCCCGCAGGTAGTAAAAGAATTGTTTGTAGCTTTCCAGGTATTCCTGTTTGTCGAACTTCTCCAGGGCCACATCCCAGGCGGTGTAGCGGGAGCTGTCCTTATAGGAATCGCTGTAACGCCCGAAGCTGATCTTCGGCTGTTCTGTTACCTCCGTTTTCGGTCCAAAGATGCGGTCAAACAATCCCATTCCGTCCTGGTTTTTCCCGGTGGAAAAGTACAAAATCGGCACAAGTTAACAAAAAGGGGAGGAAGTTTTAGCGGTTCCTGGCCGGCGGCGTTTCTTTTTGCATCCCGGCGTGCAGCAGTGCCGCGCCGGGGCGGCCTCTGCTGCCCGGCCCTTCCTTTCCTTCCTTCTCCTGCCGGTGCAGGCGCTGCATTTGCCGTACCGTAAGCGTCGAACCGTCGGGGCTCCAGCCGGGAGGGCCGAAGATATACATGAACCTGTGGCGCCGGTTGGAGGCGTTTTTCACATCGTTCCAGATGTTCTTATACTCGTGAGTGAGAATGGCCACCGGGTTGTAGGAGTTGGGCGGGTGGATGACGCCGTATTTGATCTCTATATTTTCATCCAGCTCTGCCCAACTGCCGAACATCCGGTCAAAAATATTGAGGAAGCCGCCGTGGTTCTTGTCCAGGTATTCGATATTCTGAGCGTGGTGAACCTGGTGCTGGGTGTGGGTATTGACGAACTTTTCCAGGAAGCCCAGCCTGGGCACATACCGGGTATGCAACTGGAATTGCCACAAGGATTCGATACCCATACAGACGATAACCATCGCGGGGTGAAAGCCGATCATGGGCATCCACATGTAGAAGAGCGGCTTGTACATGATGGTGAACCAGCCGTTCCGGACGCCCGTACCCAGGTTGAAATGATCAGAGGAATGGTGGACGATATGGGCCGCCCAGAAAAAACGCACGGTATGGTTGAGCCGGTGAAACCAGTAGTAGCTGAAGTCATCGGCGAGCTGGCAGAGCAGCCATACGTACCAGGCCCAACCGAAGGATGAATACCCCATGATGTTGGTGCGGACGCCGTCGGCCTCCGGGTTGAAAAGTTCATAGGCCCCATTGAAAATGACGATGGCCGATATGACTTTGAAGAGCGGCTCAATGACTACGGCGCCCACGCCCATGCTGATGCTGGCCAAGAAGTCTTTCCACTCGTACAGTCCCCGCGTTTCATCATGAGAACGGCTGTGGGCCAGTTCCAAAAGGATCAAGGCGGCAAAACAGGGTACGCCATAAACCAAAGGGCTGGTAAGGTTCATTATTCCTGGCTTAATTTTTTTTGAAGGGGTGAAAGTAAAAAAATTTTGGAAGACCGCCGAAAGCGCCCGGCCCTTCCTCCGATAATTTGACATACACCAGCTAAAACCTTACCTTTAAACATGTCAAATTTTCAAACCACCGTACCCATCCCGGACTATCCTTTCCGCATCGGATATCAGTCCCACATTCTCAGCCTGGGCTCCTGTTTTGCCGAACACATCGGCCAGCGCCTTTCCAGCCATTACTTTTACAGCCTGCTCAACCCCTACGGCATCCTCTACAACCCCCTCTCCATTGCGCGGGGGCTGGAGCGGCTCCTGCAGGACGCCCCTTTCCGGCAGGGAGAGCTTTTTCAGCACCAGGGCCTGTGGCACAGCTTCGCCCACCACGGCGCCTTTTCCCATCCTGATCCGGAACAGGCCCTGGGCCGCATGAACGAAACTTACCGGCGTACGCAAGGCTTTCTGCTGACCGCCGACCGCCTGGCGCTCACTTTGGGCACTGCCTTCGTTTTTATCTACCGCCCTTCGGGGGAAGCCGTGGCCAACTGCCATAAGCTGCCGGGCAGCGCCTTCGAGCGGCGCCGCCTCAGCCCGCGGGAGGTGATAGCCGCCCTGGAGCCCATACTCTATGAACTCAAAAACCGGCAGCCCGGGCTGGAAGCGATCCTCACCGTCAGCCCCGTGCGCCACATCCGCGACGGGCTGGTGGAAAACCAGCGCAGCAAGGCCGCCCTGCTGCTGGCCTGCGGCGAGCTGTGCCGGCAATTGCCCTTTGCTCATTACTTCCCTTCCTATGAGATCGTGATGGATGAACTGCGCGACTACCGCTTCTACGCCGCCGATATGATCCACCCCTCGGAGGTGGCCATCGATCACATCTGGCAGCGCTTCGGGCAGGCCTTCTTCGATGAATCCACCCGCCGGCTGATGCAGCGCATCGGCAAGGCCGTCGCCGCCAGCCGCCACCGGCCCTTCCACCTCCGCTCGGAGCCGCACCAGCAGTTTGTGCGGCAGCAACTGGAGATCATTGCCCAACTGGAACGGGAATTCCCCTTCCTGAATATGAGCAGGGAACGCCGGATCTTTCAGGATCAACTGGGCAGTGGGCATAATGAAATAATAGAACACGGATGACGCGTACTATCCTCAGGCGCTTTCAGGCATTTTGCTCTCTACTCGACTATTAAATGTTCTTATATTTGGAAAAAACTATGCCGAAACGCTACTTCCTCGCCTTACTCCTGCTGGCCGGCTGCTCTGCCCTTACGGCCCAAAGCATCGTCGATGTCGCCTTCCTCGAAAGCCGCACCCGGGAAGAACTGACCATGGAATACGGCTTTTTTATCCGCTACGGCATTGATATGTACAAGGTATTATACACCACTCCCGGCGTGCAGGGGCAACCGGATACGGCCTCCGGCCTTTTGGTGATCCCCCGGGCGCGGGATTATGCCCTGCCGCTGTTCATCTACCAGCACGGCTCTTCCAACTCGAAAGAGGACACCCCGTCCAGCCTGAACATCGTGGATCACGAAGTGCCCCTGGCCTTTGCCGGGGCGGGTTTCGTCGCGCTGGCGCCCGATTACCTGGGGCTGGGCGAATCCCGCGGTTTTCACCCCTACCTGCACGCCGCTACCGAGGCCTCTGCCGCCATCGATATGCTCCGGGCGGCGGAACCCTACGTCCAGGAACAAGGCCAGGTGCTGAACGGGCAGTTGTTCCTGGCCGGCTATTCTCAGGGAGGGCATGCCTCCATGGCGCTGCACCGCGCTCTGCAGCAGGACTTTTCCGGCCAGTACGAAGTGACTGCCGCCGCCCACTTGTCGGGGCCGTATAGCCTGGCCAACATCATGCGGGATTTCATACTTAGTGAAGAAGAATACTTCTCACCAGGCTATATCGCCCGCATAGTGCTGGGTCTCAACGAGTACTATCGGATTTATGACGATTTCGGCCAGGTGTTCCGGCAGCCTTACCTCGGCCCTGTCCTGTCCTTTTACCACGATGAGATCACCCTGGGAAAACTGCATGATACCCTCTCCACCCTCCTGATCCAGGAGGTGGGCCTCTCCCAGCCGAAATACATCTTTCAGGACAGCCTCCGGCAGCATATTGCCGACGACCCCGGGCACCCCCTCAATATTGCGCTGATGGAAAACGACGTCTACAACTGGGCGCCCCTGGCCCCCACCCGCCTGTATTACTGCATGGCCGACGAGCAGGTGCTCTACACCAACAGCCTGCTGGCCGATTCGGTAATGAACGCCAACGGCGCGCCGGATGTGTCGTCCGTCGATGCCGGCCCCAACCTGGGGCATTCCGGCTGTGCCGAACCCGCCCTGACCCTGGCCCTGTTTTTCTTCGCTCAGTACATCGATATCGTTATGGATGCCGGGACAGCGGCCGGCCGGCCGAAGGTTCGCATTTATCCCAACCCCACTGCCGGGCCGCTGGTGATAGACGGCCTGCCCTCCGGCGCCCGGATCGGCCTGTATTCGGCAGAGGGGCGCCTTATCCTCCGCACGGCATACCGCCCGGGCGCCTTTACCGTCAACGGCCTGCCGCCAGGCCTCTATCTGCTGAAATGGAACGAGGGGCCCCGCGCCGTAGTGGAAAAGGTGATCGTAGAGTAACAGCGGCCTCCAAACAAGCTCGTAGTGGCATTCTAAAGCGGGAATTGCTGAAAAGAGTGCCCGAAAATGCCTAAACTTGTGGCGCGAAACCGAGTCTAAGTCTATGAAAAACACTATACGGGTTCCGGCGATCATCCTTCTGTCTCTGATGAGCATCTGGCTGGCAGTCAATATGTACCAGCGCTACAGCCAGGAGCAGTTGTGGGGGTACCGGCCGCTGTTCTTCTTTCTGGCCGCCTGGGGAGCGCTGGTACTGCTGTTCGAACACCGCTTTTCCGACTCTCCCAACCGCCTGCGCTGGCTGGGCCTTTCCACCCTGAGCGGGCTGTTGCTGGGCGTCGGCTTTCCGGATATCCTGCCCGTCCCTTTCCTGATGTTCCTGGGTTTTGTGCCCCTGCTGATCATAGAGCGGGAGATTGCGCTCGACTGGGGCAAGGCCGACCGCTGGGAGATGTTCAAGTTTGCCTATCATACCTTTGTGCTGTGGAACGTCATAGCCACTTACTGGGTCGCCAATACGGCCTTTGTGGCCGGCATTTTCGCCATCTGGGTCAACGCTCTGCTGATGAGCGTCCCCTTTGTGCTGTTCCACACTACGAAGCAGGCCATGCCCCGCCTGGGCTACCTGGCCTTCATGGCTTACTGGATAACCTTCGAATACATTCACCAGCGCTGGGAACTGGCCTGGCCCTGGCTGACCCTGGGCAACAGCTTTGCCGAATTTCCCTCCCTGGCGCAATGGTATGAGTACACCGGAACCTTCGGGGGCAGCCTGTGGATACTGCTCGCCAACGTGCTGGCCTTCCGGCTGTGGATCGCCTACCGGAACAGCGGCAGGCTGCAACTCTGGCCGGCCCTGCAGATGGCGGGGCTGATCCTGCTGCCGGCAGCCGCGTCCCTGCTGATCTATTCCCGCTACGAGGAACAGGGCGCAGAACGGGAGATCGTCGTCGTGCAGCCCAACTTCGAACCCCATTACGAAAAGTTCAACCTGCCCGAGCGGGAGCAGATCACCCGTTTCCTGGCCCTGGCCGACCAGCAGGTGGATGAAAATACGGATTACCTCGTCTTTCCCGAAACCAGCTTCGGTTGGGTAGAAACGAGCCAGGCCAATGCCTATCCTTCGATACTGCGCATCCGCAACCATTTCCAGGACTATCCCCGCATGAAGATCATCAGCGGAGTGGATGCTTATCACATCTTTGGCCCCAATGAGCTGCACAGCCGGGCGGTCAGGCAGCAGATAAGCTCTGCCGGAGATACGGTTTACTACGAAAGCCTGAATGCCGCCATACAGTTCGTGCCCGGAAACCAGGACATACAGTTCTACCGCAAGTCCAAACTGGTGCCCGGCCCGGAAATCCTCCCCTATCCCCGTATCTTCTTTTTCATGAAGCCGCTGGTGGACAAGCTGGAGGGTACCGTCGCCGGCGTGGGCACCCAGCCCGAACGCTCCGTGCTGAGCAGCGCCGGCGGCAAGGTGGCCCCGGCCATTTGTTACGAGTCCGTTTTCGGGGAATACGTCACCGGTTATATCAAAAAGGGCGCCCAGGCCATCTTCATCATGACGAATGACGGCTGGTGGGACAATACCGCCGGCCACCGGCAGCACCTCTACTTCGCCTCCCTGCGGGCCATCGAAACGCGGCGCGCCATCGCCCGCTCTGCCAACACCGGCATTTCCGCTTTCATCAGCCAGCGGGGCGACATCCTGCAGCCCACCCGCTACGATGAGCCCACTGCCATCAAGGGCGCTATTCGTTTCAACGACGCCATTACCTTCTACGTGCTCTGGGGCGATGCCATCGCCCGGGTGGCCGTGTTCGCAGCCGTCATCCTGTTGCTGAACACCTTTGTGAGGAGCAGGCTGAAGAAGAGGGAAGAGGAATAGGGGGGAATATCAAAGGTATCTCCCAGAATCTCCCTCCTGCGCCTCCCCGGGGGAGGACAATTCTAAATGCAGGGATAAATATGCCCGGCTGCTCGCCTCAAAAAAAAGGGGCGGCGCCTGCGCCGCCCCTGCTCATGTGGATTGTTTCATTATAATAAGGGGGAGACAGATTTATCAGCATCAGCGCAACTTCGGCCGGCGCCGCTTGCCGCCGGGGCGGATAGCGCCGCCCTTGCCGCCCATCTGGGTGTGTTTCATCTGGCCGCGGTTGGTGAACATCTTTTCAAACTGCTTGAGTTGTTCCTTGACGTTGGGCTCGGTGATCTTGCATTGTTTGGCGTTGCGGAAATGCAGTTCCGCCTGTTTCCACTTGCCTTTGGAGGCGGCTATGTTGGCCAGTTGGAGCTGCAGCATGGCCCTTTCGTTATCCGTCGGCACTTCCACCTCTTCGGCTTTCTTCAGCCACATTTCGCCTTCTTCCACATCTTTGCGCGCCAGGGCGACAGAGCCCTTGATCATGTAGAAATAGGCGCGGTTGGTGGCATACAGCCACTCCGGTTTCAGCGTCAGGTTCAGGCGCTTCTCCGCCCCGTCAAAATCCGAATTCTGCATCAGGACAGCCGCCGACTGCACAGTGCCCAGAAAAATATAACTGGCCAGCATTCCGATGCCCAGCAGGACAAACCAGATGCCGTACCACACCCCAAAGGCGATCCACAGCGCTATGCCTCCGATCAATCCCAGGGCGATGAGAGCAAATTTCAGGTATATATTGATAGTGAACATAAAGTAAGCTCTATTTTTCTGCTTCTGCAAAGGTAGCGAATTGTTTGGAATAATTGGGGATCGGTGTTTGCGTGTTTGCGTAGAGGCACCTATACACCTATACACCTAATACACCTATACACTTATACACCTATACACTTATACACAACCCATGCACCCTACCCCGGCCTCCTCCCCTGTATCATCCATGCTATCCCCATAACAAAGATACAGCCCAGGGGGTTGAACCAGAGGTAGGCGATGCGCAGCAGGCGCCAGGTATGGCCGATGAGCAGCCAGTAGTCCTGGCTATTGGTCCAGTAGATGAGCAGGATGAGGGCCTCGGCGATCAGGGCGGCAATGAAAACGGCCCGCGCGCCGATGCCCTTCATAAAAAAGGCCACCATAAAAATACCCAGGATGGGGCCATAGAACAGAGATCCGATGATGTTGACCGCCTGTATGAGGTTTTCGAACAGGCCGGCCGTAGCGGCGAAGAACAGGGCAATGCCGCCCCACACTACGGTGAATATCTTGGATGCATTCAGGTAGTGGCGGTCCGACTTATCCTTTACAAAGCTGCGGCGGTAAATATCGATGACGGTGGTGGTGGCCAGGGCATTCAGTTCTGAAGAGGTAGATGACATGGCCGCTGAGAAGATCACTGCCAGCAGCAGGCCCACCAGCCCGATGGGCAGGTACTCGGTAATAAAGGTGATAAAAACGTAATCGCGGTCTTCCAGCTTGGCCGTAGGGTGGGCTTTCAGAATGAGGGCGTCCACCCCCTCCCGCAACTCGTTATCCTTGGCCATCAGTTCCTTCATGCGCTGCTGAGACCTGGCTACTGAGGCCTCATCATCTTCCCGGACGGCCGCCATCAGGTATTCGGCCTCCTGCCGCTGCTCCAGGAAGAGGGTGTTGTGCTGCGCCTGCAGGTTGTCCAGTTCCTTTTCATAGGCCGTGCCCTCCAGCTTTTGCATATTCGCCGTATTGAAGTGGATCGGCGGTTGTTCAAAGCGGA
This sequence comes from uncultured Phaeodactylibacter sp., assembly GCA_964488965.1. GTDB lineage: Bacteria > Bacteroidota > Bacteroidia > Chitinophagales > Saprospiraceae > JACJXW01. The sequence continues at coordinate 3,244 of CAZAXA010000078.1, read as the reverse complement.
AAAACACGAAGACCATAATGCCTACAAAGAGGATCAGGAACTGCATGGGTACTTTAAAGATGCCGTTGAACAGCAGGCCCAGCCGGCTCTCAGTGAGCGACTTGCCGCCGAGATAGCGCTGCACCTGCGACTGGTCGGTGCCGAAATAGGACAGGAACAGGAACACTCCGCCCAGCATGCCCGACCAGAAATTATAGCGGTTGGAAAGGTCGAACTCAAAGTCCACCACATTCAGCTTGCCCATCTTGCCGGCCATGCCTACCGCATCGCTGAATTTGACATTTTCCGGCAACTGCAGCACCAGGATGGCCGCCGCGATGAACATGCCCGAAAGGATGACGACCATCTGTTGCTTCTGGGTGACGCTCACCGCTTTGGTGCCGCCCGCCATAGTGTAAAAAATCACCACCATGCCGATGAATAAGATAGTCCAGTTGAGGTTCCATCCCAGGATGGCCGACAGGATGATGGCGGGAGCGTAGATGGTCAGCCCAGCGGCCAGCCCCCGCTGGATCAGGAAGAACAGGGCCGTCAGCGTCCGGGTCTTGAGGTCGAAACGCCCCTCCAGGTATTCGTAGGCCGTGTAGACCTTCAGGCGGTAATAGTACGGCAAGACGAAAACGCAGAGGATGACCATGGCCACCGGCAGCCCGAAATAGAACTGGGCGAAGCGCATACCGTCTTCGTAGGCCTGGCCCGGCGTGGACAAAAAAGTGATGGCGCTTGCCTGCGTGGCCATGACCGACAGGCCGATCGTCCACCACGGCAGGTCGCGGTCGCCCAGCAGATAGCTCTGAACGCTGGCTACATGGCGGGTCTTCCAGACGCCGTAAGCCACAATGCCCAGCAGGGTCCCTAACATCACGATCCAATCGAGGGTGCTCATATTGTTATATTGCTGTATTGCTGCATTGCTATATTGCACTGCCGGCGCAGGGGTCAGGAATAGGTTTTGGTAAAGATATAAAACAAGGTGATGATGGCGGCATGAAGGATGAGGACAAAGGCGTATATCTGGCCCCAGCTTTTGAACAGGGTGGGAGGCGGATCATCGCGATGCTGGCCGGGGCCGGTTTCGGGCGTTGGCATTTTTGTCGTGTTTTTTTGCTTTGGAGAGCTAAAATAGCGCTATCCGGCAGGACTGCCCACTTTTTAACAATTCTTAACTCGAAAACCCCTGATTTCCCCGCTGCGCTGGCCTAAGTCATTGACTTTCGTTTCCAAAAAAAATACTTTCTTTCCGAATTCCCTCCTGCTTCCTCCCGCATTTTCTGGCCTGGTAGAAAATTTGAATCCCAGTTGGCTTCAACCGCCGGGGCCGGGGCATCCGGGAACTGCGGGAGCCACTGAACCCGGAGAATGGGAAGCCGCTTTCGCTGGCTTTTGTTTTAGAAGCTGCCTACAAGCCGCTTTTGAGGGGAGAAGAGGGCATTCTTTAGTCTGAATAGCGGCTTCCATACAAACGCTAACACCGCGCCCCGGCCTCACTGCAATCCACCTCAAAATCACCGCTTTCCAGCAGATCGATGATCGCCTGAGCGGCACCGATCAGTTCCTGGCCGGCCTCCGGCTCAATCTTATTAGGAATTTTCGCTTCGGTAAGGGTAATGAAAACCTGCAGTTTATCTATCGTATGAGCTGTATTTCCTTCGCAGAGGAGGCAATAGGCCTGGCCCAGCTGGTTGAACAGGGAAGGGGAACCGTTGGGGGCCACCTGGCCGTCATCTATGAAATCCTGCAGTAGGTTTTCCAGGGCAATGATCTGATCATCGGGTTCAGGGCTGGGGAGGCAGGCGCCGGCGCCGGTGGCGCAGAATTCTTCCCATGTGTATGCCAGGTCGGGGTTTCCCGGCAGGTGAAGGAAAAGGCTGATATCCGGGCTGCAAAGCGCCTGAGACCCTGGTTCAAAACAAACGATCTGGTTGTAGCTGAGATTTATTGCCAGGACCGGGCTGCTTAGGTAGCCGAAGTCCGGCACGCTGGCCAGTTGGTTATGGGAGAGGTTCAAATAAAACAATTGCGGTAAATTAAAGGCCGGCACACTGGCCAGCAAATTATTGTTGAGGGACAAAGAGTCCATGAGGGGAAAACTAAAGGCAGGTACACTGATTAGCTGGTTGTGGGAAAGGTCGAGCGAATAAAGGGCGTTTAAATGGCTGTAGTCCGCCACGCTGCCCAGCTGGTTTTCGTAAAGGTACAGGTGCCGGAGAGCGGTCATGTACTGAAAGTCCGGAGCGCTGGTCAACTGGTTGCGGTCGACAGACAATAGTGTCAATTCAGGCAGGTGGCTGAAGTTCGGCACACTGCTCAACTGGTTTTTGGAAAGGTGCAGTTGCTGCAGGCTGGGCATGTTGAAGTCCGGTACGCTCGCCAGTTGGTTGTTGTTGAGCCTCAGAAGATACAGGCGAGGAAAATCCGTAAAATCCGGAGAAATATCGCCGGCCAGATTATTGCTTTTCAGGATCAACCATACGATGGAGCCCTGGTCGCAGGTAACGCCATACCAGGAGTCCTGGCAGGGGTCTCCCGTCAGCCAGTTGGTATTCTCCGTCCAGTTGTCGCCGTTGGTGGAATAGTACAGAGCCTCCAAGGCTGCTTTTTCCTGAGGCGAAGTTGGGGTGCTCCGGTCGTGAAGAAAACGAAATTCCACTTTTCCGGCGGAGGTGGAGCCGGCCTGGATGGCAGAGGCGAATTCCTCTTTCCGGCAGCCTACAGATGCAATAAATACTGCCAGGACGAGTGCTGCCTGTGTAGTTATCTTTCTCATAAGTTTGTTTGTTTGTTTGTCTCCAATGAAAAGTAAAAATTATGCTGAAAGCGGCAATCAAACAATGATCTAGGTCATCGCCGGGCGCCGGGCAGGCAAATTATCGCCTGTCATTGTATCGGCATGATGTGTTCTGGCCGTTCACAATCCAGGAAAGCGCCTCCTGGCGCCTCGCTTTCGAAGCAGAATAGGTTTAAAATTATTCAGGCACTTGCTTATCTTAGCGGTAAAAGCGCACCTCCATAATGCACCGCCTGATCTTCTTTTTCTTTTCTATGTTCCTCCTGCTATCCGGCAACCCGGCCATAGCCCAGGGCACTTACACTGTCGAAACCATCCCCGACCCCAAGAAGAGCGGCGGCGGTTACGTCAGTAACCCGGACCTCATCATCTCCACGGCCGACGAGCAGCGCCTGAACGAGCTCATCGCCGGGCTGGAGCGCAACGCCACCGCCCAGGTAGCCATCGTCATCGTCA
>CAZAXA010000077.1:0-16792 GCA_964488965.1 uncultured Phaeodactylibacter sp. | reverse complement strand
TTTTGAACTCATCCGCTCCCATTAACTTCGCACACTCAGACGGTGAGATAAACCTGACCTTAACTTTACCGAACCCGACTTTGAGCAATATTTGACGAGCGCTTCCTCCTTTGGGAGTTCTTAAACAACCTGCTATCCCATCAGATCTTATCTCAGCCATCGACCTTCCTTTTCTTACACGGCGAAAGGCTGTTAGATACGAATATTCAGATTTGTCCCTCAATGCTTCGATGATCTGCAAATGCTTTTCACTTGTCTGGTTGATCAAATAATCAACTCTATCTTGAGGCCACCACTCCTCAGAATGCTCCGGAGTATTGTCCACTACTTCTGGGAGAAATCGATTATTCCTGGGAAGATTAGGTAATTCCCTGATTGCCCAATTTATTTCTGGATGATTAACAAGAAAATCCTCAAGTTTTTTAGGCCGTAAACCTCCATTATAAAGGAATAGGGACATTTGCTCTTCTTCAAAGGCTGAGCTAAGCGTCAAAGAAGTGTTTTGTCCAACTATAAAGAGCCGCACCCGGCTTTGGGGCACAAAATTTACGGCGTCAATTACAAAGACGTCCACTTTATAGCCGAGTCTATTTAATGATTTGAGAGCTTCTTCGAAATCTTTCCCTTCATGCGAAGTCAAAAAGCCAGTGACATTCTCTAAAAGGACTATAGGCGGCCGCCTTTCACCCATTTTCTCAAGAACTTGAATAAAGCCCCAAAAAGCAGAAGATTGTTTTCCAGATAATCCCTCACGTCGTCCTGCAAGGGATAGATCAGTACAAGGAAATGAGGCCGTCGCTAAAGAAACATTCGGAATATCTTCCCCTTGCAGTTGATGGATATCTCCCAGCAAAAAATGAACGGGATCATCCTGGAAATGGGCGTTGTATAACCTTTCTTTCATGGGGTCTATATCATTGGCAAACTTTATCTGCCATCCGGCTTTTTCCAGGCCCATCCTCATCAATCCTATTCCTGCAAAAAATTCTGCAAAGGTTTTGGGGTATTCGGCGTTTCTCTTGTAAACCATATTATGAAATAAATTTTTGCCCAAAATTGGTGCAGTGAAGATAAGAAAAAAGTGGCAGGCAATGGAACAATATGTTTTAATTTTAACCAAATTTTGTTAACCGCCCTCCTAATACACTGCCTCCGCGATCTGCCTTATCGTCTCCGAATCTCCCATAGTATAATAATGCAGGCAGGGCGCGCCATTCTCTTTCAGCTCTTTCGATTGCTGGATGCTCCATTCGATACCCGCCTGCAGGCGCCCCTCGGCATCTTTGGCCGACTGTATGGCCTTGACCAGGTCTTCCGGCAGGTCGATGTGGAAGATGCGGGGGATGGAATTGAGCTGATACAGCTTGGTGAGCGGCTTCAAGCCCGGCACGATAGGCACATTGATGCCGATTTCCCGGCAGCTGGCCACGAATTCGAAGTATTTTTTGTTGTCAAAAAACATCTGGGTGACGATATAGTCGGCGCCGGCATCGATCTTGGCCTTGGTCTGCAGCAGGTCGAAGTCAAGGTTCGGCGATTCGAAGTGCTTCTCCGGGTAGCCGGCCACGCCGATGCAGAAATCCGTCCGCACGCCATTCTCGATATCGTCGTCCAGGTATCTGCCCTTATTCATATCGACGATCTGTTTGACCAGGTCGATAGCGAAGTGGTGGCCGCCCTCTTCCGGAACGAACTTACCCTCGAACTGCCGCGCATCGCCGCGAATGGCCAGCACATTGTTGATGTTCAGGAAGTTAAGGTCGATCAGGGCATTTTCCGTGTCTTCCCGGGTAAAGCCTCCGCAGATCAGGTGCGGTACGGCGTCGACTCCATAGCGGTGCATAATAGCGGCGCAGATGCCCACCGTGCCCGGCCGCTTGCGGATGGCCACCTTCTCGTAGTAGCCGCTGGAGCGCTTTTTGTAAATGAACTCCTCCCGGTGGTAGGTCACGTCGATGAAGGGCGGCTTGAACTCCATGAGAGGGTCGAGGGCGTCAAAGATGGCCTGCATACTGCCGCCCTTGAGGGGGGGCAACACTTCGAAGGATATGAGGGTCTGGCCCTGCGCTTTTTCAAAGTATTCAGTGACTTTCATACTCCGTTTTGCTGCGACAGCTCTTATGTGAGGGGCAAAAATACGGAATAGCGGAGTTTATTGCCGCTAAAGATCAGCGGAATGATCGGCAAAATCTGCCTATCCCTCTTCCTGCCTCAGGAGGTTCAACAGATATTCCCCGTACCCGCTCTTGAGATATTTGTGGGCCAGCCGCTCCAGTTGCTCCGCGTCGATGAAACCCATCTCATAGGCCGCTTCCTCTATGCAGCCGATCTTAAGCCCCTGCCGGTCTTCGATCACCTCTATGAACTGGCCCGCCTGCATGAGGGATTTGTGGGTGCCGGTATCCAGCCAGGCGAAGCCGCGGCCCAGAACGGCCACCTTGAGCCTGCCCGCCTTCAGATAGTGTTTGTTGATGTCGGTGATCTCGTATTCGCCGCGGGCGCTCGGTTCCAGGTTCCTGGCGATCTCCACCACCTCATTATCATAAAAGTAAAGGCCGGGAACGGCATAATTGGACTTCGGCTTCGCCGGTTTTTCCTCTATCGAAAGGGCGTTGAAGTAGCTGTCGAACTCCACCACGCCGTAACGCTGGGGGTCGGCCACCCAGTAGGCAAAGACTATACCCCCCTCCGGGCGGGTGCATTCCTGAAGCATCTCTTTCATGCCGGCGCCGTAGAAGATGTTATCGCCCAAAATGAGGGCGGCAGGGCCGCTGCCGATAAAATCTTCGCCCAGGACGAATGCCTGGGCCAGCCCCCTGGGCTCGGGCTGGGCCTTGTAGGAAAAATTGCAACCGATCTGGCTGCCATCGCCGAGTACTTTCCGAAAATTAGGCAGGTCGTGGGGCGTGGAAATGACCAGGATATCGCGAATGCCCGCTGAAAGCAGAGTAGACAGCGGATAGTAGATCATTGGTTTGTCATAAACCGGCATCAGTTGTTTACTGACCGCCAATGTCAGCGGGTACAAACGAGTACCCAGCCCTCCCGCCAGGACGATTCCCTTCATAAAATCTTGGGTTTTTGATTCTTTCCGCAAAGAAAGCAGTTTGGCCGGAAAGCGCCAAGCTGGCCGGGATGCCCCTCTGCTCTGAAGCCGGGTAAGATCGGATGGATGGCGGGCTGCCCAAAGGGCGCCCGTCAGTCCCGCCCGGCGTTCCTGCTTTGAAAAATACGCCGGATGCGCAATACCAGCTCTACCGGTTTAAAAGGTTTGGTGACGAAATCGTCGGCCCCCGACTGCATGGCTTCCAGGATGAGGCCTTCATTTTCCAGAGGGGCGATGATGACGATGGGGACATCCATGGCCATGTCGTTGCGCACCAGCCTGATGAGCTCCATGCCCGATATTTTCGGGACATCAATGTCCGTAACGATGAGGTCGGGTTTTTCGGATTGGATCATCGTTTTGGCCTGCTGTCCGTTGGAAGCGAGCAACAATTCATAGCCTTGTTTCTGCAGGCGAAACTTCAGGGCAGTGAGCAGGATTTCTTCGTCTTCGCAGATGAGGATTTTTTTCAATTCTGGCATAAGTTATTTTCAGATACCTCTCAAAAGAATGGCTTAAAGATAAAAAAATTGCGTCTTGTTTAAATTTTTCTCAGCTCCTGTCGGAGTTCTGCCAGCACCCTGGGCAGCAGGGCCTCGATCTCTTCCAGGTATCCGGCAAGGGCGGGCAGGCTTTGCCCTGCCTTCAGTTGCTGATCCAGCTGGCGGTTGGCGTTGGCCATCTGCTCATTACCTGCAAAGGGGAAGGTAGATTTCAGATGGTGGCTGAGCTGTTGCAGGTTCCGGATATCTCCTGCTTTCCACAATGCTCTCATCCTGGGCACACTGCTTTCCAGGTCGGCTATCAGCATGTTCAGCAACTGCCGGCGGGTGTCCTGCTCGCCGCCTGCCATCAGGTTCAGATAACCAAGGTGGATATACCGGTAGCTCATAACCAAAACTTAATGCTTATGGATAAGGTAGTACTCGATCTTGCGGAAGAGTTGCTCAGGCTCGAAGGGTTTGAGGACGTAGTCATCCAGGCCGTATTCGCGAAAGGCGCCGTCCAGCGATATGTGGGCGTGGGCAGTCATGGCCAGTATAGGAATTTGCGATACGGGCGAAGGCATGTTCCGGCGAATATATTGCGTAGTGGAATACCCGTCGCGAACGGGCATCTGCAGGTCCATCAATATGATATCAAACGCCTCTTGCCGCAACAATAAGATGGCTTCTTCCCCATTTTCCGCAACGGCAACCTCGATGTTCTTCCATTTTTTTTCAAGCGTCTTGCGGGCCACCGCCTGGTTGAGCCTGTGGTCCTCCACCAGCAACAAACGAAAGGCCGTCTCCGGAGGCAGGGCCGGCGCTTCCTGGCCTGGCATGAGCTGAGATTGTTCTGGCAGGCCCTCCTCCAGGCAGAGGCTGAAGAAAAAACAGGAGCCTCTGCCCGGCGCGCTGTTTACACCGATCCCGCCCCCCATGGCCACGGCCAGGCTCCTGGCAATAGGCAGCCCCAGGCCGGCGCCTTCATACAAACGCCCCTCTTTGGGCACGCGGGAAAAAGGATCAAATACGGTTTCCAGTTCACCCGATCCAATGCCTATGCCGGAATCCTGCACTTCAAACCGCAGCCGTACCCTGCCTTCCCTCTTTTCCAGCAGGGCAACTCTTATTTCAACAAAACCGCTGTCGGTAAATTTCACCGCATTGCCCACGAGATTATAGAGAATCTGATTAATGCGCAACACGTCCCCGATCAGGGCATCGGGAACCGCCTGCTCCACCTCATAGGACAACGAAAGGCCTTTTTCGTCCGCCTTGTGTTTCATAACATCCACCAGGTTGCCCAGCAAAGTGGAAAGCTGGAAGCCCTTTTTTTCAATATTCAGCTTACCGTTCTGCAGCGAGGCCATTTGAAGGATATCGTTGATGATGCCCAGTAAAACTTCTGACGACTGCCTGATGGAATGAACATACCCTCCCTGCTCTTCGTCCAGCCTGGTTTGGGCCAGCAGGTTGCTCAGGCCCAGGATGGCGTTCATGGGCGTACGCATCTCATGGCTGATAACGGCAATGAACTGCTCCCGCACCCTGGCAGTATGCTGAGCAAGGTCTCTGGCCTCCTGAAGTTCCTGCGCCTGTTTGCGCTCGGTGATGTCCTGGATGATGCCATTGAACAGATAGGCGCCATTGCTGAGCCGGTTGGCCGTACAGACGGCGGCCAGGTAACGGCGTTCTCCGTCAGAGCGCCTGATCCAGATATCTTTTTGTGTTTTACCCTGCCTTTGAGCCTCCTCCTGCAGAATCAGCAGTATATTGAGCGGGCAACCATGCTGCATCAGATCCTCACACGTAAAGGGGCGCCCGGCAGGAAGCCCGAAGATGCGGTACACCTCCTCCGAAGCAGAAAAGTAATGATCGGCAGGGCTGCATTCCCAATTGCCGATCCGGGCGATGCGCTGCGTCTCTTCCAGGCGCCGCAGAATGTTGTTACGGGCTATGGAATAACGCAGGGCCATGGCCAGCTGGTCGTCCTGGAAAGCCCCCTTGACCAGGAAATCCTGAGCGCCCGACCGCACTGCGAGCACCCCCAGTTCCTTATTATCCTGGCCGGTAAGCACAATGATATTCAGCTTGGGGAAAGCCGCCATAAGGCGGCTCAGGGTGTCGAACCCCTGGCTGTCGGGCAGGCTGAGGTCCAGCAGGACTGCCGCTACTTCCCGTATCCCGCCTTCATCCAAAAAGCGGATGCTTTCCGCAAGGGTCGGGTAATGAATGATCGAACAATTAAGCTGTTCAGAATTTGTAAGCATGATCCCGACCAGGCGGGCGTAGATGGGATCATCCTCGATCAGCAGGATTTGGTGGGGGGCCTCAAAATTGGATATGGGCTTGTTCATGAAGCCTGTTGTTTTTGGGTGTATTTTATTGCGGAGGGTCAGTTTCTGGGTATAAAGATGAAATTGGCGCCCAGCTCACTCAGAACAAAAAGGCAAAGGTAGGCGCCGGGGTCCTTGTAGATTTTCCGGAAATTGTCCACCCGGCTCATCTCTATTACGTTCTTGGTAACCAGCTCTTCCAGAGTAGAGGCGTTGGCCGACCAGCCTGGCCCGCCCGCCCTCTTTACTATCAAAGGTATGCCGATATCGACCTGATGCTGGTGCACCACAAAAATGGGGTAATTGGAAACATCCTGGTCGAGAATGGCGTCCGCCGCCTTCCCCATGGCCTCGACAAAGGGTTTCAACTCCTCTTCGAGCTGATGGTACCGGGTACGCTCATTGTTGTCACTCATAAAACACCGTCTTTGGGTATCTCCCAATATAATTGTCTTTGGGGACAAATGCAGCTTATCATGTGCTCCCACACAAAAAAAAGCAATATAACCCTACAGCAATATAACCCCACCCCTACCTCAGCTCCAGCAGCGCCACATTCTCAATGTGATGCGTGTGCGGGAACATATCCACGGGGCGGGCTTTGCGCAGCCTGTATTTCGGGCTGAGGAGGTGGAGGTCGCGCGCCTGGGTAGCGGGGTTGCAGCTCACATAGACCATACGCGGGGCTTCCAGTTGGAGCAGCAGTTCCACCACTTTGGGATGCATGCCGGCGCGCGGCGGATCGGTGACCAGCAGGCCCGGGCGGCCGTGGCGGGCGGCAAATTCCGGGCTGAGAATGTCCTTCACGTCGCCGGCGTAGAAAAGGGCGTTGCTGATGCCGTTGAGGGCGGCGTTGGCCCGGGCATCCTCGATGGCCTCGGGAATCTCCTCGATGCCCACCACCTGGCGGCAGCGGCCGGCCATGTACAGCGCGATGCTGCCTATGCCGGTGTACAGGTCGTAGACGTTCTCCGTGCCATTCAGCTCCGCAAATTCCAGCGCCACATCGTAGAGGGCCTTGCCCTGATAGGTATTGGTCTGGAAAAAGGACTTGGGCCCCACCTTGAAGCGCAGCGCGCCGAGTTGCTCTTCCACATAGCCCTTGCCGGCATAGGTGAACATATCGAGGTCGTAGAAGAAGTCGTTGAGCTTGGTATTGATACAGTAACAAAGGGTGGTGATCTGCGGGAAGGCCTCCATGACGGCATCGAGGAAGGGGCTGATCCGGGCCATATCTTTCCGGTGGAAGCTGAACAACGCCAGCGCCTCCCCCAGGGTGGTGATGCGGAACATCACCTGCCGCAGCAGGCCCTGGTGCTCGCGGGTATCGTGAAAGGAAAGGCCCTGTTGTATGGCGATGCGCTTGATGCCATTGCGCAGGGCATTGGAGGGTTCCTCCTGCAGCCAGCAATGTTCGATATCCACCACCTTATCGAAGGCGCCGGCGCGGTGAAAGCCGAGCACGTCTTCCTCGTTCGAAATACCGCTGTCGATCTCTTCCCGCGTCAGCCAGCGTTTGTTGGAGAAGGAAAATTCCAGCTTGTTGCGGTAGTAGTGCGTCCGCCCCGCCGGCAGAATGGGCAGGAATTCTTCCACCTCCACCTTTGCAATCCGCTGCAGGGCGTCCTCCACCACTTTCTGCTTGTGCCGCAGCTGCGCTTCGTAAGAAATATGCTGCCACTGGCAGCCGCCGCATACGTCATAATGCCGGCAGAAGGGCGCCACCCGGTCCTCCGAATAACGGTAGAAATGCTGAGGAACCCCCATGATGGCGCCCTTTTTCTTGCGCAGGGCCAGCACATCGGCCACATCGCCGGGAGCGGTATTGTCGGCAAAGACGACCTGCCCGTCCTCAGTGCGGCCCACGCTCCGGCCCTTATCCGCTATGCCGGTAAAGGCGACTTTCGGTATCAGCTTCGGTTTGTTGCTCCGTCCCATTGGTGTTTTGCCTTTCAATTAAAAAGGCAAATGTACAAAAATCCGCCCCCTGGCCGGTAACTACCCTCAACTGCAACTCCCCGCATTTCGTATCGCTGCCATTGGCATTGCGCACCGTGAGGCATGATGGAATGGATACGCTTACCGCATCAGGCAGTTCACATTGATCAAAGGCTGCAGGAGGTAGGTCCCGTTGTCGAAGTCCTTCGTTTGGCGGATGCCGAAACTGAGCATCACGTTGCGGCTGAAACGCCAGTCGCCGCCTATGGTGAGCATGTAGAATTTCTGCTCGGCCTTTTCTTCAGGGAAAGAAGCCAGCGGGGCGAGAGAGCGGTCGTAAAAAGCTTCGATGAAAAAGTTGTGGCGGCGGCCCCCGTAGCGCAGGTTGACGCCCGTGGAGAATACCTGCCCGACGGTACCGGTGAGTTTCGATGGCTTCTTTCCATAGCGGATCATGCCGGAAAGCAGCACCTGGTCGCCCAGGCCGACGCCTCCGCTCAGCCAGATGCCAAAGCCGGAGTTGGCAACCTTCAGCGTGTTTTCCTTGAAGGCAACGGTGTCCATTTCCCCGGGTACGCTCAGGCTTTCGAAGGTTTTGATAATGACGGTAGTAGATTGCTCGTAGGTGAGCAGCCGGCCAAAGGCGACGTCCAGATAGGAGGAATTCCAATGCTCCTGGATATAGTTCTCCCGCACTTCCGCCAGTTTTTTGCTCTGTTCCCTTTCGAGTTCCGAGATGCCGAACTCCAGCTCCGTGATGCTGTCCGCCAGCGCTTCATAACGGCGGCCGTAGTCTTCATCCCTCCGGCTCAGCCGGATTTGCTCCATTTCCAATGCCTTGATTTTCAGCAACAAAGAATCTTTGAGGCCGTCGGTTGCCTGTTCCAGCGTTCGCAGGAACTTCGCGTCGTTCAGGGGGTCGTGTTGGCGGTACAGGTTGATCTTGGCGGCGTAGGCCAGCCAGTTCTTTTCGTTGGAAGCGTTCGTGCCGGCGCTCAGGCTCAGGGTTGAAAGCATTCGAAGCAAGGGCGAGGCGTTCCGGTATCTGGCCGCCCCGGCCCGGTCGAAAAAGAGCAGCCAAACCGGCTGGGCTTCAATGGCGAGCCCCGGGCTGAGGGTGTAGCCCTGCTGCCCGTTGGTGAGGCTCCAGTCTACCTTGAAGTCATGTAATGAAGCGTAGCGTTCAATGCGGGAAGGCGTGTTTTCGTTGAGCATGTTGAAGGCCGGCGAGCTGGGGATGGAAAACTCGGTGGCCCTGGCGGCCTGGCTCTGCAGGGGGCTGCTGTTCCCACCCGAAAAATTCTGGGCGGATACTACAGCCGCCCACAATGCCAGTATAAGGAAAAGGTTGAATTTCATGGCGTTATTGTCTTTTGTGAAGCCCCCGCCCGCCGGAACCCCTGCAAGGGGGGCCGGCGGGAAAGAGCGGAATGGTTCTGACGGTGAGAAGGCAAGGCGCCCCAGTTTTTTTGATCATTGCCGGGGACTACCTCATTCGGCGCAGCGTTGCGTCCGGACGATGTTGTTGTCCTCATTGGTTTCCGGCACTACGAATTGGTAGTCGATGTCGATCCGGATAAAATAATCCTCATTGCATACGTATTCCGGAAAGGAAAACGAAAGGGTGGTTAAGCCGTAGGAGGGTATGGCGGGAGTGTTGAGGGTAAGGCTCCTGATGTTGCTGGCGTCCCCATATTCGATCAGCGTTGTGCTGGCTTCAGCCTCTACCGGGCCGTCGTTCCTGATCTGGAAAAATACCAGGCCAGGGGACTGTGATCTTCTGAAAATGCCCAGGTCGTTCCCTCCGGCATAGGACGGCGCCGCACGCAGGTCGGTATTGACCTCGAAAGCGCCTCTCTGCCAGGATACGCAAAGGCTGTTGTCGCCTTCCTGCGTTTCGCGCAGGGCGTTTGCGGGATCAATAGTAAGGCAGAGGGACTTGTAGTTCCCCTGGGAAAAGCCAGCTTTCATCGACTGTATGTGCGTTTGCCCCGGCGCCAGGGAAGAAATGCCGGCCAGAGAGGTGTTGCCGAGGTTTATTTTTGCCTTGCCGTGGGCATATGCCTGCACCGAAACTCCGTTGAGGCCGGCCGCTTGATTGCCTGCATTTTTGATCTCGAAACTGACCGTTAGGGAAGTGGCAGTAAGGTCTTTGATAGCCATTCTCGTTATCACGAGGTTGGGCCCATTGGCCGGCGGCGGAGCGAATACGTCCGGCAGGTTGGGGTTGACCTGTGAAGAAAGCGGCGCCAGGGCTGCCAGGAAAAATAGAGATGAAAGGAGGATGGATGCAATTGAGTTTTTCATTGTTTCAATTTTTAGGAAGTGAACTATTTGGATTTCCGGCGCAAAGCCGCGCCGGTTTTTGAAGCCAGGATGAGGATGCGGCCTGCTAAAATTCGTATGTCCTGCTGTTGTTTCCCGGCACGGAGTCTCCGGCAACGACGGCCTTGACGACCAGTATTTCGAACATTGGCAGCGGCGAGGGCTGGCTGTAGGTGCACGTCATCGTGGCTTTCGCACCAGGGGCAATATCGCCACCCGTCCAGTTGAGGGCAGGGTATTGGTAAACTCTGTCGACGTCAACGGCGCCAGGCGATTGGCTGGGGATATCAATATCTTTTTCCCCGTAAACAGCGGCTTCTATCCTGATATCCGATCTTTTTATCGTGTACAAGCCTGTATTTTTGACCTCGACAGTGAATCTCGTCCTCGCCACGTTCGATATTCCGGACACGGAAAGGTCGATGCCGGGCCGTTTTTGGACATTGGGGTACAACTGCCGGATGCCTTTGATGTCGCAGGAGCTTAAATCGGCCCGCTGCCCCATGACGACGCCGGGCGGAATCGGTACAATGGCCTCAATGGTTGGTTGCCCGTTCCTTGAAAAAGCATAGGGCGGGTAGTGCATGATGGAGCCGAAGTCATAAGAACAGATATTGATGCTGTTGCTCACCCGGTTAAAATTGTGTTGATAACCTTCTTCGATGTTCCCGAAGTTGATGCGCACATAGTTGTCCCGGTCCGACCGGCTTTGCTCATGGTAAAGGCCTGCCGTGTGCAGAATCTCATGCATGATGCTTCCCCTGCCGCAGCCCCCGATCCGTATGGTTTGTTTTCCGCCTATCCTTCCGACCGGGGAACTGCAGCCGGCTTGAGAAACAAACTCGACGTAATTTTCCTCATTGCTTCGGGGGAAGATGCTTAAAACCGTTTTGCTGTTGACCTGCCGGATGGCTTCAAGTATGTTGTCCCGGTCAGGGTGCCCGTTCTGGATGACATAGGGTATCCATCCGTTGGGCCAGCGGTATTCTACCTCTGGCCTGCCCGCTGCATTCAGCCTCACGGGATAGAGCATGATGTCCCCTTCGAAGATGGCGAGCCCGTCCACCCGCTCGATGTGAATGTCCTGGCCGCTCGAAAATCCAGGCAGTTGATAGCGGATGACCTCGTGGGCGCCGGGAGTTCCGCTTTGGTTGTAACGCTCCTGGGCGTTAGCTGAGAAACCAGCCAGCGAGAGGGCCAGGATGATGATGAATGTGCTTTTCATGATGATTAATGGTTAAAGCTCCGCCCGGCCGCCCAAGGGGCGGCGCCGGGTTGAGAACTGAAATGTGATGAAATGAAAATGGCCGGACGGAGGGTTTGCACCTCCTCCCCGGCTGCCTGCCGGGGCCGCTTTTTCAGCGCTTCAGGAGGTAGTCACGCAAGGGAGGGAAATCTTAGCAGAGGAAGGGAAGTTTTTTTAAAAAAATCACTCTACGAGCACAAAGCCCGCCCAGTAAAACGGCTCGTACCTTTTTTTCCTCATCTCCTCCTGCGCCGCCTTCAGCGCCTGCCGCACCGTCATTTTTTCCTCCAGCCATTTCCGGTAAAAAACCGTCATCAGCTCCTGGGTCTGGTAGTCGGGTACCTGCCAGAGCGACATGATGAGGTACTTTACCCCGGCAATTTTGAAGGCCCGCTGCAGGCCGTAGACGCCCTCGTTGCCCCGGATGTCGCCCAGCCCCGTTTCGCAGGCGGACAGTACCACGAGCTCCGTGTTGCGCAGGTCCATCTGGCTGATCTCGTAGGCCGTGAGGATGCCGTCCTCCCGCTGGCCGAGCGGCTTACCCGCCTGCCAGGCATGGTTGGCCCCGGCCAGGATCAGGCCGGAGCGGATCAGGGGGTGGCCGGAGGCAAGCCCCCCCCAGCCCCCCGACGGAGGGGGGGATGCAGGCAACTCCCCTCCCTCGGGGGGGCTGGGGGGGCCGGAGGGGCTTCCGGAAAGAAGAACCCATGCGTGGAGACGTGCAGTATCCTCGGCGAGGGCAGGCCTCTCCCTAAAGACTTGAAAGCCTCTTCGGTGGCGGCGTAACCCTTGCGCACCTCCGCCTGAAAGCCGGCCGTTTGCAAGAGCGATTGGATATTGTCGGCTTCCTTGTCCGAGTATTTGAGGTATTTCCACGTGCCGCCCCGCAGGCTGGAATCGGTTTGGCTGAACGACGGCCCCCGGTAGCTGAGGGCCAGGGCGCCGGGTTCCGCCGGGGCGATGGCGGTGCTGTCCATTTCGTATTGAATGCCGCCGAAGATCACTGCCGTTTCGGCGCCGGGCACCGCCTGCTGCCCGCCGCCCACTGCCAATTGCCGGGTACTGCCCACTGCCGAAAGATCAAACTTCCCGCCAATCGCCTCTCCTGGCTTGCCCGTTGGGATGGCGCTCAGGTTCAGCCGGTGCAACAGACCGGAAGGGGAGAAATACACGGTTTTTACGCCATCCAGATGGGCTTCCAGCGGTTGCCAGAGCAGTCGGTAGAGGGATTCACCCGCCTGCCCGGCGTAGAGCTCGTTCCAGCCGTCGCCGCCCAAACCCGCGAGTGGAGCGAGCAGGGCTTCGAGTTCCTTTTCTTCAAAGAGGGAGATGAAGGCCGGGCTTTCCATGCCGGGCCTGAGCAACAGGGCGGCGTAGAGGATACTGTCGGTGGGCTTGGGAGTATAGTAGTCGAAGCGGATGAACTCTATGGCGGCTTCGCCGGCTTGCAGGGCGGCCTGCACTTCCTGCCAGTTTACCTGCCGCAGGGCTTCGCCGAAGCCGGCGACGGTGCGGGCGAGGCCTTTTTCCGTTTCGTCGGCTTTGGTTTCGAGTTCGGCGATGAGGGCGCTGTCCCGCTCGGCGATGGGCCGGGTGTATTGGGCGGCGAGGCGGCCCAAATAGCTTTTCCAGTTTCTGTGGTGTTCCTGAATGGAATCAGGGGCCATTTCGATATTCTTATGAAGCGTCAGGACGCTCTCTTGTATTAGCCCTTTGTAAAACAAAGCATTATCCCAGGCGGATTGTGAAAATTGGAACGAATTGGAAGGGTAGTGCAACCCGAAAGAGAAAAACTTATGGATAATCCGTTCGAATGAGTTTACAAATTGAGCCAATTCTCTTTCCTGCAAGAATTTCATTCCATTTAAGGTACGCTGGCGGTAGGAGAAAAGGAGATCATAGATCAGAGGTTCTGCCCGCTGAGGGCTGTCCATCTGCAGATACAGGCCGAACAGGTCTTCAGTAGTTTCAAGGTATTTCCTGTGAAGCTTTCCGAGCTGTTTCTCCCGCAGCGACTTTGCCTCGAGATACAGGGGCTCCACTTTGTCGGTTTGGCCAAGTTCGTTGTAAGTTTTAGCCAAACCGATCAAGCTGAAAGCATAATACGGATGTCCTTTGCCCTGTATCTTTTCCCGGATGGCCCGGCCTTCTTCCTCAAGGGCAAGGGCTTCCTCCGGGCGTTTCATAGACCTGTACAGGTTTGCCAGGTTGGTCAGGCTCATTACGTATTCCGGATGTTCTCTTCCAAAAGCTTTTTCCCGAATGGCCTTTGCTTCCAGGTGGAAGGCTTCTGATTGCTCATAATCGCCCCTTTGTTGATAAATAGTACCGGCATTATTGAGCGTCAACGCATAGTCGGGATGGCCCTTTCCCAGCATTTTTTCCCGGATGGCCTTGCATTCCAGGTAAGTGGACAGCGCATTATCCCTCTGGCCGAGGTCTTCATAAACCAGGGCTAAATTATGGAGGGTCATGGCGTAACTGGAATGTTCCTTGCCCAGTATTTTTTCCTTGACGGCCCTGGCCTTCAGGTGGTAATATTCGGCCTTTTCCAATTGGCCTAAATTCCAGTAGAATATTCCTATGTTGTTTAAGAGCTTGGCATAAGTCATGGAATTTCCCGCATTCAGGTTCTCTTCTATGGCAAGGGCCTCAAAATAAACGGATTCAGCTTTGTCGAAACGGGCCGTTTCATAGTATAGGAGCCCTAAGCTCATTAAACTGATCGTATATACCCGATGGGACTCTCCGGCTATTTTTTTCCGGATCGCCTGCGCCTGAAGATAGCGGGATTCTGCCTGTTCATATTCGGCGGCCATGTGGTGGATAAGACCTAAGTTATGTATGGCCGTTGCATAGTCCAGGCTTTCTTTCCGCTGGCCTGATTCATAAATGGATTTGGATTCCAACAATGCTTGTTTCCCTTCTTCCAATTGCCCGGCGTTACCATAAATCCAGCCAAGGTGGGCCAGGCCCGCCGCATAATTGGGGTGGGTGTTCCCCAACAGATCATGGTACAGCCTATTTGAAAGGAGGTAATATTCTATCGCTTCCTTGTGATAATTGAATATTTGCAGCAGCCTGGCATGCTGAAAAAGACAGTTGGCATATATCGTATCCTGGCCCCCCAGCTTGTTTCTGGCTTTCTCTTCGGCAATCCAAATAAAATCTAACGCTTCTTTTGGTTTGTTATCGGTTGCCATATTTCTGGACACCTGTATCAAACTATCCACCTCCCGCGCCACCGCCGCCGTATCCACCTGGGCAGCGCCTGAAAAGCAACAAAAGAGAAGGCAACAAAAGGGTAAAAGAGATTTTTTCATAGGGTTTTAGTTGTTAAAGGGTGAAGGTAAGTTATCTCAAGGCTTCCAGCAGGGCGGCGGCTTCTGCCTGCCAGGGGGAGCCGCCGTCCTCCGCAATGGCGCCCAATTGCTTTTTTGCCGCTTCCGGATTTCCGTTTTTCAGGTGGGCCAGCGCCAAATGCCAGCGCGCCGCCTCCAGGTACCGGCTCCGGCCGTTCTCCAGTATTTGCTCGTACAAGACTATTGCCTCAGCCGGCCGGCCCGTCGCCAGCAGGCATTCGGATTTTATGAACAACTGGTTGTCGTTGCTTTGGGCAAGCGGGTGCAGGTTTTCAAACTGAGCCAAAGCCTCGGCATAACGGCCGTCCCAGTAGAGCTGCCGGAACTGCTCCGATGCCGACGGTTCTTCATCCCCCCGAACCGACGGCTCCAGCGTCTCGTCTTTGTAGGCTTGGAAATGCTGGGCAAACAGGAGTTCCTGTTTTTCCGCAGCCGAGGCAATGGGCGGCTGCTTTTCCTGTTTCTTTACGGGCGGCGTTTCGGCGGGCTGAATGACCTGCGCCGTGTCGGGCGGCATTGCCGGCCGGGCGCCCTCCTGAGGTGAAACAGCGGGTGGGCTTTGTATTTCAGGCGATGGCTCGCCGCCCCATTGCAGCCAGAGGAAAAACGCCAGCAACAAAGCCAGTCCTCCGCCCAGCCACCAGGGCCGGTAACGGCCGGCCGTATTTTTTTGGGCATCGAGCTGCCTGCCCCGCTCCGAGAGCCTCGCCAGCACTTCGCTTTTCTCCTTCAAACGGATGGCCTGCCGGGCCTTGCCGTGCAGCCCGGCTTCCAGCCGGAAGGCCTCGTCCTGCTCCCGGCGCCGTTCAAAGACCTCCCGCTCCGACGAAGTCAGTTCGTTGCGGAAATAGCGTTCGATCATGTCTGTGTCCTGGTCTTCCATCTCTTCGTAATTCAAAGCCTCAAAGGTTTTGGGATCGCAATAATCGGCGCCCTTGTTTGTCCGTTATTATTTCTTTCAACCTTTTCAGGCACCTCGACAGCGAAACGCTCAGGGCGTTGACGGATTGGTAACCTAACGCCCCCTGCATCTCGGCTATGCTTTTTTCGAGGAAAAACCGCTGTTTCAACAACTCTCCGCACTGGGGCGGCATCTCCTGCATGGCGGCCATCAGGCTCTCTTTTTCTTCCGCCTGCGGCTCTTCCTCCGGGAAGGACTGAAAAGCGGGGTCTTTCACCAGCGCATCGTCAATTTCATCTTTCCAGAATATCCTTTTGGTTTTGCGGCGGTAGTTCAGCAACCGCCGGTATCCGACGGCGAACAACCAGGTGCGGGCGCTATGTCGCAGGGCCGTCAGCTTGCGGGCCGCCACCTGCTCGTAAAAAGCGAAAACCGCCTCCTGCCAGGCATCCTCAAAATCCTGCCGGGGGGCCTGAAAACGCCGGCCCGCCCAACGAAAGAAGTCGTCCCGGTAGCTCATATAAAGGCCTTCCAAGGCTTCCCTGCTTCCTGATCGGAGAGCCGATATGAGTTTTTCAGAATTGAGCTGTCCTGGATTTTCCAAGCGGCCTGGTTTTATGAGGTAAGATACAGCAATTGCCTTCATTTTTTTACCCGGAAGCGGCTGGAGAAGAATATTTTTCCGGGCGGACACAGGCAAAAAACCGGCCAACCATACTCCTAAAGCCGCGCCCACCAACCCAAACATGCTCTCAGGTAAAGAAATGCGCATTATCTAAGCAAGATAATGATCTTCGAGTTGCCTGGCCATGCCTACAGTGTTGAATATTTGAGTTCTAGTTCTTTTAAGAAGCTGTTAAACACCTGTCAATCCTTCCTTTTTTATTTCCTTCCCCTCTGTTTTTCCGTACCTTTCCCTTCATTTTTTTACTAAACGCAACTTCTGATGATCAAACTCCCTCCCCGGACGGGGCTGAGCCTGCTCGCCCTGTTCCTGTTTGTTCAAAGCGCGCCGGCACAAGCGCAGAAATTGCCGGAAGGCATTACCCAGTTGGCCTCTGTCGAAGGCATTACCGAGTATGTGCTGGAAGAC
>CAZAXA010000076.1:0-16850 GCA_964488965.1 uncultured Phaeodactylibacter sp. | reverse complement strand
GCCCGCCAGGTAAGCATCAATCAGCCCGGTGTTGAGCAGGGCGAAGAGGCGGGCGGCTTCCCAGAGGGGAAGATCTCTTTCAGCGGCAGCAATGCGGCCGATGCGGTTCCAACCCAGTTCCGACAGCTCGTACCAGAATTTGGCGGCATCGCTCTGCTCCTGTGTCCGTTGAGCGCTGCCGTCCTTGCCGATCGCCTTCACCTCGGCAAAATCCTCAGCGTATATTTCGCTTCCCAAGGCGGGCGGCGCCGGCGAGCGGAACTGGCTGACGGCGGCCAGGCCGAACGGCTGCATCGTTTCCCAGCCGGCGCCGTACAGATAGTCGAGCGGCGGCACGGCCTGATACAGGCCGGGAGCCTCCGACGGTTCGACAGTGCTGGCCGGGTCGCCGAAGGCGTCGTCGTTCTTCCGCAGGGCCAGGATGGCCTCCGCCGCGGCAAAGCCGAGCTTGACGCCCTTCGTTTTGGCCTCCCCCTCGGCTACTGTCGCCAGTGATTGCTCGTAAAACTCCTTATACTGCGCTTCTTTACCCGGATAGGATGTCTTGAGCACCAGGTAGGCGGCGCTCGACAGGGCGGCGACCGGATCGGCGCCGGCGCCGGCGCCGTTGAAGGCATAGGTGGCAAACTGCGGATTCACGGCGTTCAGCGCATCGTGCATGGCCAGGTGCATCATCGTATTGGCCCGGGCGGTAAACAGCGGGTGGACAAGATCTGCCGTCGATTCGTAGGCGAGGCGGTTCCAGTCAATGACGATCTGGCCGGAGAAATCCCTGTAATGATCATTGTCGGCGGGAGCCCTTTCTTTTTGGCAGGCAAAGCCGGCGGCCAGCAGCAAACTCAGCAGGAAATACTCGATCTTTTTCATTTGCATTTCGGGTTTTTAAAACATTTCGGGTGAATAGATCGCCCAGGCGGGCTGCCGGCAGATGGCGCCGACGGCAGCCTGGTATCGGGAACAAAATTGTACGGACTGGCCGATATTTGCAAACCCAAACCGGCCTACTCTATTACGCTGTAGGTTTCTTATATTAGCTGTTCAGTATTTTTTAGTAAGTTGTTATGGCCAAATTCCTCCTCTCCCTCGCCCTCGCCGCCTCCTTCCTTTGGCTGCAAAGCTGTATCCGTATCCGGCAGCCGGGCTGCCCCTCCCGATCCGCCATTGGGGCCAAAGCGGAAGAGGCGCCTCTGCTCCACCTTACCTGGCATGAAGGCGCCATCATCCGCGGCGATACCAGCATGAAAACCATACACCTCGCCTTCACCGGCGGGGATTACAACGACGGAGGCGAATACATCCGCGGTGTGCTGAAAGAACAGCATGTCCCCGCCCACTTCTTCTTCACCGGCGATTTCTACCGCAACCCGGATAATGAGGCCCTGATCCACGCCCTGAAGGCGGACGGCCACTACCTCGGCGCCCATTCCGACCGGCACCTGCTCTACGCCCCCTGGGATAAGCGCGATTCTTTGCTGGTCACCAGAGAGCAGTTCGCCGCCGACCTGCAGGCCAACTACCGGGAAATGGCCCGCTTCGGCATACAAAAACAGGACGCTCCCTTCTTCATGCCTCCTTATGAGTGGTACAACGCCACCATCAGCCGGTGGACGAACGAGCTCGGCCTTCAGCTCATCAACTTCAGCCCCGGCGCCCGCTCCAATGCCGATTACACCACGCCGGATATGGGTGAGCGCTACCGCAGCAGCGAGGAGATCATGGAAAGTATCCTGGCCTGTGAAAAAGAAAGCCCTTCCGGGCTGAACGGCTTTATCCTGCTGCTGCACATCGGCGCCCATCCGGATCGGACAGATAAGTTCTATTACCGGCTGGAGGAACTGATCGGAGAGCTGAGAGGCAGAGGTTATGAGTTTTTATTGATGAAATAGGCCGTTAGAGCAACTGTTTTTTATTTTGCAGTTTACAATGAAAATGCAGTAAAAATGAAATATCCCTTTCTACTTCTCTTATTGTCCTTCTCCCTCTGGGCTTGCAGGGAAGCGCCCGCCCCTTCCGGTTTCACCTCAGAGATCGACGCTCTTTTTCAGGAAGAGCTGCCCGCCGGCGAGCCCGGCGGCGCTGTCCTGATCCTGAAAGGCGACAGCATTTTCTTCTCCAAAGGGTACGGCCTGGCCGATCTGGATACCAAAGAAAAGATCACCCCCGCCACCCTCTTCAATACCGGCTCCATCAGCAAGACCTTTGTGGCCTACGGCATCCTGAAACTGCGGGACGAAGGCGCCCTGTCGCTGGAGGATAGCCTGGAGAAGTTCTTCCCCGATTTCGACAATCCGGAGATCGCCCGAAAAGTGAAGATCAAACACCTGCTGTCCCACACCTCCGGCCTGCCTGACCTTCGCAGGGTAGATGAAGACAGCGTTTTCTTCCTCACCGCCAAAGACGCTGAGAACTGGGAACCCATTAAGCGGGCGCAGGCGCTGAACTTCGCGCCGGGCGAAAGATTCCAGTACTCCAACCCGGCCTTCAACGGCCTGGCCCTCATCATCGGGCAGGTATCGGGCAGAAAATGGCAGGATTACATCCGCAGAGAGATCATGCTTCCCGCCGGTATGGCGAACAGTACCATTACCGACGGCCCGCATCCGCAGGAGGGCGTCGCCCATGCCTACGTGAAAGAGGGGGGCCAATACCGGGAATATGACTATGGCGAGTACCCCACCTTCGCCGCTTCCGGCAACGGCGGGGTGTGGAGTTCTGCCGAAGAGCTGGCCAAATACGAGCTGGCCATCCGGCGGGCTGTATTTTTGGATGAGCCCGGCATTGCCGAGTCGCGCCGGGCGTACCATCCGGAAAACTGGGCGGACAGCCTGCCGCCCTTCCTCGGTTTCAGTTGGTTTATCCGCCTGCCCGCCCCCTCCCGCAATGTGCGGATCGTTGAACATACCGGCGCCCAGGGAGGCTTCTACGCCTTTCACCTCAGCATTCCGGAAAAGGGCATTCTCTACGTGGGCCTGTTCAACCGGCCGGTGGACAGGGATGCTTTTATGGAAAAGGGGCTGGAGCTGATGCAGAAATACGGTTGGTTGGAGTAATTTTATCAGTGGTTCACTGCCCCTTTCACTCCACCAGCCTCCCGCTGAAAACGCTTGCTTTGGGGTTGATCGGGTTGCCGGAAGACCGCCGGAAGGAAACCACCTGCCCGACATGCCAGAGGGCGTCCGCGACAGGGCCGTTGATCAGGTTCCAGAAGGGGAATTCCGAAGTTTCTTCTCCCCTTTTGAAAACAATGGAAAAACCTGCCAGCGCCCCTTCCGGGCTGCCTTTGAGCCGATCGCTGGCCATTTTGAGGTTTTCCAGCGTGGCTTTTCGCATTTGTTCAAAAGAGAGCGCCGGGCGTTCTGCCGGCCGTTCGTTAGCCCTTCCGTACACGGCATTCAGGATGAGGGTGGAAAGGCCGAGAATGTGCTCCAGCGTTTCCACGGTAGCCCGGGCATCTTCGCCGGGCCGAAAGGCCAGGTCTTCCTCCCGCAGCCCCTCGGTGGCCCAGTAGTAGCGGAAACCCAGGCCGTCTATCATCCTGGCGGCCACATTTTCAGCCGTATAGGTTTCGGGATAATCGGGAATCTGGTAATAAGGCAGCCCTGAAGCGGGATCGGCGTTCATAGTGGTTTCACTTTGCGCGGCCAGGCCGGTGGCGGCTATGGCCGAGGCCAGCGTGAATAAAAGGTATATTCTCATTGCCGGGTGTTTGGATATATTGTAATTTGTTGCTTTGTCCGGAGCTTAAAGATAGGCAAGCAGGCGCATTTAAGCCAGCAAAACATCGAAATAACCATCCAACCCGATAAGCCGAAGCTATGGCAGTGAAAATACTACTGGCCGGAGGGTACGGCAATGCCGGTTACCTCATTGCAGATTATCTCCTGCGGGAGAGGGCAGATGCCGAACTCACCATTGCCGGCCGGAATCCGGAAAAGGCGCGGGCTGCCGCCGCCCGCCTGCGCGATGTTCATCCTCAGGCCAGCCTTTCCAGCCGTGAGCTGGACCTTGCCCGCCGCCCGGCCCTGGAGGCGGCCCTGGAGGATATCCAACTGCTTGTCGTCGCCTCCAGCACCATTCCCCATACCGCCCTGGTGGCCGAAGCCTGCCTGCGCAGCGGCGCCGATTATTACGACATACAGTTGTCCTCCCCACTGAAACTGGAACCGCTTCAGCAACTGCGGCCCGCCATCGAAGCGGCAGGCCGCTGTTTCATCACCGACGGCGGCTTCCATCCCGGCATCCTCGCCGCGCTGGCCCGCTATGCGGCGCTGCAGTTCGACAGCCTCCGCAAGGCCAATATCTATGCCGCCCTGAAGGTCGACTGGGGGGCTATGCAGGTGGTGCAGAGCACCCGCCAGGAGTTCGTGGAAGAGTTCAGGAATTACTCCAGCCGAATATTCAAAGGAGGGAACTGGATCACCCCCTCCTTCTGGAAGGCCTACCCCTATGATTTTGGCGGCCCCATTGGCGAAATGTTCTGCGCGCCCATGTATTTCGAAGAAATGAAAAGCCTGCCGGAGCAGATACCCGGCCTTGAGGAGGCCGGCGTCTTCATATCGGGTTTCAACCCGGTCACTGATTATCTGGTGCTGCCGCTGCTGCTGGCCGGCGTCAGGCTGCTGCCTTCCCGCTGGCATCATGCTCTGGCCAGCCTGTTCTGGTGGAGCCTCCGCTTTTGCAAGCCGCCCTATCTGGCATGCCTGGTACTGGATGCGGAAGGCCGCCGCCAGGGCGCCCCGGCCAGTTTCCGGCTTCGCCTGTCCCATGCCGATGCCTACGCCCTCACCGCCATACCGGTGGCGGCCACCCTGCTGCAATACCTCGACGGCACGGCCCAAAGGCCCGGCCTCTGGTTTCAGGGGCAGCTGGTAGAACCAGAACGCTTTTTCAAAGACATAGAGCGGATGGGGATTACCCTCTCAGGTACGTATTCTCTTAACTCATAAACAATATTCAGCTATGAAGAACCTTTTACTGCTACTCGCTCCTCTGTTTCTGCTGGCCTCCTGCAGGCAGGGCGAACCCCGCCTGCAGGAAGAACTCGCCCAGGCACAGCAGCAGCTCGGGCAGGTAACCGCCGAACTGGAACTGCTGAAAGCCGGCCCGGAAAAGGGGCAACTGGTGCATATCGTATTCCTGAAACTCCGGGAGGGCCTGCCGGAGGAAGAAGTGAACCGGCTCATCACCGGAATTAAAAAACTGGAGGAGATCGAAGTGGTCAAATACCTGGAAGTCGGCAAAATTGCCGACACCGGCGACCCCCGCTTCATTTCCAACCACGATATCGCTTTCCAGATGAACTTCGCCAGCATGGAGCATTATGAAATATACCAAAACCACCCCGCTCACCTTCAGGTACGGGAAGGGCTGACGCCCAGCCTGGCCGGGCCGCCGGCGGTGTATGATTATTGGGTGGAGTGAGGGATTGAGGGAATGATTTAACTTCTGTGTCGACACATACTATCCGCAAAGGCCATACACAGGTATTCGATCTCCTCCATCCGGGCAAGCTGCCCCACCCAGCCCGCCGGGATGTCATCGAAGCCATAGGCCAGGCCGGCCAGGCCGCCGGTCACGGCGCCGGAGGTATCCGTATCTTCTCCCAGGTTAACGGCACGCAGGACGGCTTCGGAATAGGAGGAGGTTGTCAGCAGGCACCACAGGCTGGCCTCCAGGGTGTGCACCACATAACCGGAACTGAAGATGTTGTCTTCCTGCACCTCCGGTAGTTTTCTTTGCAGTACGCGATTGAAATAGGACAGTTCCCGGCGGTTGAATTCCCGGGCTTCGGCGTATTTCATAGCCAGGGCGGCGCCCTCTTCGTAAGCTTCGGAGATATGTTTTCCCCATAATAGCTGGCGGGCCACTTCCAGGTAAACGAAACAGCTGAAGACCGACCGGAAGTGCCCATGGGTTATACTGGACACATCGCTGACGATGGCGTACCGTTCATCAATAGGTTTATCGTGAATGTAGAACAGAAGCGGCAGGATGCGCATCAGGGAGCCGTTGCCGTTGCTGCTCTCATCGATACCGCCGGCAAGCTGAGGCGGCAGGTCCCGGTTGCGCAGGCGCTCGACGGCCGTCAGCGTGGCATTGCCGATGTCAAAGACTTCGCCGTGGGGCGTCCACTTCTGGCCAAAACACCAGGCCAGAAACTGCTCGGCGATATCTCTCAGGTCGTACCCCCGGCAGAGGCTTTCCGCCAGGCAAAAGGACATAGAGCTATCATCCGACCAGGTGCCGGGCGGCTGGTCGTGCGTGCCATGCCCCCGCATATCATCTACGGGAAATCGCTTCAGCCATGACCGGCCGACGAACTCCACAGGCACGCCCAGCGCATCCCCTGCCGCCAGGCCGAAAAGGGCGCTTTTGACCGGATATTCCAAAGTGGTCTTCGTTTTCTGTTCTGGCGAAAGATAGGCATTTTACCGGGAAAAAATCCGCCGGTTATTCCCTCAGGCAGAAACCTTTTCGCTTTCCGGATCCGAGCGCCGCTTGGAGATGGGCTCTTCCCAGTTCAGTATCCGGTAGAAATCATAGGTTTCCGGAATATCGACCCATTTTTTGGCCTTTTTATAATCCTGCCTGGTGAGCACATGCATATCGCTCAGCACCAACTGAGAAAACTCGGAGTCGATGTTAACCAGCCGGGGCGGGATGATGCCGTTCTCATCTTCGATATCTTTCAGGAAAATGGGCATGATCTCGGCAGTGCGGGTAGTCGAAACAATGCAGCCTTTGAGGCCCTGGTCAAAGAGTTTTTTTACACCCATGCCAAGGACGGTACACAGCGTCAGGTCGTAGGCCACCGGGCGGTGGCAACGCAGCTCGTAGCCCATCTCCACCGGGCGGCTTGTGATCTGAACATCCAGTTCCTTGAGTTTGCGTTGCACCAATACGTTGATGATGTGCGCCTTGCTCACATTGCCCAGCTCGGGATGGCCGTGAGCATCATAGGTAAAGGTGATGCCGCAGTTTTTTATATCCTCATCGTCCAGCACGTGAAAAATGCCTTCGCTGACAATGGCCACCCCATAGCCGATGCCTTCGACCAGCCGCTTGATCATGGAGGAGATGATCAGGTCGATGACCTTGCCCAGGGTGATCCGGG
Source organism: uncultured Phaeodactylibacter sp. (assembly GCA_964488965.1). GTDB lineage: Bacteria > Bacteroidota > Bacteroidia > Chitinophagales > Saprospiraceae > JACJXW01. Next base: position 9,736 of record CAZAXA010000076.1, on the reverse strand, counting down.
TTTTGTTGAACATCTCCGGGATGATGATGATGGGAAAATGGCAACTGGCGCCGATCTCAAAGGCCAGGTGGCCGGCCGAACGCCCCATGGAGGCGATGATGAACCAGTTGCCGCTGGTGCGGGAATCTTCGTAGATGGTATTCCCGATGGCCACCCCGGCGTCCTTGGCAGAATTGAAGCCGAAAGTGGGCATTCCGTCGGGCAGCGGAATGTCGTTATCGATGGTTTTCGGGACGTGGATATTCTGAATCTCCACCTTCTTCTTTGCCAGGTACTTGGCCAGCCGGTTGCTGCTGGAAGCTGTATCGTCCCCCCCTATGGTCACCAGCAGTTTGACGTTGTTGTCGAGAAAAAAATCGGCGGAGAATTCATCATCCCTGGGCTTGTAACGGCTCATGCGCAAGGTGGACCCGCCGCGGGGAAAAATCCGGTCGGCATAGTGGAAATCGATATTTACCGTATCCGCCTTGCCGTTAAAAAGGTTTTTGTAACCGTCATGAATGCCTATGATCCGGTAACCGTCCTTGAGGAAGACCTTGGCAATGGTGCTGATGACGGTGTTGATGCCCGGGGCGGGGCCTCCCGCACACAAAATGGCAACTGACTTCTGTATCGTTTTTTTCTGTTTTGGCATATTGCGACATTCATTTTATGCGATGAAAAACTGGCGGCAAAATAGCTGCGGCAAATTTACAAACCTTTGCGACAATATTTTAAAATGCTCTTTTGCCGACTCACCAACGCATTACTCATACCTCAGCGCCTCCACCGGATTCCTCCGCACCGCCCTGAAGGCATGGAAGCTGACTGTCGCCAGGGCGGCCAGCAGGCCGGTGAGCACGGCGATCAACAAGGAGTCGGCGCCGACGCTGACCCGGTATTCGAAGCCCTGCAGCCACTTTTGCATGGCATAATAGGCAAGAGGCAAAGCAACAAAGCTGGCCAAAAGCACCCAGCGGGTAAATTCTTTGGCCAGGAGGAAGAAAAGGCCCCGGGCAGGCGCTCCCAACACTTTGCGGATGCCGATCTCTTTGGTGCGCCGCTCAGCAGTAAAGGCGGCCAGGCCCAGCAGGCCCAGGCAGGCGATGAAGATGGCAAGGCCGGTAAACAGGCTGACGATACTGCCGATGCGTACTTCGGCATCATACATGGCGTTGAAGTCGTCGTCCATAAAATCCAGATCGAAAGGCTGGCCGGGAGTGAAATGCGCCCACTGGCGGCGCAGGGAAGCGGTTAAAGCAGGAACATCTCTCGTATCGGCCTTGATGGCCAGGTGGCCGGTACTGTTGCCCAGAAACATCATGAGGGGCTCGATCTTGTCGCGGAGGCTGGAAAAATGGAAGTCTTTTACCACGCCGATCACCTTATAGGAGAGCAGGTTCTCGGCAGTGTCGTCATCCAGGCGGCTGAGTTCCTGCCCCAGGGGGTTGTCCAGCCCGAATATCTTCATGGCCGCCTCATTGATGATCACCGCGCTGGAGTCGGAAGGGTGTTCCCGGGAAAAGTCGCGGCCCAGGGCCAGCTCCATACCCAGGGTGTTAAGATAGTCATGATCTACCCGCCACACCTGAAGGATGTGCGTATTTTCGGGGCTGGTGCTCCTGCCCAGGAAAACGCTCGTACTGCTCCGCCCGGAAGGGGTAGGCAGATGGCCGGAGAAAGAAGCGTTCTTCACTTCCGGTATCTGAAGAATGGCCTCCTTAAACGGCAAGGCATTGTCGCCCAAGGCATAGGCGTCGTTCAGGATCAGCACCTGTTCCTTGATAAAACCCAGCTTTTTGTTCTGGATGAACCGCAGTTGCTTATAGATGACCAGAGAGCCTACGATGAGCCCGATGGTGATGGTAAACTGAAAGGCCACCAGGGCATTGCGGAAGACGCTCCCGCCGCGCCCGCGGTTGAAGAGCCCCTTCAGCACCTGCACCGGCCGGAAGGCCGACAGGAAAAAGGCCGGGTAACTGCCCGCAGCGACGCCCACCAGCAGCGACAGGCCCAGCATGGCCGCCCATAGCCAGCTCGCATCGGCCCTCCAGAGGCTCAATTGTTTGCCCGACAATTGGTTGAAATGCGGCAGGGCCATCTGCATCAGCAGCGCCGCCAGCAGCAGAGCAACGAAACTCAGCAGTACCGATTCGCTCAAAAACTGGCCGATGAGTTGCCGCCGCTGCGCTCCCACCACCTTGCGCAGGCCTACCTCACGGGCCCGGTTGCCGGAGCGCGCCGTGGCCAGGTTCATGAAATTGATGCAGGCCAGCAGGAGAATGAAAGCTCCAATGAAAGAAAAGATATACACATAACGGATATCGCTGTTGGGCGCCAGCTCATCGAACTTGTGGGAATGCAGGTGGATCTTCGTGAGGGGAAAGAGGGTATAGCGAGCGGAGTTGCCGGCCTTGAAAAAATCGTCCAGCGTGATGCCCAGATACTGCTCCAGCTGTTTGGCAATATAGGTTTCTACCAGCGTTGGGAATTTTGCCTCCAGGGCTTCCGGATCTGCCCCCTCCCGAAGCGCCAGATAGGTGTGAAAGTTGTTGCTCACCCATTGGTTGCTGCGGCTGTCTTCCAGAGTGGACAGGGAGGCGATCATGTCGTAATGGAAATGCGTATTTGGCGGCATCTCTTCCATAATGCCGGTAATGTGGTAGGGATAATCCTTGTCGAGAATCAGGGTTTGGCCGATGGGGTCCTTCCTGCCGAAATATTTCTTCGCCAGAGCCGGCGTGATCACCAGGCTGTTGGGCTCTTTGAGAACCGTCCGGGGATTTCCTTTGAGCAGCGGAAAGGAAAAAACATCAAAAAAAGTGGAATCGGCAAAGACCACATGCTCCTCCCGGTAGCTGTTGTCTTCGTGCCGCGCCAGGAAACTGCCCCATCCCCGCAGGCGCGCCTGCTGCTCCACTTCTGGAAAACTGGCCAGTACCGTCGGCCCGAAGGGGTCGCCTACCTCCGCCAGGTCAAAATCCTGGCCGAAAATATGGCCCTGAAAGCCCACCCGGTAGATGCGGCCGGCTTTTTCGTGATAGCGGTCGTAGCTCAGCTCATCCTTCACATAGGCGAGGATGAATAAAAAGCAGGCCAGCCCCAGGGCCAGGCCCAGGACATTGATCAGCGTGTAATACTTCTGTTTCCGGAGATTGCGAACGGCGGTGTTGAGGTAGTTCTTCCACATGATCGGTTGTTATTGCCGGGTGATGAAATAGGTTCAGGGGCGCGGGCCCTGTGACGAGCCTGTTCAGGAAATAATGATCAGCCCGCGGAACCTGAGACGGCGGGATATTTCCTTTGGTTACAGAAAATTTCCTGTAGGTGAGATGAAAGATGGAACGGGTTCCCCCTATGTCAATCGCGAGATCCTTCCAGGATATGTCCGGATGCAGAGGCCAGCATGTACTCTTTAAAAGACAACCAGAAATAACAAGCGGCGGGGATGATCAACAGAAGTAATACGGGGGGCGCAGATATTTTATACAGGTATCCAATACAAAAAGCCATAACTACTATATGGATGCCGCCGGCCAGCAGATGAATCTGCCGGTCAAATACAGCCCTTTTTCTTTCCTCAAAGACAGTTTCGGCCACAACCGCAGGCAGGTTGATCCGCAACGGCGCTGTCCGGTAGTTGTTTTTTATCGCTTCTTCCAGGGTATATTCTTCTTTATCTTTCACTATACGTTCATTTTGATAATTTTTCTCTCAGGCATTTTCTGGCTCTGAACAAATGGCTTTTGACCGTGTTGACCGGCGCCTCCAGTATCTGGCTTATTTCGTCTAAACTCAGATCATCCTGATAGAAAAGCAATAATACGGTTTTTTGCATTTCAGGCAGGCTATCTATCGCCTCAAACAAGCCGTCGAGTTCTTCCCTCCTGATAATGGCCTGTTCCGGGTTTAAACCCGGCCCCTTAACATCTTCCTCAAATGTATCCGCCACATTTTTCCCGTACGGCGCAGAGCGCCCGTGGAAAAGGCCTGCCAGGGGAATATTCCTTTTCTTCTGCAGGAAACTGATACTCGTATTATAGGCAATATTGCCTATCCACGTTGAGAGTTTTGACCGGAACTCAAAGGTATTCAGCTTCTCAAATACCTTGACGAATACATCCTGGCAGATATCTTCCCGGTCGGCCTCGATACGGGCCAGGGGAGTAACGATGTTCAGCACCAATCCCTCATATTGGCGAACAAGCTGTTCGAAAGCCTTCCTGTTGCCGGAAAGCACCTGTTTTACCAGAAATTTATCATCAGCCCCTTTCTGCATTTTATGATTGCGAAGTAACAGACGATCTGACAGGAATACTTTTAAAAAGTTGCAGCCGCAATAAAAAATATTCCGACAGGTTTTTGCAACTTTTTACCTGCCTGCCGGTCTGATCCGGCAAAAGGGCTAAAATGAAAAGCAAATTAATGCTGCTGTTCCTTCTGCTATGGAGCTACATCGCGGAGGCGCAGGAGAAAGCACAAACAACGGTTATGCCTGATCCTTCTGATGGCGGCGGCATCATTCCCGATAAGGTTCTCGAAACAGGCATCCCTCTTCTGTTCCTTTTTTTCGTGCTGAATACGCTGGTGTCCTACTCAAAAAGCAGAGCCGAAAACCGGTTAAAGCTAAAAATGATCGATAAAGGCATTTCCGAGGAGGCGCTCATTAAGATATTCTCGGATGGTAATAAGATACTGCGGCTCCAGCCGATAAAATGGTTTTTGTTCAGCCTTGCCACAGGCCTTGCGCTGATGGCCATTTACTTATCCGGGAATATGGTGGAGGATTCATCAGGTTTTTTTGCACTATCGATCATTGTGCTGTTTAACGCATTCGCCTCTTATGGTTATTACCTAATCCTTTCCAGGAAAAAATAATGCCGGAACAATCGTCAACTGAATAAATAAACTCGGATATGAGATCAAATCACCTCTGGATCGCCGGCACAATTATCGTGCTTGGCGCGGGGCTTACCCATGCCCAAAAAAACGGCGACATTTCGCAAAAAGAAAAAGCCGCCATTATTGATAAAACAATTGCCCTGCTGCATGAGCACTACATTTTTCCGGAAAGGATCGAATCAATGGAAAAGCAGATCAGGCAAAAATGGAACGGGGGCGGCTATGATCCGCTAAACGAGGCGCCGGGCTTTCTGGAATCCTTCGAAAAAGACATTCAGGAATGCGGAAATGACGGCCACATCAGCCTGGGCGTAAGCCGGGAAAGGGTTCAACAGATATTATCGGACGAAAAAAATGAGGGGGAAGGAAAAGAACAAACCTTTAATGAAGAATGGCTGCAGCGGATGAAGTACGAAAACTTCCGCCTGCGAAAAGTGGAGAGGCTTGAAGGAAATATAGGGTATTTCCACTTCCTCAATTTCCCGCCTCTTGCTCCGGCAAAGGAAAGTATTGCGGGAGCCATGAATTTTATTCGGTTCTCTTCCGCCGTCATTATCGACCTGAGAGACAACGGCGGCGGCCATGCGGAAACAATGAATTTTATGCTGAGTTATTTTCTCAGAGACTCTGTGCCGATCGCCGAATCGAGGCACAGAAAAGGGAATAAGATTGAAAAAAGTTATGTTCCTTCCGACGCCATGGTCAACAAAATCCCCGAAAATGTACCGGTTTATATTTTGGTGAGCAACAGGACATCATCCGCAGCGGAGGGATTTGCTTATACCTTACAGCAATATAAAAGGGCAGTAATTGTGGGAGAACAGACAAAAGGAGAGGGCAACCCGGGGCAGCTCTTTGCCATCAATGAGTTCCTCTATATAATGATACCAACGATCGAGAGCAAAAACCCGGTGTCCGGAAAAGGAATTGATGGGATCGGTGTTATTCCTGATCTGACGATAAGCTCCGATAAAGCTATGAGCTATGCTCTGCTCGACATTTGCAAATCACTGGCAGAAACGGCCCCCTCAGGCGAGTTAAAACAGGCATACAGATGGCAGATTCCTTTGCTGGAAAATGAGATAAACCCGGCCCCTCTGACGGAAGAGATCGTCAATGCGATTGTCGGCGATTATGAGGAAAACAGAAAAATAGTTTATGAAAACAACAATATTTACTATATAAACACACAAGGAAAGAGGGCCAGGTTAGATTACATAGGCCAGGGCGTTTTTCAAAATGCAGAGAACAAATGGCTGCGCCTGGTTACGCCGCCCAGTGACAGCCCGGCCACTGAATTTTACTGGATCTGGGATGATGGCGGAAAGCAGATAGTAAAAAGGGCTTCGAAATGACCGGCAGGATGTGCGCTCAGGATGATCGAGGCGCGAAGGTTCCCATCAACTCCACCGCCAGGGCCGACACCCTCTCCATCAGTTCAGGCATCACCGCCTCCACTTCCGGCGAAAGGCCGATATACATCTCCTGCAGTTCCTCAACGGAAACGGCAAAGAGGTACACCCCGGGCATACGGCCCATCATCTGCAGGCCTTCCAGCAGGTCGCGCAGGCCGATGTCATGGGTGCTCATGGAACGGGGAAATTCTGAGGAGAACCGAGGTTCCAGCAGGCGGATCGTCCCGGCCGGCCGGCCGTCAAGGGTGGCGTCGATGAGGATGACGCAGGGGTAGGACGTGAAATATTCCGTAAGGTGAAAGCCTCCGGTGCCGCCATCGACGACATCTACTTCGGGCGGAAAGGCCTGCCCCGCAAGGCGCTGGGCCAGGTGGACGCCCACGCCCTCGTCGCCCATCAGCAGGTTGCCGATGCCGAGGATGAGCACTTTGGAGGAGGCGGTTGTAATTTCCATATCTGTATCTTGGTGCGTTTGGGAAGTGGGAAGGCGGAAGTGGGAAGGCGGAAGTGGGAAGGCGGAAGTGGGAAGTGTCCCCAGGGTACTATTCCGCCTTCCGACTTCGTACTTCCCACTTGGTATCAGGCTTTCGCTTTCTGTTCCTTCTGTAATGCTCTGCGTTTAATATCTTCCAGTTCTTTTTCCTGTTCCAGTTCCTTCATAAACACCTCCTCTTCGATGAACTTCCACCCGCCGATGATGGAGGACGTCTCGCCCCGGCCCTCTACATAATCGTGGTAGAACACCAGGTAGACATGGATGATGGAAAAGACGATGAAGAACCACATGGTGGCGTGATGGATTTGCCGGAGGTCAAAGTCGCCGCCGAACAGGCCGGGCACCCAGGCGAACAGGTTGGGCAGCCACCAGTCGCTCATGGCGGCATACAGCCCGAAACCGGTGAGGCACTGTATCGCAAAAGCGATAAATACGAGGAAATAAACGAAGCCGGCAAGCGCATTATGGCCGATGGAGAGGTGCTCCTTATCCTTTTGCAGCAGGATGTCGATCTTGATCACTTTCCACATTTCCTCGAAGAATTTCCGGTTGGTCGGAATGAAGTTCTTCCAGTCGGCATACCGGTTGCCGACAAAGCCCCAGTAAAGCCGGAAGATGAAGTTGAACAGGAAAAGATAGGAAAAGATAAAGTGGAGGAAGCGGTTGATGCCGAACCAGTAAGCGTAGGAGGCTTCCGTTCCCTGCTGGAAGGCCGGCGGGCGGGCGATGATGTAACCCGTCACACACAGCACTACTATGCACAGGGCATTGATCCAGTGGTAAAACCGGACGGGTAATTGCCAGACGAATACTCGGCGGAGGTTTTGTGTAGCCATTTTGTTATGGTTTCCAGATTAAAACATTGGCTATTGCCCAGACGATAAATGTCAGGGCAACAGCAATTACAGCACCTTCACGCGGCTGGCCTGCCTGCCCTCTTCATCGTACACGTGCACGGCACAGGCCAGGCAGGGATCGAAAGAGTGGATGGTACGCAGAATCTCCAGCGGCTGTTCCGGGTCGGCAATGGGCGTATTATCCATCAGTGAGGATTCATAGGCCGACGGCTTGCCTTCCGGGTCGCGGGGCGAGGCGTTCCAGGTAGTGGGCACGACGAGCTGGTAATTTTCCAGCTTCTGGTCCTTGATCACACACCAGTGCGCCAGTGCGCCGCGGGGCGCCTCGGTATGGCCGACGCCCTGGGCGGAAGCTTCCCATCGCTCGGGGTTGAACTTCGAGGTATCCGCCATGCGGGTATCGCCGTTGCGGATATTCGTCAGCAACTGCTCGTAGAAGTCCATGGCCCAGTTTACAATGAGCTGGGTCTCAAGGCCGCGGGCGGCAGTACGCCCCAACGTGGAGAACAGGGCGGTAACCGGCACATCCAGCTTGGCCAGGGCGCTGTCGACCACTTCCTTGAAGTCTTCGCGGCCACGGGCATAGCCCACCAGCATTCTGGCCAGGGGGCCTACCTCCATGGCGTTGCCTTTCCAGCGCGGCGTTTTCAGGTAGCTGTATTTCTCCTCCACATTGAGATGCTCGTAAGGCGGTTTAGGGCCGGTATATTTCACATTGGTCTCTCCCTTCCAGGGGTGCAGGCCAAGGCCGTCGCCACCGGAGTATTCATACCAGGAACGGCTGATAAACTCCTGAACCTGAGCATCTTCCCGAAGGTCGACTTCATAGACCGCGCTGATGTCCTTGTTCAGGATGGCGCCGGAGGGAATGAGGAAGCTCGACGGGTCGTTGTAGCCGTTGGTGGGCAGGTCGCCATAGACGAGGTAGTTGCCCAGGCCGCCGCCGATGGCGCCCCAGTCCTTATAGAAGGAAGCAATGGCCAGCAGGTCGGGGATGTAGACCTGCTCGACAAAGCGCTTGCCTTCTTCGAAAAGGCGGCCGACATAGGCCAGGCGCTCGGCATTGATGGCGCTCACATCATCCAGGCCTATTGAGCAGGCCATACCCCCTACCAGATAGTTGGGGTGCGGGTTCTTGCCGCCGAAGATGGTGTGGACTTTAACCATTTCCTTTTGCCATTCGAGGGCTTCCAGGTAGTGGGCCAGGCCGATAAGGTTGACCTCCGGCGGCAGTTTATAGGCGGGGTGCCCCCAGTAGCCGTTGGTGAAGATGCCCAGCTGTCCGCTTTCCACAAACCCTTTGACCCGCTTTTGGAGGTCGGAGAAATAGCCCGGCGAACTCCTGGGCCAGTTGGAAATGCTTTGCGCCAGTTCGGAAGTGGCCTTCGGGTCGGCCTGCAGAGCGTTGACCACATCTACCCAGTCCAGCGCATGAAGGTGATAGAAATGTACCACGTGGTCGTGCATATACTGAGCGCAGTACATCAGGTTGCGCACCAGCTCGGCATTGGGCGGGATGACGATGCCCAGGGCATCCTCGACGGAACGGCAGGAAGCCAGAGAGTGTACCGTGGTGCACACGCCGCACACCCGGCCCACAAAGGCCCAGGCGTCGCGGGGGTCCCTGCCCTGCAGGATTCTTTCGATAAGGCGAACCATGGTGCCGGAGCTGTAAGCGTCCACCAGCTTGCCATCCTGTACCTCGGCTTCGATGCGCAGATGGCCTTCAATCCTGGTGATAGGGTCGACGACTATTCTGTTACTCATGATCATTATTTTTGAGAGCTGCCAGGTTCCAAAAACCTGTCAAGCCTGATAAACTTAAGATAATTGCTGTTCGGACTCTTTACCTTCCGAGACCAGGTCATCGATGAGCTTTTTCTTGCGGAGGTTAGTGCCGATAGCGTGAGCGGCAATACCGGCGGCAGTGACGGCAGCGAGAGCGCCGCCGACCTTATCGGCATTGCTTTCTATGCCGAAGCCCGGGAAGTAGGTGATGCGGCGGTAGAACGGCCCTTTATCCCAGAAGTTCACCTCGCTGCAGCCGATACAGCCATGGACGGATTGGAAGGGGAAGCTGACGCCGT